>JBJLHG010000001.1:0-344864 GCA_045564455.1 Gammaproteobacteria bacterium
ATCCTGGCTTCCATATTTACTTAATAAATTTAAAAAAGTTTTAGATTCTATTAATTTTTTAACAACTCTATCTATGGAAACAACGTCCAAAAGGTTTTATGACAGAGATCGAGCTTTATCTATTGGAATTGATGTTAAAGAGCTTTTGAATACAGCTCATCATGAATCTAAAAATTATATTGAATATAATGATCGACTTAATCAATGCATAGTTATTGGATATTTTTCGCATATAAAGAATCAACTAGAATTGATAAATTTTATTGAATCATTTCCAAAAGAGATAAAAATTAAGTTCATAGGAAAATGCGAGGGAAATTATTTTAATAAGTGTGTAAAAAAAGTTAAACAAAAAACACTCCAAAATAGGGTAGAGTTTATAGACTCGCATGGTTTCGACATTCAAAAGGAATTGTCAAGAAGTAAGTTCTTAATTTTATGCTCAATAACTGAAGCGCTTCCGATTACCCTTTTAGAGTCAATGTCGGCTGGCACCCCTTTTATTTCTACTAATGTTGGAAGTGCAAAATCGCTCCCAGGAGGTTTGATAGTAAATCGCGTAAATCAGATTTCAAAAATTATTAAAAGAATATATTACGACAGATCTCTTTGGAAAAATTTATCAGATGCAGGAATGCAAGAATATAAATTAAAATATTCTAAAAAAATAATATCAAATAAATTTGAATTATTGATAGATGCTATTTTAAAGAGATAGGCCTTTAAAAAAATAAACATATGTGTAAAAAATATATAAATCGCTTTGATTTCTCTATGCTTATTTGCGTTTATGAAAAAGAAAATATATCTTGTTGAATTTGAAGAAGATGAAAAGTTTGTAAAAGAATCATTACAAGAAGAAAAGTATATTGGCATGACACTAAACGTTAAGATTAAAATTTGTGCATTAGGCGCTCTATATAATGGGGACAAGCCTGAGTATCTGCGTTATTGCCTAGAGTCACTCCGAAGCCAAACACTAGCACTTCCTATTATCTTGGTTGTTGATGGGCCAATCTCCATTCAGTTAGAAGAAGTTTTAGTATTATTTGATGATTTAGATATGAGGCTTATTCGAAACCCTGATAATCAGGGTCTCGCAGCTGCCTTACAGCTAGCTTTAAATTGTATAGGTGACGAATTTGAATATGTAATTAGATTTGATGCGGATGATATTAATGCTGAGAGAAGATTTGAGGTAACAAGAGACTACTTATGCCGGAATCATGTCGACCTAGTAAGTTGTCATATGAAGGAGATAGATGCGAATGGTAAAGTGTTCTCTGAAAGAGCTGTTCCTATTGGTGCAGACCATATAAGGAAGAGACTTCCTTACCGAAATCCAATAAATCATCCAGCAGCAGCTTTTAAGATTAGTTCAGTATTGTCAGTGGTGGTTATCAGGAGATGCCTTTTTTTGAAGATTGGTATCTCTGGTCTCGTATGTCAAAAGCTGGATTTGAAATTACGAATATTAATGACTACCTTGTTAATTATAGAGCAACCGATGACATGGTAGCCAGGCGTTTCGGTTTTGCATATATCAAACACGAAATAAGTTTTCTTCCGTCATCGTAGCAATGAGAACCTCATTAACTCCCTCGAAAACTGGTTTGCATTGTCAGTTCGTATTGCCGTTAAAATGTTTGGATTTGGGATTTATAAAAAGATTTTTTATTTCATCAGGAGATAAACTAGTTTGTCAGCGCTGAATTGTATAGTTTCTGGATTATTGCTATGAAAGTTTTAGTAACGGTAGCCTTCAGTTATATCGCATCTGATTTAATCCATCGCTTGCGCAATAAGGCTATATTAGAAAAATGGTATGTCAAAAACAAATCGATTGGTTTATATTTTAAGCTTATCTTTCTGACGGTCATTGCGGTTGCTTCACCTAATATTGATATGAAGAAGTTTTTTACAGACTTATAACTAGAACTTTAATTTAATCTTAAAAAGGAAGATTCACTATAATGAAAAATTTAGATTATTGGCACGATATCGATGGTAGGCTAGCTAAACTTTTAAAGGATGGCTATGTAAAATTACCTTCACTAGAAAAATTTGGATTGGATAAGATAGCCAAAAATATTAATGCTGAAATGAACGATAATACTTTTGTAGAATTATGTCTCAGTCATCAAACGTTTTTGCAGAATCTCGGTCTAGACCTATATTTAGCACCCAAGCTTTTTGAAATTGCGAAGGATGTGTTTGGATACAAGGGAGATATATCGAACAATACCATATAGCGCGGCGCATCGAACCTGGAAATTCGAAAGAGATGTTTAGGGCTCATTTTGACTCGCATCTATTCACAATGGTGTTGCCTATTAAAATTCCTAAACCAGCAAGTAGAGGTACTGCAGGAGAGATAATTTACTTCCCAAATGCTAGGAAAGCACCAACAAGCGAAATTAGTAATTTTTTAGGAAAAGCATATCATAAACGTTTTGCGTCGAAAGAAGGCATGGAGCATTTTGCTAAAAAACATAAGCCTATTGTTGATGATTTCCATGATTACTCCCCTTTACTATTTATTGGTAACACTACGCTTCATACGAATCGACAGGTTTCTTTAGGCTGCTCCAGTTATCGACTTACACTTCTTGCACATTTTTTTGATTCAAATCCAAAATATGGGGTAGGCGGGCTAATGAGGTTGTTAAGAAATAGGTAAGAGGTTACGTTTTTAATACTTTAGCCTCTTACTCAGTAGGTAGAACTTCTTAAATACTTTATGGCTTGCGATAAATACCCTTATCATCGACAAAGAAAACCAGTAAGATCATCTAAATTTATAAAAGTTTTCTTTTGATTATCTTTAAAAAATAACTCACTTCTATATTTAATGAAAAAAATTAATAAAATAGTAATTCCTGTAGCTGGTTTAGGCACCAGGATGCTTCCAGCAACAAAGGCAATTCCAAAAGAAATGCTTCCTGTATTAAATAAACCAATCATTCAATACATTGTCGAAGAGGCAATTTATGCAGGATTTAAAGAAATCATTTTGGTGACGCATTCAAGCAAGTATTCCATTGAAAATCACTTTGATAAAAGCTTTGAATTAGAAGCAACTCTAGAAAAAAGAGTAAAAAGAGGAATGTTGAAAGAAATACAAGCTGTATCAAAACTAAATGTTTCTATGCAAAGCATTAGACAAGGAGAAGCCAAGGGCCTGGGGCATGCAATTCTTTGTGCCAAAAGATTAGTAGGCAAAGAACCCTTTGCCGTTATATTGCCGGACATGCTCATTAGCAAAGATAATGGCAATGCTGGAGATTCGCTAAAGGAGATGAAGATTAAACTTATGAAAAGCAGAGAGACTTCTTCTGTCCTACTCGGCAAGGCAAAAAAAGCAGATATTTCAAAATATGGAATTGCTCAAGTCAAAAAGAATTCCAAATTGCCGGGGCTTGGATTAATTGAAAAAATGATTGAAAAGCCTTCGATAAAAAAAGCTCCGTCTAATTTATATGCGGCCGGTAGATATATATTTAATAATGATTTCTTTACATATCTTTCAAAAGTGAAGCCAGATAAATCCAATGAAATTCAATTAACCGATGCGATAGACCATTACATAAAAGACGGAAAGAAAGTAAATGCTTTTCCTTTGGAGGGAGATATATTTGACTGTGGAGATAATGCTGAATATATTTTAGCTAATTTAGAATTTGCCATGAAAGATCCTATAATGAAATCCAAGATAAAAAATTATCTAAAGACCAAGTAATTTTGATAGGTATTTTAAAAAAATTAGGGTTTTACCTAAAAAATAAAAAAACAATCTATCTAATAGATTCAGAGGATGATCTTAATTTTTTAATTTGTTCTTTAGAAAATGAAAGCATACTGGGCATCGATACGGAATTTGATTGGCGAACTACTTATTTTCCCATTCTATCTCTGCTTCAAATTGCCACGAAAGATAAAATTTTTTTAATTGATTGTTTACAGTGTAAAAATCTAAAAAATCTAAAAAATCTAAAAAATATCTTAGAGGACCAAGAGCGATTGATTGTTTTTCATTCTTCTAGAAGCGACACCACGGTTTTATATACCAATTTAAATATCAAAGTTAAAAATGTTTATGATATTCAGGTAGCTGAAAAAATAATTCATGGAGGGGACATAAAAAATTATGCCTCGATTGTAAAAAAATACTTTAATTTTTCTTTGAATAAATCTGAAACAAACTCAAATTGGCTTAAAAGACCTTTTAGCAATGACCAAATGGAATATGCTGCAGATGATGTTAATTTTTTAATTGAAATCTACAATAAACAAATTAAAATTTTACAGAACTTATCACTGGATCAAAAAGCCCTTCAATATTCAAAAAAAGAATCTTCTCTTGGCAATCAAGACCTGCATGTTTCTAGACTTAAAAAATTAAAAAATGTATCTAAATTAACAAAAGACATTTTTTTATGGAGAGAAAAGCAGGCAAGCATGAAAGATATTCCTCCTTCGCATATTTTTAAGGATAATAAATTAAAGGATTTAACCAAAGAAATGAATTTAAGTAATTTAGATGAAAAGAACCTTGATAAATTCTTTAGAGACAAAGTTGATTTAGATGCCTTCTTGAATGAAATGACAATAAGATGATGTTTTTTTGGTTGCTCTATTATTTATTTTTAATAGGAACTTGTTATTTTTTTATAAAAGCGATCAAAAATAAATTTCTAGTTTATTTTTTTACGCCAGTATTATTTGGATTTTTTGGAGCAATATGGTTTGTAAAACCAGAAAGCTATAACTTGGCACCCATTTTTTCTATTTTATTTTTAGAGCTTTCCATTGTTGAATCAAATGGAATAAACAGGTTGCTCAGACCTCTGATAGTCTCTATTTTTTTTCTGCAGTTATTAAGCTTTTTGTATTATTTTTTACAAAAAAAATTAAAAAAAACTAATTAATTTTTTTTAGTTTATAGATGAAGATTTGCCAAAAAAAAGTGTCGTTTTTTTTAATTATGTAATCATTAAAACTAAGCAAATCTATATTTCTTCTTAATCTTTTAGAAAAAGGCACTTCTTCAGAATATACTTTTTCCCATGAACTTCCATAACTCTCTTTTATGGTTTTTTCTATCTCTACAATATCCGAAAAAGAAGTAGCACATATATATAATTCACCATCATTTTTAAGATAGTTTAAGGAATCTTGAATGACTTTAATTATCAAATTCGCTCCAGTGCTATCTGCTTTTGGAACTCCATCAGGAAACCAACCAGTAACTTCAGCTATTTTTTCTTCTACTCCTGAAACATCACAGCTAATAACTTCGTATTGTTCTGAAATATTTTCGAACAAATCAGATTCGATTATTTTTATATCAGCATTATTTTTTTTAGCATTAACCGATGTTAGATTTAAGTGTTCGTCATAAATATCAGACGCAGTTACTTCTTTGGCGCCATTTAAAGCAAAATATATTGCTAAAGGACCAATACCGCAACCAAGATCAAGTATTTGCTTTCCTTTAAAATTTACAACTTCAGCACAAGCCTCTGTTATTAGCGTTGGTCTGAAAGAAACGTCATTGGTTTCTAATTCTATGCCTTTAAAAGTTACCATTTTTTACCCTATCAATTTTTTTAATCAAAACTGAACAATTTCAGTTTTAAGATTTTCTGTTTGTATCAAACCTACTTTATTTTTTCCTTTTAACAAACCAGCACATTCTCCAGGGTTAAAAATAAGCGTTTCTTCCAATGTTTCATCTCTGTATTTGTGAGTATGCCCATGAACGATTGCGTCTGAAGAATCTAACATTTTTTCATTAATCAATTCAGGATGATGAATTATACATACAGAAACCCCGTTCAGCTTTAAACAATAGGGTTCATCATAAAAAGAACAATTAAATTCTGTGGCTGCTTTCATTAAATCCTTTTTTTCTTCTTGATCGTTGTTTCCATAAACTCCAATAAGTTTGGCATTGAGAGCTTTAAAAGCTCTTAAAGATTTTGGAAGGGTAATGTCACCAGTGTGGATGACAAGATCTACCTGCAAAGAATTAAATATTTCACATATCTTTGAAATATTTTTTAAATTGTTATGCGTATCTCCGGTTATACCAATTAACAAGATTAAGTTTTTTCTAAGATATGGATTGCACAAGCAGTTCCCAGACCAATGACGTGAGTCATGCCAATTTTTGCTCCATCAACTTGTCTTTTGCCAGCTTCGCCTCTCAAATGGGTGCAGACTTCATAGATATTTGCTATTCCTGTAGCACCTAAAGGGTGACCTTTAGAAAGGAGGCCTCCAGAAACATTCACAGGAATTCTCCCGCCTAGCTCGACGTCACCATCGTCAATCATTTTACCGGCATCACCATCTTTGCATAAACCAAGATTCTCATAATGCAACATCTCAGCAGTCGCGAAGCAATCGTGTAACTCCACTAGATTTATATCTTCAGCGCCTAAACCCGCTTGCTCATATGCCTCTTTAACAGCAATTCTTGTGCATGAATTTACATCAGGCATGACTAAATCTCTATCGGTATAAGGGTCACTTGCCAAAGCCGAAGCCCTAACTTTGATAGCTCTGCCCATGCCTAATTCTTTGGCCTTTTTTTCTGAAACTAAAACAGCTGCAGCTGAGCCGTCAACATTTACCGAGCACATTAGTTTTGTATTTGGATATGAAATCATTTCAGCATTCATCACATCGTCCAGCGGTGTTTCTATTTGGTACATTGCTTTGGGGTTTAAGGTCGAATGATGATGGTTTTTTACCGATATTTTTGCAAACTGTTCAAAAGTTGTGCCGTATTTACTGGAGTGTTCCATGCCGGCTTCAGCAAATACACACGGCATAGTTCCTGATCCTATTAAGCCTTCCTTAGGAATTCCATCGCCACTGCCACCTGTTCCCAAAAGACCTTTACCCATTTGTTCAACTCCAACGGCCAAGACAACATCATACATACCAGCTTTTATTGACATCCACGCTTCTCTAAATGCGGTAGCTCCCGTTGCACAAGCATTTGCACAATTAACAACTGGAATACCAGTCTGCCCAATTTCTTGAAGAATTCTTTGCCCAACCATGGCGTTTGCTTGCCCGAGATTTCCGCAATACATTGCTTGCATGTCTTTAATGGTTAAACCTGCATCATCCAAAGCCATTAAAGCAGCTTCTGCACCTATGTTTGGCACGGTTCTGTCTGGGAACCTACCAAATTTGATCATATCCACACCCAATACATATACATCACTCATTTTTCTTCTCCTTTTTTTATAATCAATATTTAAGCCGGTTCAAAAAAATAACTCAAATATGAATTACCTTCTGAATCTTTTCTACCAAGAGCATCGTCATAAACAACTTTAACTTTCATCCCAAAATCAACGTTTTCTGGATCTGGATCTACGTTAATTAAATTTCCTTTGACTGTTCCGCCACCGTCTAGATCCACTAACGCTGAAATATAAGGAACATCTATACCTGGAAAAGATCTATAAACAATTGAATAAGAGTAAAGAGTTCCAGTATCGCTTAATTTAATTTTTGAAATACTATCTCTGGCGAAGCATTTAGAACAAACACTTCTTTCTCCCAAGTAGATGGCTCCACAATTTTGACATTGATGACCTTCTAAATAAGGCTGACCTTTATCAGGTAAAATTAGATAATCTACTGCAGGTAAAAGATTTTTATTTTCTGACATATTGTTCCCCTAGGTTTAGAATACCATTGAAAGAAGTTTTTTTTAATATCTAAATTAATTTTTATGAGCTTATTTGGTGGAATAGTTGGTGGATTTGTTGGGTTTACTTTTTTAGGACCTATCGGCGCTCTTGTCGGAAGCGTAGTTGGTTCAAGAATGGGAGAAAATAGAAATCGTCGAAGAAATCCTAATAACTTTGATCATCAAGTAGCTTTTTTTGCTGCATTATTTGCTTGTTTAGCAAAAATAGCCAAAGCAGATGGCGTGGTATCAAAAGAAGAAATAAATAAAATTGAAGATTTTATATCCTCAAAATTCAATTTACAGGAGGAGCAAAGAAATTTTGCAATTAATATTTTTCAAAAAGCTAAAGACGATAATGTTTCTTTTGATGATTATGCCAACCAACTTTATTCTTTATTAAAACAAAGTCCAAATTCTTTATTAATTTTTTATGAATTATTATTCGAATTGGCTATGGCCGACGATGAGCTGCATCCTGAAGAAGAAAAAATACTAAAAAGAGTTCCTAAAATTTTTAAAATTCCGCAGGCAGTTTTTGATCAACTTTACGAAAAGTATGTTTCTAATATAAAAAACCATTATCAAGTTCTAGGCGTAAATGAAAGTATGAGTTTCGCTGAGATAAGAAAAACTTATTTAAAAAAAAGAAAAGAATTTCATCCAGACACACTTATTTCGAAAGGTTTGCCTGAAGAGTTAATTGAAAAAGCTAAAAATAAATTTATTGAAATTCAAGAGGCTTATGAGGAATTGGAAAAGAAACTAAAAAAATGATACTTTGAATCATGAATTTTTTTAGAAGCTTCAATCAAAAACTTTTAAGTTTAAATGTCTTTGATTTTTTAATTCTTTTATCTATCAGGTTGTATTTAGCTTTTGTGTTTTGGTTTGCTGGTTACGGCAAGATAGTTTGGAAAAACGGCTCGCCGAATATTGACAGGTTTGCTGAGTTTCTGGGTCCTGGTGGTCAAGACAACTTAAATTTTATATTGCCTTATTTCTTTGGCTGGCTTGCAATATTTGCTGAAGCAGGCGGTGCCATTTTTCTTTTAGTTGGTTTGTTTTCAAGATGGGTTGCATTGCCACTTATCTTTACAATGATGGTTGCGGCTTATTACCATTGGCCTAATGGCTGGAATGCTGATGCTAGTGGAGTAGAGATGTCAGTTACTTATTTGATTCTGCTTTTTACAATCTTAATTTTTGGACCGGGAAAATATTTTTCTTTAGATTATTGGGTTTTAAGAAAATAAATTGATAATTGAAAACAATATAAATTCTGAACCTTTAGCTAAAGTTGCAGATATCCTTAAAAAATCAGAAGAAATGAACCTTATTGATTGGAATGCGATGAGCATATCAACAGTAGATATCAATAATAAACCTTCTTCTAGAATGGTGCTTTTAAAGAAAATAAACGATAAAGGGTTGGTTTTTTATACTAATTTTAAAAGCAAAAAAGGAAAAGATTTAGCAAAAAATAAACATATTGCTGCTAATTTTTGGTGGCGTGAACTAAAGGAACAAATAAGAATTGAAGGAAGTGTAGACATGCTTTCTAAAGAAGAATCTGATGATTATTTTAATTCAAGAGCGCTGCAATCAAGAGTTGCAGCAATAGTATCTCAACAAAGCGAAAAGATAGAATCTTATGATGTTTTACAAGCAGAAATAGACAGTAAAACTAAGATTTTTTTAGATAGCGGCGAAAATCCAAAACGCCCTGAGCATTGCGGATTATATTTAATCAAGCCTGAATCTATAGAATTGTGGAAAGAAGGAGATTTTAGAACCCATCAAAGAGAAAAATTTATTAAAAATGAGCAAAATGCCTGGGAAAGATATTTTTTATCTCCATAGCATTGAGCTATAATAACGTTTAAGGCTCCTCGTATAGGCCAAAGCTATGATAAAAATAACTCTTCCTGATAATTCCGTTAAATCTTTTGAAAATTCTATTTCCGTAGAGGATTTAGCCTTGTCTATTGGTCCAGGGCTAGCTAAAGCAACTGTAGCGGGTAAGATTGATGGAAATTTAGTAGATGCATCCGACTTAATTGAAAAAGATTCGTCCATTGAAATAATTAGAAATGTTGATGAAGAAGGCATGGAAATTATTAGGCACAGTTGTGCTCATTTGTTTGGCCATGCTCTCAAGCAATTATTTCCAGAAGCTAAAATGGCTATCGGGCCAACAATAGATAACGGTTTTTACTACGACATAGATCTAAAACATTCTTTAACTCAAGATGATTTAACTGCTATAGAGTCGAGAATGAAATCGCTAGCAGAAACTAAATATCAAGTTATTAAAAAAGTTGTTCCAAAAAAAGAAGCTGAAAAAATATTCAAAGAAAGAAAGGAGTCCTACAAGTTAGAAATATTAAAAGATATCTCAGATGATGAAACAGTAGGCCTTTATCACCATGATGAATATATTGATATGTGTCGTGGACCACATGTAAATTCAATGGTTCATATAAAAGCCTTCAAATTAACTCATGTTGCTGGGGCTTATTGGAGAGGCGATTCGAAAAATAAAATGCTCCAAAGAGTTTATGGAACTGCTTGGAATAGTGAAAAAGAATTAAAAAAGCATTTAAATAATATCGAAGAGGCTTCGAAAAGAGATCATAGAAAATTGGGTCAAAAATATGACCTATTTCATTTTCAAGAAGAAGCTCCTGGTATGGTTTTTTGGCATCCTAAAGGGTGGGCTGTTTATAGAATCTTGGAAGATTTTATTAGAAACGAACAAATAGATTCTGGCTATCAAGAAATTAAAACGCCTCAAGTAGTAGATAGAAAGCTTTGGGAGAAATCTGGTCATTGGGAAAAGTATAGAGAAAATATGTTCATCACAGAAATAGATGAGGAACATGCCAATGAAAAAAGAACCAATGCTTTAAAACCGATGAACTGTCCTTGTCATGTTCAGGTTTATAACCAAGGATTGAAATCTTATAGAGATCTGCCCCTGCGTCTTGCAGAATTTGGATCATGCCATCGATACGAAGCATCAGGAACCCTTCATGGCCTAATGCGAGTTCGTGGATTTACCCAAGACGATGGACATATTTTTTGTACTGAAGATCAAATTCAAGAAGAAACTAAAAGTTTTATAGAGTTGTTATCAAAAGTATATTCTCAATTAGGCTTTACAAAATTTGATATTAAGCTTTCAACTCGTCCAGAGGTAAGAGTCGGCTCAGATGCAGTTTGGGATAAAGCAGAGTCTTCTTTAGAGTCTGCTATTAAAAATTTAGGTCTTTCATATGAAATTGCTGAAGGAGATGGAGCTTTTTATGGTCCAAAACTAGATTTCATCTTAACCGATGCTTTGGATAGAGAATGGCAATGTGGAACTTTTCAAGCTGACTTCATTTTACCTGAAAGAATGGAAGCAAATTATGTTGGAGATGACGGTGAAAAACATCATCCGGTGATGATTCATCGAGCAATTTTAGGTTCTTTTGAAAGATTCATTGGTATTTTAATAGAAGAATACGACGGAAGTTTCCCAATTTGGTTGGCTCCTATTCAAGCAGTGATTATGAATATTTCCGAAAAACATGTCGAAAAAGCCCAAGAATATGAAAAAAAACTCTCTTCTTGGGGTTTTAGAGTCAAATTAGACTTGAGGAATGAGAAGATCACTTATAAAATCCGCGATCACTCTATACAAAGGATACCTTTTCAATTAATTGTCGGTGATAGAGAAGTTGAGAATAACTCAGTCTCTATTAGGACAAGAAAAGGAGAAGATTTGGGGAGTTTAACTCTAGAAGAATTTAAAAAACTTCTAGATAAGATAATTAAATCAAAGGAGGTTTGATTGAACATTACTTTATGGACTTTGGTCTAATTTATGGCTCAGCCAAGAAGAGCTTATGAGAAAAAAAATAAGCACCCGATAAATCAATTCATTAAAGCGTCAAAAGTAAGATTAATTTCTGCTGAAGGCGAGCAATTGGGAATTAAAAGCATTGATGAAGCTATGGATAAAGCTAAATCGGCAAGCTTAGATTTAGTTCAAATGAATGATGATCTAGATACTCCGGTATGCAAATTAATGGATTATGGAAAGCATCTATTCGATTTAAAGAAACAAAAGACTGCTTCTAAGAAAAGGACTAAAAAGACTCAGTTAAAAGAAATTAAATTTAGACCCGGAACCGATGAAAATGATTATCAGATTAAAATGAGAAATATCATTAAATTTTTAAGCGATGGCGATAAAACAAAAATTACCATGAGATTTAGAGGAAGAGAATTAGCTCATAAAGATATAGGACTTAGGTTGTTAAAAAGAGTAGAATCTGACCTCAGCGAAATAGCTGGAGTAGAACAGGAACCTATTTCGGAAGGTAGACAACTAGTAATGTTATTGAGCCCACTAAAAAAGAAGAATTAAAATGCCAAAAATAAAAGTCCATAGCGGCGCAGCTAAAAGATTTAAAAAAACTGGATCTGGTCTAAAAAGAAAGCATGCGAATAAAAGTCACATTCTTACCAAGATGACAACAAAGTCTAAGCGTCAACTAAGAGGAACAGCAGCCTTAGCTCCTGGAGACGTAAAGCTGGTGAAGAGAATGTTCAAGGAGAAATCATAAAATGTCTAGAGTAAAACGTGGTGTTACAGCTAAAGCCAGACACAAGAAAATTTTAAAATTAGCTAAAGGATACAGAGGTGCTAGAAGCAGGACTTTTAAAGTTGCAAAGCAAGCTGTTACCAAAGCAGGTCAATATGCTTATAGAGATAGAAGAGTTAAGAAAAGAACTTTTCGTGCACTTTGGATAGTTAGAATTAATGCTGCTGCTAGAGCCAATGGTCTTTCTTATAGTGTTTTTATGAATGCTTTAAAAAAAGCCAATATCGATCTTGATAGAAGAGTATTAGCAGATATGGCGGCTGAAGATGAAAAAGCTTTTGCTGATTTGGTCGCAATCGCTAAGCAAAATGCAGCATAATATATGCTATGGATTTGCAACCGCTTAAAAAGCAATTACTTCAAGATTTAAATAAAGTATCAAGCTCTAAAGAACTCCAAGATATAAAAGTTAAATATCTCGGGAAGAAGGGGAAAATTTCGCTTCTTTCTAAAAATCTAGGAAAACTGTCTCAAAAAGAAAGACCGAAAGCTGGGAAAGTAATCAATGAATTGAGATTGTTATTTGAAAGCCAGAGCAAAATATTAATTGAAAAAATTGAATCTAAAGAAATAGAAGCAATTTTAGAAAAAGATTCTATAGACATATCTTTGCCTTCAAGCGAGATTCAAACTGGAAATCTTCATCCAATCACTAAGACGATAAATAAAATATGTGAGTTTTTCTCTGCTCGAGGATACTTAATAGAAGATGGGCCAGAAATAGAGAGCGAGTATTATAATTTTGATGCTTTAAACATTCCAAAAGATCATCCTGCTAGAGATATGCATGATACATTTTATGTTGATGTACAGACTCTTTTGAGAACGCATACTTCCCCGGTTCAAATTAGGGCAATCAACAAAAGAAATGTTCCTTTAAAAATTATTTGTCCAGGAAAAGTCTATCGAAGTGATGCAGACCAAACTCATACGCCAATGTTTCATCAAATAGAAGGCCTGTTAATAGATGAAAATGTAAATTTCGGAAACTTAAAACAAGAGTTAACAGATTTTTTAAATTATTTTTTTGAAAAAGATTTAGAGGTAAGATTCAGACCATCGTATTTTCCTTTTACTGAGCCTTCGGCAGAAGTAGACATCATGGATAAAAAAGGATGGTTAGAAATAATGGGCTGCGGAATGGTGCATCCAAATGTTTTAAAAGAAGCAGGAGTGAATCCGAATAAGTATTCAGGTTTTGCTTTTGGTCTCGGTATTGAAAGAATGGCAAAGCTGGATTACGAGATGGAAGACATGCGTCTATTATTTGAAAATGACATAAGATTAATTTCACAATCATAATTATGAAAATTCTCAAATCTCACCTTGAAGAAAAATTAGGCAATAAAAAAAATATTACTAAACTTGGCGAGCAATTGACTATGTTAGGCCTAGAAGTTGACTCTATAGATCCAATAAAAAAAGATTATTCTATAGACATAGATTTAACTCCTAATAGAGGTGATTGTTTTAGTGTTCTTGGTGTCGCAAGAGAAATCGCTGCAGATGAACAAATAAAATTAAAAAAAGAAAAAACTTTCTCGATTGATTTCGCAGGAAAGCCGAAAAAAAAAGTTAATGTAAAAGAACCGGAAGCCTGTCCTAGATATTGCTTGATGGAAATATCTAATTTTTCGTTAAAAGATACAAAGGGAAAATTAAAAAAAATACCGGAATCTATCAACTTTCGTCTGGAAAATGCGGGTATAAACTCAGTTAATCCCATTGTAGATTTATTAAATTACGTAATGTTAGATATCGGCCAGCCAATGCATGCTTTTGATGCAAATAAAATTAATGGGGAACTCCAAGTTAGATTTGCAAATAAAAATGAAAAAATCACTTTATTAGATGATCAAAAAATAAACCTAACAGATGATTGTTTGTTAATTGCAGATGAAAAAAATCCCTTAGCACTTGCTGGAGTAATGGGTGGCTTGGGTTCATCCGTAGACATAGAAACAAACTCAGTTATTTTAGAGTCTGCATTCTTTTCTCCTAGTTTTATTAGAGGCAAAGGAAGAAAATATGGAATTCAAACGGATGCTTCGCAAAGGTTTGAAAGAGGTGTAGATTTTGAACTACAAAAAAAAGCTTTGCAGTTAGCTGCTAGCTTGATTCAAAAATACGTAGGTGGAACTTGCTCTAATTTTAAAGAAGTTGTTTTTAAAAAATTCTTACCTAGCAGAAAGCCGATCAATCTTTCGATCTCAGCTTTAAATAATAAACTTGGCACTTCACTAAAAATATCCGAAGTAAAAAAATCTCTAAATTTTTTAGAAATTTCTTCATCTTCAGGGCCAGGAGATCCGCTAATAAAACTTAAACCTCCAAGTCATAGATTTGATCTTGAAATAGAAGCGGATATGGTTGAAGAAGTTGCTAGGCTGGTTGGATATGATAAATTGCCTTTGAAAAAAGTTAGATCATCTTTTCAGGACTTTTCAAAAACTTCCTATGAGAAAACACTAAATCTTAAAAAATTCATTGCTAATCAAAACTTTCAAGAAGTAATTAATTACTCTTTTGTTGACGATCAACTTCAAACAAAACTTAATCTTTCAAAGAATATGATAATGATTCAAAACCCCATTAATGAAAATTTGAATTCTATGAGAACAAGTTTAATCCCAGGGTTGATTAATAATTTAATCTCAAATTCAAAAAGAGGAGCTTCTTATCTTAAAATTTTTGAAGAAGGAAAAGTCTTTTCAAATGAAAAAAAAATTACGGAAAAAAATAAAATTGCAGGATTGATTTATGATCAGGAAAAAAAGAAAGCTTGGAATAATTCAGAAACCTTTGATTTTTATAGTCTAAAAGAATTAATTTTAAAATTATTAGATTTTTCATCAGTAGAAAAAATTTCGTTTAAACCTTCAACCTTTAAGCTCTTGCATCCAAAGATCTCAGCTGATATTCATAAAAATAATACGAGGATTGGATCTTTTGGAGAGATTCACCCAACGGTAATAAAAAAAGTAGATTTAAAAAAATCCTTCTTTTATTTTGAAATTGATTCCTTAGAATTATTCAATGAAAAAAAGGTCAAGCTTACTGAGCCTTCAAAATATCCTCAAGTACAAAGAGACTTGGCTTTCATAGTTCCCAATGAATTGAATTTTAGTGACATAGAAAAAGAAATTAAGGTAAATTCAGGCAAAGATTTGACCGACATTAAATTATTTGATTTATATAAAGGCGGAGATTTATCTAAGACTTCAAAAAGTCTTGCTTTTAGAATTACTTGGCAGTCTAAAAAAGGAACTTTAGATGATCTTTATATAGATTCTCTCGTTTCAGATATTACGAACAATTTAAAAAACAAATACAAAGTTGAATTAAGAACCTAATAAGATGTCACTAACCAAAGCAAAACTAGTTAATTATTTAAATGATAAAATGGGCTTACCTAAAAAAGATTGCTCTATGATTGTGGAAGCTTTTTTTGAAGAGATATCTACTGCTTTACAAAATGGAGAAGAAGTTAAACTTCCCGGTTTAGGAAATTTTTCAGTTACTCATAAAAAAAGCAGACCTGGAAGAAATCCTAGAACCGGAAAAGAACACACAATTTCAGCAAGAAATGTTGTTAGTTTTAAAGCTGGCAGAAAGTTGAGAAAAAGTCTTTAATCTATGGATTATGATCTTAGCCAAATTCCTAACAAAAAATATTTTACTATCAAAGAAGTTTCTGCGGTCTGTCAGGTAGAAACGCATACTTTAAGATATTGGGAAAAAGAATTTGAATCTATCTTTTCTATACAAAGGTCAGGCAACAGAAGACTTTATCAACAAAAAGATATTATCAATTTAATAAAAATAAAAAACCTTTTGAATGAAGGCGGTATGACAATAAAAGGCGCTAAAGCTAGATTAGAGAATTCAAAAAAAGAAGATTCTATTAATTTTAAAATTATTGAAGAGTTAAAAGATATATTAAATATAATAAAGAATTAATTTATGCGGGGGAGATCATGAGAAGAATAGTTACGGGCCACAACAGAGAAGGTAAATCAATTATTAATATTGATGGACCTCCAGCTAAATCTTTAGGAGAAGAAGTAGGGGGTTTGTATGAGCTTTGGAATACAGACGGTGAAGAAATTAATACTTTGGATAACGTTGATCGAGCTGATGCAGAAGTTTTATTATCACCTCCAAGAGGCGGAACAAAATTTCGATACTTTCAAATTAATCCTACACCTGAAGGAGTGCCAGCTGAAATGATGGAAGATGCTGCTGCGGAAGCCTTCGAAAAAATGGGGGCGTCACACCATAGAGTAGACACTTCAAGACATCCGGCAATGCATAAAACAGATACGATTGATTATATTATTCTATTAAAAGGAGACGTAACTCTTTTGCTCGATGAAGAAGAAGTAGATTTAAAACCTTTTGATGTGGTTGTTCAAAGGGGCACTAACCATGCTTGGGTTAATAATGGAACAGAACCAGCGCTATTTATTGCAGTTTTAATAGACAGTGATTTAAGAGAATAATTAGCTATGTCTGAAAAAGATAATTCAGAGCTTTCTGAATTAAATAAAAGATTGGAAAAAACTTTAGATAGCGAAAGGCTTGATGCGGCAAATATTCGTCATGAAAAAGGTTTTAGGACTGCCAGAGAAAATTTAACGCATTTAATAGATGAACGCTCTTTTATAGAATATGGGCAACTTGCAGTTGCCGCCCAAAGAAGTAGACGAGATTATGAAGATTTACAATCAGCTACTGCCGCCGATGGGATCATTACAGGTATATGCAGCATTAACGCGACTCAAGTGGGCAAAGACAATTCTCAAGCTATTGTCATAATCAACGATTATTCCGTTTTAGCTGGTACTCAAGGTTTTTTTCATCACAAGAAGTTAGATCGAATGTGTGATTTGGCTAATGAAACCAAAAATCCAGTCATTATGTTTACTGAAGGAGGAGGCGGAAGACCCGCAGACACTGATGTTTCGACTCAAATAGCTGGTCTTAATATTACTTCTTTCACCGGTTGGGCTCGATTAACAGGACATTCATTGAGAATTGCTATTAATAATGGATATTGCTTCGCTGGAAATGCAGCGCTTTATGGGGCGTCTGATTTTTGTATAGCAACCAAAAGCTCGTGGATAGGTATGGCTGGACCCGCGATGATTGAAGGTGGTGGCCTAGGGGTTCATGCGCCAAAAGATATTGGCCCTGCAGATATGCATTATAAAAATGGATATTTAGATTATTTAGCCCAAGACGAAGAAGATGCGACTAATTATGCAAAGAAACTACTTTCCTATTTTCAAGGCAACACTGATGACTGGACTGCAAAGGATCAAAATCTTTTGAGAGATATGATTCCAAGAGATCGAAGGATGGGCTTTCCTGTTCGGAATATTATTGAAACTATTGCTGATGAAGATTCATTCTTAGAGCTAAAAAAAGTATTTGGGCGCAGCGTCATAACTGGCTTTATAAGAATAGAAGGAAAGCCTTTCGCAGTTTTGGCTAATGATTGCCAACAATTGGGCGGCGCAATTGATTCTTCAGCAGCAGATAAAGCTGCCAACTTTATAGAAATATGCAACGCTCATGAATTGCCAATAATTTCTCTTGTCGATACACCAGGCTTTATGGTCGGACCTGATAGTGAAAAAGAAGGTGCTTTCAGACGTATGGGAGAACTCTTTAAACATGGAGCGCGTATTAAAAGTCCTTTGGTTGGAATTATCTTAAGACGAGGTTATGGCTTAGGAGCTATGGCTATGATGGGCGGAAGTTTTGTTGACCCTATCTATACTGCTTCTTGGCCAAATGGAGAGTTTGGCGGTATGGGATTAGAAGGTTATGTAAAACTAGGTTTTAAAAAAGAATTAGAAGCTGAGGAAACAGAAGAAAAACGCCAAGCTTTATTCGATAAATTAGTAGCCAAAATGTACGAAGTGGGTAAAGCCACTGAGGCAGCCTCGTATTTAGAAATGGACGCTGTGATTGATCCGGCAATTACAAGAGAAACTATTAGCAAAGCTTTTAGCTCAGTCGGGGCGTAGCGCAGCCTGGTAGCGCACTTGACTGGGGGTCAAGTGGTCGCAGGTTCAAATCCTGCCGTCCCGACCAGATTAATTTGACGCTACTATTCCGTCTTTGATTAATCTTTTTTTGTCTTCGTCACTATATTCAATAGATGAAAGGATTTCGAGGGTATGTTCACCTAATTTCGGCGCCGGCTTTGAAATCTCAATGGGAGTTTCGCTAAACTGAGCTGCAGGTTTTGCTTGTCTAACCTCGCCGAACCCTTCGTATTTAGTTCTTAATATTGAATCGTTAGAAATGATTTGTTCATTGCCTAAAAGCTCCATACGATTAAGTAAGGGCGCACTCGGCACACCTTCTTTTTGTAGACGAATCAAGATTTCTTCACCGTTCCACTTTGAAATTTCATCGCCTGTAATTTCTTTCCTTACTTGAGCATTTGATACTCGTCCAGAAGGGCTCGCAAATCTCTCATCATTAATTAAATCTTCTCTATTTAATGCTTTGCACATACCTTCCCACTCGGCATCTGACACCGCGCCAGCGGTGATGTATCTGTCCTTAGCTTTGTATATTAAATCTTGCGTACCTTGAAGTTTTCGAACATCTATTTCATTATCAGCATAAACAATGCCTGCCATGCCTTCCGGCCAAAAGAAAGACAACATGCTATCGAGCATGGATAATTCAATGTGCTGACCTTTGCCATTTTTTTCTCGAGCGTATAAGGCCGAGGATACAGCTTGAGCAGAGGTAAGGGCGGTTACTTTGTCGGCAATGATGATTCGAAACATTTTGGGCGTCTGGGTTTCTCTATCAGCTTGAATATCGGTTGCACCTGATAAAGCCTGAATAACAGGATCGTAAACCCTCGAGTTGGCATAAGGTCCTTTACTGCCAAAACCACTAATGGAGACATAGATTATTTTTTTGTTTATCTCTCTAATGGTTTTTTCTCCTATGCCCATTCGGTCTACTGCGCCAGGACGGAAATTTTGCATAAAGACATCCGCTTTAGCAGCTAACTTGAATAATATCTCTTTACCTTCTTCGGATTTAAGATTAAGTGCAATTGATTTTTTACCTCGGTTACAAGAGAAGAAAACAGGATTTACTCCATTATGAGGTGCAGCCATATGACGAACCAACTCCCCAGTTATAGGTTCTACTTTGATGACTTCTGCGCCTTGATCAGCGAGCATCATAGCGCCGACTGGTCCTGATACCATGCCAGTCAGATCCAATACTTTTACTCCATTAAGTGGTCCCATATTATTTAACCTCCAAAGTTTATTTCCATTGCTTTTTTAAAAGCACTCCTATTTGAGATTTTATCTCTATAAACAGCAATATTTTTTGGCAAGGTGAATTCATAATAGGTAGCCCAATCTAGACAAGACATAAAGAATATATCGGCTAGACCAAAACCTTGATCTAGAATAGATTCTTTTTTTTCTAAATAAGGCTCAATAACTCGAAATTGACGTTTTAAATATTCTCGACAAGATTCTACAACGTTGGGGGCTGCTCCGTATATGTTAGTTAAATCATAATGCCTTCTCATGACATAAAGGCATGTTTCATCAAGCTCTCCATAAATGAAACTGCACCATTCATCTTCTTTAGCCAAGTCTTTCGGAGTTTGGGGAATAAATAGATTATTAGACGGAAAAGTATTTTGTAAATACTTACAAATAGCTAAGCTTTCAGAGAGTTGAAAGGTCCCATGTTCCATAAAAGGAATCTTCTGTTTAGGATTAAGTTTTGTGTATTCTTCCGATAAAGTTTCACCAGTTCTTGGGCCAATAGGCAAAAGTTCATATTTGATTTCAAGTTCTTCTGCTATCCATATAGGACGCAAAGTTCTAGCGGTTTTAGAGCCCCATAATTTTATTTTCTTTAAATCCATAATTTAATTTTAGATTAAATTTAATTTTTAACTAGCTTAAAAAAGCGATTTTGATGATAATTTAAGTATGGGAGAAGAAAAAAAATCAGTGGATAGCGTTCATTGGCTTACCGCAGCTAGCGAAAAAGTTTTATTAGTAATAATTGGAGTAGCAACTTGTTTAGCTTCTCTGCAATATTTGTATCAAATGTATTTGTTACAAGAAATTGTGTTGGCAGATTTATTCATGCTTTTCATATTTACTGAAATTCTTGCAATGGTAGCTGCATTTTATAGCTCCAAAAGGATTCCAGTAACTTTGCCTATCATCATTGCTATAACGGCTCTCTGCAGATTGATTGTTATGCAAAACAAAGAAATGGACGCACTGATAATAATAGCTGAGGCTGGTGCTGTATTAATTCTCGCTGGATCAGCTTATTTAATGAGTTTAAAAGACAAACTAAGTTTAGAAAAACTAAAAAATCAGAGAGATTAACTTTTCTTAATTTTATTAATTTATGGAGGTATAAATGCTTATTCAAGTAGTAACAACATGGGAGGGATCTCCCTCAGGATTAGAAAAAATAGTTGAGGGATCTAAACAGGCAGGACCAATTCACGAATCAATGGGAGCTAAAAACCCTAGATTATGGAGAGCCAGCTCAGGCGGCGATGTTGAACAAGCTTATTATTCTGTTGAATTTGACTCTAATGAAGCCTATGGAAAGTATATGGACGAGATGATGAATTCAGAATGGTGGGCAGGTCTATCCAAGTTTCTTGAAGACGAATATCCTGATTTAAAAACTTTAGGAACCGACGTTTATTACAACGCAATTTAGAAAAATTATTTCTTTTCTACTTTAAAAATAAGCCGATCTTTATTTTTCTCAAAAGAAATCAATTTGTGATCTAAAAATTCACAGAATTTCTCTACATCTTTTTTTGCCACGGGATCAGTTGCTATCAGCTCAACAACATCTCCCGAGTTGGATTCATGAATGGCTTTATGAAGAAGCATGATTGGCTCGGGGCAAATCAAACCTATGGCATCAACTTTCATTGAGTTTATTTTTGTCGTTATCGTAATACCTTAATCGCTCAATATCTTCTTCATTGGTTTTTTCACCATATTGAATTTCTATAATACGACATGGCTCTTTATGTGGATTAATAATTTGATGCCAAGCTTCTTTTTCTACATGAAACACATCTTCCAACGATAAAGATACTTCATCATACTTTTCAGGATCATTTTTGCTGTAATTCACCAAGCATGAACCTTCGCTGACAAACCATATTTCATTTCTAAAAAAATGTTTTTGAAAGCTCATCCCTTTACCAGGATCTATTATCAATTCTTTTAATTTTAAAGATTCGTTTTCAAACAAATCATAAAATTTTCCCCATACGCGATCTTCACTTCGATATTGAAACTCTTTTAAAATCCAGCTGGAAGAATTTTTCTTGTCATCACCTCCCACGCTAAAAGCAAATTCAATATTAGATACTGCCATTTCAGGAATATTTTCTTGAGTCCGATCACCGCCGTTACAGAAAGTTATTTCGTCATCGGGATATAATTTTTTAATTTTTTCCAAAGCAAAAGTCGCACTACCTTTGTCATCATCTTGGAAATCTATGACCTCATCAACCATCCTTAAGTTTTGAAGAATAATTTTTCTTTCTACAAAAGGCATAAAAAATTTAGATTTTTTATTTATTAACCAGGCATCGCTATTTAGGGCAACGATTAACTTGTCACCAAGTTTTCTAGCAGCTTCAAAATAGGCAATATGACCAGAGTGGATAGGATCAAATCCTCCGCTAACAACAATAATTTTCATAATTAAAATATTTTAAAGTTTTTTTACTTAAAAGACTTTAAAATTTTTATCATTTATAGCTTTATTGGTCGTTCGATTTAATCTTATAAACACTAAAATAGACGATAATAATACGCCTGTGCATAAACCTATCCACATGCCAAAAGCTCCTTGAGCTGGGACAAAAAGATCAGTTAACCCAATAGAATATCCTACTGGTAATGCAAATAACCAAAAAGCAATGATCATGATAAAAAGTGGAGCTAACGTATCTTTATAGCCTCTTAAAGCTCCTTGACCAGTAAAACTAACACCATCAGAAATTTGCATAAAAGCAGCAACCATTAACAAAGATCCGGATAAAGAAATGATACTTGGATCAGTATTGAATAGACTAGCAAGATCTGAGCCATAGCCGTATAAAATAAAAAAGTTAAAAACAGCTAAAGATACGGCAACACAAATGGCAAAAAAGGAAGAATATCTAGCGTGTTTGAAATTGCTAGCACCTAGAAGATTTCCCGTTCTTACTGCTGCAGCTAAGCCAACTGACAATGGCAGCATAAAAGTAACTGTCGTTACTTGCATGGCAATTGAATGTGCGGCGATGGTGGACTCTCCTAAACTACTTAGTAACAGACCGCTGCCACTAAAAAGTCCAAACTCAACAAATATACAAGCTCCAATCGGAAATCCTAATTTAAAAATCTCCAATATTTTTTTTAAATCTGGTTTTTCAAAGCCTTTAAATAAATTTGCATCTTGGTAGTGCCTTGATGAATAGATATATATAACCAATGCAATTAATGCTGCCCAAGAGGAAATAGCAAAAGAAATGCCACAACCAGCTCCACCCATTTCTGGAAGTCCAAAATTTCCAAAAATTAAACCATAATTTAAAAAGGCATTAAGAATTACCATACCAATATTTATAAATGTTATAGGAATAGGTCTGGTTATACCCTCGCTAAAAGATTTTAAAGGCTGAAAAAGAAATAATGCAGGCGTTCCTATCAACAAACCGTTCAAATAACTTTTAGCAATCACTCGAACTTCTTCTGGAGATTGAAAAAATTCTAAGATTCGATCAGCAAAAGATAGATAAATAGAAACTAGGATAATTAGTGGTAAGCACAACCAAAAAGCTTGTTTTAAGAGAGGCCCAATTTCTGCTGTTTTTCTAGCTCCATAATACTGAGCTACAAATGCTGTAACTATAAATAAGCTTCCACCCAATCCAAAAAAAATTGGCCAAAAAAGCATATTCCCTGTTGCTACAGCAGCTTGGTCAATCGTACTGTAGCCTCCAGTCATCAAAGCAGCTATGACGCCTGTTGCGTGTGATGCAAGCTGAGAAAAATATATAGGAATTGCTAGGCCAGCAAAAACTTTTAGCTCAAGGCTAATTTTCTTTGAAGGATCAACAGGCTCTAACATCCTGATATCGTCGTGTTCTTTCATAAAGGTAAGGTATGATATTACTTTAAAAACTATCTTGGAGTTAAAAAATTAGAAGAGATAATCGTCCTTTTTGGCTGAAACGGATTCATTGGTGGTTTGACCAAAAATATATCAAAAATAAACTTACCCCTCAGTTTGAAAAACTTGGAGCTGGTTCTTTAGTATTGGGCGTTAAATATTTGCATGTCAACGGAGAAGGAATTTCTGTTGGAGATTTTTCTACTTTCATTTCTGCACCTGATTCACATATTCATCTAACCACTTGGAATGCTGATAGGCACGAAGGTAAAATTGAAATAGGAGATTTTTGCTTATTCAGTCCAGGAGTAAGAATTTCAGCTGCTACGAAAATTAAAATCGGTAATTCTTGCATGTTTGCAAACAGCGCTTATGTATCAGATTCAGATTGGCACGGCCTTTACGATCGAGCTTTGCCAGTTGGCAAATCAAAACAGGTCACTTTGGAAGACAATGTTTGGATTGGTGATGGAGCAATTGTTAGTAAAGGAGTAACAATAGGAAAAAATTCTATTGTGGGAGCTAGATCAGTAGTAATAAAAGACGTGCCCGAAAATGTCATTGTTGCGGGTAATCCAGCACAAATTGTTAAAGAGCTTGATCTGGATGAAAAGATTATATCTAGAGCAGATATGTTTTCCAGCCCAAAAGAATTGGATGATTTATATTTAGAAATAGACCGAATCAGTTTAAAGCAAAACTCTTTAATAAGATGGATAAAAAGTAAGTTTTATCCTAGCCCAGATCAATGATTAATGTTGTAGCCGACAAAGATATTCCTTATTTGGATAAAGTTTTTAGTAACTCAAAAAATTATCAATTAAATAAATTATCTTTTGATGAGATTACAAACTTTGCTTTAAGAGAAGCCGATGCGCTTTTAAGTAGATCTGCTACGCCTTTAAATGGAGATTTACTTGAAGGAACAAAAGTAAAATTCATTGGTTCTTTAACTTCCGGTGAAGATCACATAGATTTTAATGAGATCAATAGCTTAGATATTGAGGTAATAACGGCTAAAGGTTGCAATGCACAAGCTGTAACAGAGTACGTTATGGATGCTTTATCTGTCTCTAAAGAAAAACGCATTGGATTAATTGGGGAAGGTTTCGTTGGCCGTAAATTAAAAAATATTCTCGATGCATATGGTTATGACACAAAATCGTACGATCCGTATATAAAGAATGATGATAAAAATATTTTAGAGGAAGTTCTGAATTTTCCAATAATATCTGTACATTCATCCTATTCGAAAAATGGTAAATATCCTTCTCATAATTTAGTTTCAAATTTGAAGGACAACCAAATTTTAATTAATACTTCTAGGGGGGAAATTGTAGATTATCAATCTATCCATTGCTCTTCTGATGCTACTCTAATTTGCGATGTTTGGAATAATGAACCTGACCTATCTTTGGAAGATATACCTAATACCTTCAGATCAACTCCCCACATTGCTGGAAATACTATTGAAGCGAAAACCCAAGCACTGAATGAAATTTCAAAAAAATTATGTAATTTTTTTGAAGCTCAGGATTTAATTATGGTTAAACCTGAGATGGAAACATTAGAGTTAGATATTAAAATGCTTGATGAAACATTTGAAAAAAATTCAATCCCTACTGATGTGATTGATTTATTTTCACCTTGTAACAAACTAAGCAGTCTTTTTAAAAAAAACATGAAAGATATTAAAAGCGAGGAAAATTTTCCTAAGATTTTTCAAAAAATAAGAAAAAATTTTGAAAGAAAGGGTTTTGGGGAATACTCGTTATCTATTAAAGGAATCAAACCCTCTCAAGCAGAATTAATTACATTATTAGGTTTTAAGATTCATAAGCAATAAATCTTTATAATATTGATATGGAAGACATAAAAAAGAAATTATCAGATGAGGCATATCATGTAACTCAGCAACATGGAACTGAAGCTCCATTTAGCGGCGATCTTTTAGATGTTAAGGATGCCGGCATATATCAATGTGTTTGTTGTGGAAATGATCTTTTTCTATCATCATCAAAATTTGAGTCGGGAACAGGGTGGCCGAGTTTTTGGGAGCCAATCAATGAATCTTCAGTAAAGAATATTGAAGATAAAAGCTATGGAATGATTCGGGTAGAGGTGCAATGCGGAAGTTGCAATGCCCACTTAGGGCATGTATTCCCAGATGGACCTCAGCCTACAGGATTAAGATATTGTATGAATTCTGTTGCCATGACATTCAAATTAGATGAATAAAATATGGAAATCTTCAGCCGGGTTCTCTTTTTTTACATTAATTTCAAGAATTTTTGGTTACCTTAGAGATTTAGTTTTAACTTCTTTCCTAGGTGCAAGTTCTGCGCATGATATTTTCGTCGTGATTTTCAGAATTCCAAATGTATTTAGAAGTTTTTTTGGCGAAGGTGCTTTAGCGCAATCGCTTGTACCAAGCATAATAGAAGCAAAAGAAAATCTAAATTCTTTTTTAAATCAAGTTTTTACCCTTTTGTTCATAACGCTGATATCTTTTGTGCTATTCGCAGAAGTTTTTCCTGGTTTTTTTATCTCTTTATTTGCCCCCGGATTCTATGAAGATCCTGATAAATTAAAAACGGCCTCTGATTTTTTAAGACTGGTATTTCCTTACATTTTGCTAATCTCATTTACAGCTTTTTTTGGTGCAGTCCAAAATTCTAAGAAAATTTTTCAAGTTGTTGCTGCTACTCCTATTATTTTTAACATTACACTTATTCTTTTTGCTTTATTTTCTAAAGAGTTTAATTTAGATGTTTTAGGAATCTCAATTCTTACTGCTGGATTAATCCAACTAGGTATTAATATATTGGTTGTTTTTTACTTTAATTATTTCCCCAAATTAGTTGTAAATTTTGATAAAAAAGTCCTCAGATCTTTTTTTAATAAATTCATACCTGCTTTTTTTGCTGCAGGTATTTATCAATTGAATGTATTAGTAGATACAGTTTTTGCTTCTTTTTTAATCACAGGGAGCCCAACTTGGCTTTATCTCTCGGAAAGATTAATTCAATTTCCTTTGGGTTTATTTGGAGTAGCTGTCGCTTTAGTAGCGCTACCCAACATTACGGAGTTATTCATTGAAAAAAAAATGGATGAACTTAGACTTCATAGTATAAAACTCTTAAGAGTCTTATTTCTTCTTGGACTAGCTTTTGTTTTAGGTGCCTTTTTATTTGGAGAGCTAGCAATCACGGTACTGTTCTTAAGGGGAGAATTCACCTCTTTTGATGTTGGTATGACTTTTATTGCTTTACAAGGATATGCATTTTCAATGCTATTTATTTTGCCTCAGAAATTTTTTAACAGTATTTTTTTTGCTATTTCTAAAACGAATATGGTCGTAGTAACAGGATTAATATCTTTGGTTTCAAATATAATTTTGAATTATTATTTTATTTACCAATTAGATTATGGCCATTTTGGATTGGCTTTAGCAACTTCAATCAGTTCAGGAATAATTTTTCTGATTAGTTATGCTTGGCTAAGTAATCAAGGAATTTTTAAATCTACTTAAAATGTATTTAATTAGAGATATACATAATATTGATCTTTTTAATAAAAGATTTTCTTCTGAGCCTTTAATTGCAACGATTGGAAATTTTGATGGCCTTCATCTTGGGCACAAAGAAATCATCAAAAAAATGAAATCGATTGGAGCTAAAGATAATTTAAAAACTTTAGTAATATTTACTGAGCCTCATGCAAAAGAGTTTTTTGCTGAGCAAAAAGATCTATCTAATCTTCCTGCTCGAATATCTCCTTGGAGAGAAAAGTGTAAAAGACTAAAAGATAATAATGTGGATTATGCTTTTTTTTTGAGGTTCAATAAAAAGCTTCAAAACATGACTCCGGAAAACTTTATAGACAACATTCTCTCTAAATTAAATATCAAGTATCTTATGGTTGGCGATGACT
This sequence comes from Gammaproteobacteria bacterium, assembly GCA_045564455.1. Classification (GTDB taxonomy): domain Bacteria; phylum Pseudomonadota; class Gammaproteobacteria; order Magnimaribacterales; family AG-339-G14; genus CASICS01. Next base: position 27,517 of record JBJLHG010000001.1, read on the forward strand.
TCAAATTTGGTAAAGAAAGAAGCGGAGACTTTGATTTTTTATCAAATTGGGGACAAAACAATAAAATTGAGGTTGATAGAGTTCCAACTTATAGTTTTGATGATAGAAGAGTAAGCAGTACTTGGATTAGAGAAAGCATAGCAGAAGGAGATTTTGAATTAGCTGAAAAATTACTAGATAGAAGATATACATTTTCAGGTAAAGTAGTGTCTGGAAATAAACTTGGAAGAACTATTGGTATTCCCACTGCAAACATTTGGGTTCCTAAAAGTAATTTACCTATAAGAGGCGTATATGCTGTTAAAGCCTTTCTAAAAGGTGAAACTTTCAATGGAATTGCTAATATGGGGGTGCGACCAACTGTCGGAGGGACCTCTCCAGTTTTAGAAATCCACATTTTTGATTTTAATAAAAATATATATGGTCAAAGAATAGAAGTTGAATTCTACAAAAAAATTAGAGAAGAAAAGAAATTCAATGATTTGAACGAGCTTAAAGATCAAATTTCTAAAGATATTGAATTAGCAAAAGAATTTTTAAACTAAATAAATGAAAGAATTAAAAGAAACTTTAAATTTACCTAACACTGGCTTTTCAATGAAAGCCAACTTACCTCAAAAAGAACCCGGTATTTTGGAGCACTGGCAAACAATAGATTTGTATTCTTTATTACAAGAAAAAAATAAAGATAAGCCTAAATTTATTTTGCATGATGGTCCTCCATATGCAAACGGACCAATACACCTTGGTCACGTAGTTAATAAAGTTCTAAAAGATATTATTATCAAATCTAAGATTATCTCGGGTTTCAATGCGCCTTATGTTCCTGGATGGGATTGTCATGGGTTGCCTATAGAATTAAATGTAGAAAAAAAACACGGCAAGGTTAATATAGATATATCTCCAGCTGAGTTTAGATCTCAATGTCGAGAATATGCTAATCAGCAAATTGCTATTCAAAGAAATGATTTTAAAAGACTTGGCGTGATTGGTGACTGGTCAAATCCATACAAATCAATGGATTATAAATTTGAAGCAAATGTCGTTAGATCTCTAGGAAAAATTATTGAGGCAGGACATCTAGCAAGAGGATCTAAGCCTGTATATTGGTGTGATGAATGTAGTTCAGCACTTGCTGAAGCAGAAGTGGAGTATTTTGATAAAGAATCCAAAGCAATAGATTTTTTATTCCCAATAAACTCTGAGCAACTTAAAGATGTCTTTGGCGATCTAGATTGCGAAGAATGTTTTATAGCTTCATGGACTACAACGCCTTGGACAATTCCAGGAAACAAAGCTATTTGTTTGAACTCAAAATTACCATATGAGCTTTTCGAGGCTAAATTTAAAGGCAAAATTATTAACCTTATAGTTTGTAGCGATTTGGTCGATGCTTTTTTCGAAAGATGCGAAATAGTTGAGTTTAAATCTTTAGAAAAAATTTCAGGCGACAAATTGATTGGTTTAGAAACTTCACATCCTTTTTTAGATCAGATTTCTCCAATAATTTCTGGAGATCATGTCACCTCAGAGATGGGTACAGGATTTGTGCACACTGCTCCAGCTCACGGATTAGAGGATTATGATGCTTGCAGAGGAATGGATATTGATTTTACTAGCCCTGTTAATGCTGATGGCTGTTTTAATAAAAATATTCCCTTTGTGGGAGAAAAGAATATTAATGAAGGCAACGACATAGTCATAAATCTTTTATCTGAAAGAGGCTACCTTTTGTCTCAAAATAAATATCGTCATAGTTTTCCTAATTGTTGGAGACATAAAAGACCGCTTTTTTTTAGAGGAACACCTCAATGGTTTATCTCTATGAATAAGATGGAGCTGCTTAAGAATAGCCAAGAAAAAATTGAAGAAATTAATTGGTTACCTGAGTGGGGAAAAACTAGAATTTCAAGCATGATGTCTGAACGACCAGATTGGTGTATTTCTCGTCAAAGATCCTGGGGAGTGCCAATCACCTTATTTATTCATAAAGAGACTGGAGAACTTCATGAAAATACTTTGGAGATGATAGAGACTATTGCTCTAGAAATTGAAAAAAAAGGAATTGAAGCTTGGTTTTCATCTGAACCTATAGATTTCATAGGCAATGATTCTGAAAGTTATGAAAAAGTAACGGATACCCTGGATGTTTGGTTTGATTCAGGCGTTACTCATTTTAGCGTTTTAAAAGAAAATGAAGACCTTTCTTATCCAGCGGATTTGTATCTTGAAGGGTCTGATCAGCATCGAGGTTGGTTTCAATCTTCTTTACTAACTGGAATGGCAATTAATAATGAAACTCCTTATAGAACTGCACTTACTCATGGTTTTGTGGTCGATTCAAATGGTCGGAAAATGTCTAAATCTTTAGGAAATGTCATCTCTCCTCAATCAGTTTGGAATAAAAGAGGAGCAGATATTCTAAGAGCATGGGTGGCTTCAACAGATTTTAGAAACGAAATGAATTTTTCAGACGAAATCATTGATAGAACTTCAGATTCATATAGAAGAGTTAGAAACACTATAAGATTTCTTATGAGTAATTTATTTGATTTTGACCATAGCCAAGATTTAATTAATCCTGACAATTACACTGAACTTGATAAATGGATTGTTTTAAAAGCAAAAAATCTTCAAGAAGAAATCAAACAAGATTACGAAAATTACGAAATCCATCTAGCTTTTCAAAAAGTTTTAAATTTTTGTACAAATGAACTAGGAGGTTTTTACCTTGATATAATTAAAGACAGGCTTTACACATCTAAACAAAATGGAAATGCTCGAAGGTCTGCTCAATCTGCAATATATCAATTATTAAATGCTCTAATCACTTGGATAGCACCAATTTTAAGCTATACGGCAGAAGAAGCATTTTTAGAGATCAATAAAAATAATTCTTCCGTCTTTCTTGAAGAGTGGTTTTCTAATTGGGCAGATATCTCAAAAACCATTGATGAGGAAACTTGGGATTTATTAATTGAAATTAAAACTGAAGTAAATAAATTGCTGGAAGAAAAAAGAAATGATGGTGAAATAGGTTCTAGTTTAGAAGCAGAAGTAACTCTCCATTGTGATGATCAACTTTTTATAAAGCTTAGTGAGATTTCTAGTGAGCTTAAATTTTTATTTATAACTTCTAAAGCAAACTTAATTCATCTAGATGGAGATAAAATCAATACTGAAATCGAAGGATTGAAGATAACGATTAATCAAATGAAAGCCAAAAAATGTGATAGGTGTTGGCACTATGTAGAAGAGCTCATAGACTATAAGGAAGAAAAAATTTGCAATAGATGTAAAGAGAATATAGAGGGGAAAGGCGAGGTTAGGTTTTATATTTAATTTAAAAATAAAATTTTTTTTTCTAATTGGAATTATTTCTTTAGTAGTTCTAGACCAGCTTTCTAAAGTTCTAATTATTAATAATTTGGAACCTAACGAATCAATTGTAATTTTTAATCTATTAAATTTTACATTTGTGAAAAACTTTGGTGTAGCTTTTAGCTTTCTTAATAATGAAAGTTTCAATTTATCTCTAATTCTAAGTTTTTTAGTCCTGATAATTTGTATTCTTCTTTTCTTAAATATTTTCACTTCAATCTTTGAGGCTAACTTATCTTTATTGCAAAGATTTTCAATGTCATTAATTTTATGTGGAGGAATTGGAAATCTAATTGATAGAGTTAATTTAGGTTACGTAATAGATTTTATTGATATAACTTTTAATCCTTACGTATTTAATTTAGCAGATGTATATGTGACTGTAGGAATCCTTCTGTATTTGTTAACATCACTAATCTTCAAAGAGCAAAATGAAAGTAATTAAATTAGCTAATCCAAGAGGTTTCTGTGCAGGCGTTGACCGAGCCATAGATATTGTCTCTGAGGCTATTGATAGATATGGCGCTCCTATATATGTAAGACATGAAGTTGTTCATAATAGAAAAGTAGTTGAAGATCTCAAAACTAGAGGCGCTATTTTTGTTAAAGAAATTTCTGAGATTCCAAAAGGCGCTATTACTATTTTTTCAGCACATGGTGTTTCAGAACAAGTTGAAATAGATACTGAGAAAAGAAAGCTAAAATATTTCGATGCAACATGTCCTTTAGTCTCAAAAGTCCATAAAGAAGTAATCAGATTCGCTGAATCTGGCAAAGATATAATTATGGTAGGGCATGAAAATCATCCAGAAGTGGAAGGAACTTTAGGAAGGTTTCCGAAAGGATCTTTAGGAAAAATGTACTTAGTTGAAGATGTAGATCAGGCTAAAGATATAGAAATAAATCAGCCTGAAAACTTATGTCTAGTTACTCAAACAACTTTGTCGGTATCAGATACAAAAGAAATTATTAAGGAATTAAAAAGTAGATTTCCTTTAATGGTAGAGCCAAAATCTGAAGATATTTGTTACGCAACTCAAAATCGTCAAGATGCCGTTAAGCAGTTAGCCTTGGAAACTGAAGTTATAATTGTCGTAGGATCTAAAAATAGCTCTAATTCAAATAGACTTAAAGAGCTTGCTGAAAAATCAGGGACTGCTTCTTATCTAGTGGATGATCCTGAGCAAATTGAATCAAAAATGGTTCATAACATCTCTTCAATTGGAGTTACAGCCGGAGCTTCTGCTCCTGAAGAATTAGTTCAATCAATTGTAAAAAAATGCATGACTTTCGGATATCAGAATGTAGAAGAAATAGATGGATTAAAGGAAAATATTTTTTTTAAACTACCAGCTGAGCTTAGATGAAAAAGAAAATTGCAGTCATTGGAGCAGGGATAGCAGGAACAACGACTGCATACTCTTTAGCCAAGCAAGGAATGGATGTCACATTAATAGATTCAAGAAGATATCCAGCAATGGCAACCAGTTACGCCAATGGCGGTCAACTAAGCGCAAGTAATTCTGAAGTATGGAACACACCTAAAAATATTTTAAACGGCATAAAATGGATGTTTAAAAAAGATGCACCCTTACTATTCAATCCCTCTCCAAGCATGCAGAAATACAAATGGATTCTTGGATTTTTGATGGCAACTTTTGATGGAAAGCATAAAAGCAAAACTCAGCAAACGATAGATTTGGCAAAGAGAGCAAGAGAGATATATTTTGATATAGCAGATAAAGAAGGAATAGACTTTGACTTATTAAAAGAAGGAATTCTGCACTTTTATGATGATGAAAAAGAACTAAAAGCTGCAGTGGGCAAAGCTTCTTGGCTTCATCAAGAAGGAATGGAATGGGAGGCATTAAACCTAGATGAGATAGAGGACTTGGAGCCTGCTTTTAAATCAGCAAAAAATGATAAAAAAATTGTTGGCGGAATTTTTACAAAATCAGATGCAAGTGGAGATATTCACAAATTTTGTAAAAATATGCATAAAGTTCTTGAAGAAAAATATGATGTTAAATCTCTATTTAATACTGAAATTGAGACCATTTATAAAGATCAAGATAAAGTGATTTTAGCTGCAGCAAGCGAATCTGCTACCTCTGGAATGCAATTTGATCAGGTTGCAATTTGTGCAGGAATTGAAACACAAAGATTTGCAGATGTTTTGGGCGACAGCATGAGAGTTTATCCAGTAAAAGGTTATAGCGTTACCATTCATCTAGACGATGAAGAATCACAAATATCAGCTCCCAAAGTTTCTTTGTTAGATGATCCAAAAAAGATTGTTTCAAGTAGACTAGGAAATAGATTAAGAGTTGCAGGAACAGCAGAATTGGCAGGTACTAATAAAGATATAAAGCAAGATAGGATAAGACCCTTACTCGGTTGGGTTAGAGAGTATTTTCCTGGAGTAAGTACAGAAAACTACACACCTTGGGCTGGTTTGAGACCGATGACGCCAGATATGATGCCATTAATCTTTGAAAGCAAAGCTAAAGGAATATTTTATAATACAGGCCACGGCCATTTAGGATGGACTTTAGGAGCTGCAACGGGCGATTTGTTAGCTGAAAAAATGATAAATGAATGAAATCAATGGCTGGATAAAAGAAGCAGAAAAATTTGAGTCGCCAAATCAAAGTGATAGGCCAATTGAATCAGATATAAATCTGATTGTAATTCATGGAATTAGTTTGCCTCCAGGAGAATATGGATCAAATAATATTGATAAGTTATTCTTGAACAATCTAGACCCAAACGAGCATAAATACTTTAATGAAATTAGTGATCTAAAAGTTTCATCTCACTTTTTAATAGAAAGATCTGGAAAACTAAAACAATTTGTTTCGATAAAAAATAAAGCTTGGCATGCTGGAGTTTCATCATTTGAGGGTAAAAAAGATTGTAATGATTTCTCTATAGGAATAGAACTTGAAGGGACAGATTCTTCTATGTATGAAATTAACCAATACAATAAGTTGATTGATCTATGCAAGACTTTAATGCAAAACTATCCAAATATTAATAAACAAAAAATTGTAGGTCATTCAGATATCTCTCCGGGAAGAAAAACTGACCCTGGCGAATCATTTGACTGGAATTTTTTTAAATCTAAAATTTAACTATGCCATCATTTGATATTGAATCCAAAGTAGATCTCCACGAATTAACAAATGCAGTAGACCAATCTAATAGAATAATAATAAATAGATTTGATTTTAAAGAAGCAAATGCTAGTTTTGAATTTTCTAATGATCAAGTGAAATTGATCGCCAATGAAGCATTTCAAATTGATCAGATGATTCCAATCCTCAAAGAAAATCTTGCAAAGAGATCTATTGATCTTAAGGCTTTGAAAATGGCAGAAAAAGTAATATCAAATAATGTTGCTTCGATGAATGCTGAAATTATTCAAGGAGTTAACAAAGATATTGCTAGAGAAATAGTCAAAATGATTAAATCTTCAAAAATTAAAGTTCAAAGCTCAATTCAAGGAGATTGTGTTCGAGTAACAGGAAAGAAAAGAGATGAATTGCAAGAAGTAATAAATTTCCTAAAGAAAAACAATATCGAAATACCCTTGCAGTTTGTTAATTTTAGAGACTAATATATGACATGGTTAGATTCCTTTAGGAGTTATTTTCAACCAAGAGTTCTTTTAATCGCTGCTTTGGGCTTCTTATCTGGATTGCCTTTAGGTCTTCTTATAGACCCTCTAAACTACTGGTTAGCAGAAGCTGGTATCAATAAATCTACAATCGGCCTTTTATCTCTAGTTTTATTAGCTTATTCGATAAAAATGGTATGGGCTCCTTTAGTTGATAGATTGAGAATTCCTTATCTTAAATTTTTAGGGCAAAGAAAAAGTTGGCTTTTTCTATCACAGCTTCTAAGTTTTATAACTATTTTAGGTTTGAGTTTCTTGGACCCCCTAACAAATCTAGAGCTTTTTGTATTTGTTGTTCTTTTATTAAGTATTTTTTCAGCTACTCAAGACATATGTGTAGATGCGTTAAGAATTGAGTTAGTTGACGAGAAAGAAATAGGAGAAGCTTCAGCTCTTTATATAATTGGCTATAGAATAGGTGCTATTTTACTATCTCAAGTTTTGACGTTCTATATCGCTGAATCTTACGGATGGAATGTAGCATACGGAGTCATGGCTTTCTTGTTTTTTCTTTTTTCTTTAATAATCTTATATGTTCTTCCTGAACCTGAACGAGAAATAAGACCCTATATTTCACTATTTGAAAAACCAATATTATGGTTTCAAGATTCATTTATTTCTCCTGTTTCTGATCTTTTTTATAGATACAAAGAGCATCTTGTAATTATTCTTCTATTGACCTTTACATATCGCTTAAGCGATATGTTTTTAGGACCTATGGCAATGCCTTTCTATCAAGATATGGGTTTTTCAAAAATAGAAGTTGCTGAAATAACTAATTTTTATGGTTTATGGATGACAATTATTGGTGGATTATTTGCCGGCTTAACTCTTCATAGATTTGGTCTGGTTAAAAATATGGTCTTTGGCGCAATATTCGTCCCATTGGCCAATATGCCTTTTATCTATTTAAATTCTGTAGGGCACGATATTAGTGTTCTAGTTCTTACAATAACTATAGATAATTTTTCTCAAGGTTTTATAGGCGTAGTTGGTATCACTTTTTTATCTAGAATGGTTTCAAAAACCTACACTGCAACACAATATGCTTTACTTTTTGGGTTTGTGGCTATTCCTCCGCGTTTAATATCTGGATATTCAGGGTTTGTTGTTGAGGATTATGGATACCATAATTTTTTCATAATTTGTGCATTATTAGGTCTCCCGGCAATTATCTTTTCCATAATGGTTTATAGAAAAAAGGAAATATTTAGTTTTGATTAAAAAAATAGAATTTTTTAATATTTGGGGTTTTCTTTTTTTATTAGCTTTTTCTATAAGCACATATGGTCTCTTTTCAGAGCCTCAAGAAGAACGATTCATAAATCTACCAGACAAAATTACGCACTTTATAATGTTTTTAATCCTATCTTTTTTCTTAATAAAATCTAATAAATATGTTGAGTTTTCATTATTTTTTATAATTTTTTACGCAATTTTATCTGAAATAATTCAATACTACTTGCCTTATAGAGAATTTGATTTAATTGATTTATGTTTCAATTTCTTAGGAATAGGAGTTATTTTTTATAAAATTTTTTTTAGGAAACCTCTTGAAAAATAAAAAGTAGCACCTAAATACATATGAGTGTTGTGTAATTGTCTAGTGTTAACTAGAATGCGCGCTAAGTAAATATACTTAAAGTATTTAAAAGGAGATATGAAATGAAATTTAGTCCACTTGGTGACAAGCTACTTGTAAGAAGAGGCGATGAAGAAGAAACATCTGCTGGAGGTATAGTTTTACCTGGATCAGCAACTGAAAAACCTTCTCAAGGAGAAGTTCTGGCTATTGGTCCAGGAAAAGTATTAGATAACGGCGATAAATTAGAAGTTTCAGTGAAAGTAGGAGACACAGTGGTTTTTGGTCAGTATGCAGGTAGCAATACTATTAAAATAGATGGCGAAGAATTATTAATCTTAAGTGATAGCGACCTACTCGGTACGGTATCTTAAAATATTTAAAATAAGAGGAAGAAAAAAATGGCTAAAGACGTAAAATTTGGAGACGCAGCAAGAGCTCAAATGCTCAATGGTGTGAATATATTAGCGGATGCAGTAAAGGTAACTCTTGGTCCAAAAGGAAGGAATGTAGTTCTGGATAAATCTTTTGGAGCACCCACAGTTACTAAAGACGGAGTTTCTGTTGCAAAAGAAGTAGAGCTTCAAGATAAGTTTGAAAATATGGGAGCTCAAATGGTGAAAGAGGTTTCTTCTCAAACTTCTGACGCTGCTGGAGACGGAACTACTACTGCGACTGTTCTCGCTCAATCTATAGTAAATGAAGGTTTAAAGTCAGTTGCTGCAGGATTTAATCCTATGGATTTAAAGAGAGGTATAGATAAGGCTGTAGCTAAAGCAGTTGAAAGTCTCCAGTCCATGGCTACTCCATGTGAGGAAAATTCATCTATTGCTCAAGTAGGAACAATTTCTGCCAACAGTGATAGCGAAGTTGGAGATATTATTGCTGAAGCAATGGATAAAGTAGGCAAAGAAGGAGTTATAACTGTTGAAGAAGCTTCGGGTATAGAAAATGAACTAGAAGTAGTAGAAGGAATGCAATTTGATAGAGGATACCTTTCGCCTTATTTTATAAATAATCAAGAAAAAATGATCACTGAGTTGGAAGATCCAATGATTCTTTTGCATGATAGTAAAATATCTAACATAAGAGATCTTTTACCTTTACTAGAATCAGTAGCTAAGGCAGGCAAATCTTTATTAATCATCGCCGAAGATGTTGAAGGCGAAGCTCTAGCAACATTGGTAGTTAATAACATGAGAGGCGTTGTTAAGGTCTCAGCTTGTAAAGCTCCAGGTTTCGGAGATAGAAGAAAAGCAATGCTAGAAGATATTGCTATTTTAACTGGCGGTACAGTGATTTCAGAAGAGGTAGGGTTGAGTCTCGAAACAGCTACTATTGAATCTCTAGGTACAGCTAAAAAAGTTGTTTTATCTAAAGAGACAACTACAGTTATTGACGGAGCAGGCGATCAAGATGGAATAGCTGGAAGAGTAAACCAAATCAGAGCTCAAATAGAAGAAACTTCTTCGGATTATGATAAAGAAAAACTTCAAGAAAGAGTTGCAAAACTTGCTGGTGGAGTCGCAGTAATAAAAGTTGGAGCAGGATCTGAAATGGAAATGAAGGAGAAAAAAGCAAGAGTTGAAGATGCGCTTCATTCAACTAGAGCAGCTGTAGAGGAAGGAGTTGTGCCTGGTGGAGGAGTTGCATTAATAAGAGCTCTTCAAAAGGTTGAAGGCTTAAAAGGAGATAATGAAGATCAAAATATTGGAATTGGAATAGCTCTAAAAGCTATGGAAGCTCCAATTAGACAAATTGTTCTAAATGCTGGAGAAGAATCTTCAGTAGTGGTTGACAAAATAAAATCAGAAAAAGGTAATTATGGTTTTAATGCTGCATCATCTGAATATGGCGACATGATTAAAATGGGAATCTTAGATCCTGCCAAAGTTACTAGAACTGCACTTCAAGCTGCAGGATCTGTTGCAGGATTAATGATTACTACAGAAGCTATGATTTCAGAAATACCTGAAGAAAATCCAGCTGGAGGCGGAATGCCTGGCGGGATGCCTCCAGGAATGGGCGGAATGGAAGGGATGATGTAAATTATCTTTAAAAAAAAGGACTCTTATTTAAGGGTCCTTTTTTTTATATGCAAAAAATTACTTTATAATGTCTTCAACTATTTAGGGAGGTTTTAATGGATTATTTTTTATTTGTTTTATTTAGGTTTCTTCACGTTCTTGTTGGAATAGTGTGGATAGGTTTATTGTATTATTTTAATTTTGTTCAAACAGAATATCTGAAAGTAGCTGAGCCAGATGCAAAATCTGATGTTCTAAAAAAATTAGCGCCTAATGCACTTTGGTGGTTTAGATGGGCAGCTTTCTTTACATTTCTAACTGGTTTATATCTCCTTTATTATCTTCAAGCAGGAGCTTCTGCGATGATTATATTGGGAGCCTTAATGGGTACAATAATGATGCTAAATGTTTGGGGTATTATTTGGAGAAATCAAAAAATTGTAATTGGTTTAAAAGAAGGAGACATCGCTGCAGCTGGAGCAAAAGCTGGATTAGCATCAAGAACTAATACTTTATTTTCAGTTCCAATGCTTTATTTCATGATCTTCTCTGCTCACATGCCAATTGGTACAGCGCATTATCCAACTTTTATGGAAGGATATAATGGTTTAGGTTTTTTAATAGTTCTTGTTTCAATTCTCTTGATTGAGTTGAATGCAATTTTTGGAAAAATTTATCCTGTTATAGCTTCAGTTAGAGCAGTAATTACTTCAAGTATTGTTTTGACAATTATTTTTTCAGGATTGCTTTATTACTTAGTCTAAAGCTTCTTCGTCACGGTCTTGAGACATGAGTTTTAAGACCTTGGCAAATTTAATCATGTTGTCTTTAATCAAGACCGTTTCAATTAAATAACCCTCTATCTCAATAGAAATATTAGCTTCAGGTATAGTTTCAGTATTTTCTAAAATTAAACCATTTAATGTTTTTGGGCCAGATAAAGGAAGATTCCAATCTAATTTTCGATTAATTTCTCTAACAGAAACACTAGCATCAATTAAGTATCCACCATCTTTTTGTTCTTTAATTTCTTCTCTTTCTTCTTCATGAGGATCTGATAATTGTCCAACAATTTCCTCGAGAATATCTTTTATGGTTAATATTCCTTTAACAGAACCATACTCATCCAAAACAATGGCAATTGTTTTTTTATCTTTTTGAAAATTAAATAACTGTATATTTAAAGAAGTATTCTCTAAAGCAAAATAAACTTGATCAGATTTATCCAAAAGGGTTTCTATACTTTTATCTTCTTCCGATAGAAAAGAGTTAATTCCATACAAATCTATTATCCCTCTAGTTTCATCTAAATTTTGATCAAATAACGGAAGAAACTCTTTTTTACTATTTTTTAATTGGTTTCTAACATCTTTAATATCGTCTGATAGGTCAATTCCTATTATTTCATTTCGAGGGATCATGATTTCATCTACTGAAATCTTGTCTAACTCTAAAATACTTAAAAGCATTTCTTGATATCTTACTGGAATTAAATCACCTGAGTTTTCAAGAATGCTCTTTAATTCTTCAGGAGAAATATCTTCATCTGGAGTTCTTCCATCTATTTTAAGAATTTTAAGCAAGGAATTAGATAGAAAATTAACTATCCATACTAGTGGATAAAGCAATTTTTGAAGTATCTTTAATATCAAGGAAGATGGAAGAGCAATTTTTTCTGGATTATTAGCTGCAAAAGTTTTTGGAGTCACTTCTGCAAAAATTAAAATGACCAATGTAAGAATAATGCTTCCAATGAAAACTCCACTATTTCCAAATAATTTAAGACATAGGATAGTGGTTAAAGATGCTGCTAAAATATTTACAAAATTATTACCAATTAAAATAATACCTAAAAGCCTATCTGGTCTTTGGAGCAGTTTATTAGCTCTGATAGCAGATTTATTTTTTTGTTTGATTAAATGTTTTAGTTTAAAACGATTAAGAGCCATCATGCCCGTTTCTGAACTAGAGAAAAAAGCAGAAAGGCAAAGAAGGATAAATATGCTGGATAGCAGCATCCAGACGGAATATTCGCTCAAATTAGTAGGATAAAGCTTTGAAATTAAACATTGTTTTATAATTATATGATGTTTTACTTGAATACAAAATGAATTTACTTAGAATAGCCATTCTTAAGACAATATATATTAAATTATGGTAACAATAAGACTTTCAAGAGGAGGAGCAAAAAAACGTCCCTTCTATCATATTACTGTCACTGATTCGAGAAAACCCCGTGATGGAAGGTTTATTGAAAGAGTTGGTTTTTTTAATCCTTTAGCTCAAGGAAATGATGTCAGATTAAAAGTAGATCATGAAAGAGTTAATTATTGGGTTGGAACAGGAGCTTCCTTAAGCGAAAGAGTAGAGTCACTAATCAAAGAATCAAAATTAACCCCAGAAGAGATAAAAAAAAGTTTAGATAAGAAAGAACAATTAAGGCTAAAAAAATTAGCAAAGAAAAAAGAAGCTGTAGCCGAAGAAGCTGCACCTGAAGCAGCCGAAGCTCCAGCCGAAGAAGCTCCAGCCTGAAGCAGCCGCACCTCCAGCCGCCGAAGCTCCAGCCGAAGAAGCTGCACCTGAAGCAGCCGAAGCTCCAGCCGAAGAAGCTCCAGCCGAAGAAGCTGCACCTGAAGCAGCCGAAGCTCCAGCGGAAGAAGCTCCAGCCGAAGAAGCTGCACCTGAAAGTGAATCAGAAGACTCTCAGGAAAAAACAGATAAATAAGAGTTTATGTTTAACCAAGATGACAAATTCATTTTGGTCGCATCTATTGGAAAACCGATAGGTTTGAAAGGCGTTGCAAAAATTAATTCTTTCACAAGACCCCCAGAAAATCTTTTTTCATATAAACGCTTTTATATAGACACTAATGGTGAGAAAGAAGAAATCTCTGTCAGCAAATTTTCTAAATCTGGAAAAAACTCAACTATAAAAATTTCTAATGTTAATTCGATAGAGGAAATTGAAATTTATAAAAATAAAGATATTTTTATTGAATCTTCAGAATTACCATCTCTAGAAGAAAATGAGTTTTACTGGAAAGATTTAATTGGTAAAAAAGTAAAAAACTCTAATGACCTTTTTATCGGTGTTGTTACAGAAATTATAGAAACTGGCTCAAATGATGTTTTAGTTGTAACTAAAGATAAAAAAACTGAATTAGTTCCTTTTATTTTTGATGAAGTTATAAAAAAAGTTGATGACATATTTATAACAGTAGATTGGGAATTTTAATTGAAAGTTTTTTTTATAAGTATTTTCCCTGAATTAATAGATTCTCTAACAAAAAATGGAGTGATAAAAAATGCTCTAGAGAAATCTATTATTGAATATGAGATATTAAATCCGATAGACTTTTTAAAAGGCAAAGAAAGGGTGGATGATAAGCCTTATGGAGGAGGCCCAGGAATGCTCATGAAGGCTCAACCATTAGAAAAATCTATTATAAAAGCTAAAGAAAAATCCTCAAATAATACAAAAGTTATTTACATGACTCCTCAAGGAGAAAAATTTTCACAAAAAAAATCTAAATCTTTTTCTAAAGAAGAAAATCTAATTTTTATTTGCGGAAGGTACGAAGGCATAGATCAAAGAATTATTGATAACTTTGTCGATGAAGAGATAAGTATCGGTGATTATGTGCTTACGGGAGGAGAGATCCCTGCGCTCGTAGTTTTTGATGCCGTGGTTAGAAATATTGAAGGAGTATTAGGAGATATTGAATCTGCTAAAGAAGAATCTCACTCTAACGAAATGATTGAATATCCTCAGTATACGAGACCCGAAAAAAGTAATTTAGGAAATGTTCCTGAAGTCTTAATATCTGGTAATCATAAGAAAATATATGATTGGAGAAGAAAGCAATCATTAGGAAAAACCTTTTTAACTAGACCTGATATTTTTAAGTCTAGATTAGATAAAAAAGATTTTTCACTATTAGAAGAATTTCTTAGTGACCTAGGATATGAATCTGATAGAATTGCCGACCTAATACAGATATATAAAAAAAATGACTAGTTCAAGAAAAGCAGTTCAAATAGTAGAAACACCTCAGTTGAAAGCTGATATTACTAATTTTTCTCAAGGAGATACCGTCCTAGTGGATTATTTAGTCAGAGAAGGCTCAAAAGAAAGGTTTCAGCCATATGAAGGTGTTGTTATTGCTATTAAAAATAGAGGTTTAAATTCATCTTTTACTGTTAGAAAGATTTCTAATGGAGTAGGTGTTGAGAGAACCTTTCAAACTCATAGTCCTTTAATTAAATCCATTACAAGAAAAAGGAAGGGAAAAGTAAGACAATCAAAGCTTTTTTACCTGAGGGAAAGATCCGGAAGATCAGCTCGAATAAAAGAAAAAGTCTAACCTAGTCAATATGGATAGAAAAGAAAGGCAAAATCTTGATGCCTTTATCGATACTATTTGGATAGAAAAAGGACTAAGCGTAAACACATTAAATTCTTATAAGAGTGATTTAGAAAAATATTTTCAGTGGCTTTCTATAAATTCTTTATCCTTTAAGGAAGTCTCAAGATCAGAGATACTTCTCTATCTATCATTTCTATTTAAAAGCAAACTTGGAAGCAAGTCCGTAGCTAGAAAGCTCTCATCTTTGAGATCTTTTTATAAGTTTTTAGTAGTTAAAAATATTCTTTCAAGCGATCCTTGTGAAAAAGTTGAAACTCCCAAAGTAATAAAATCTATTCCAAAAACTCTCACAGAAGATGAGGTTGAGAAATTACTAGAAGCTCCCGATATTAATTCCTCCTTGGGCATGAGGGATAAAACTATGATAGAAACTCTATATTCCTGCGGTCTGAGGGTATCGGAATTAATAGGTTTAGAATTAATACATGTAAATTTAAGACAAGGAGTAATGAAGATTTTGGGAAAAGGTCAGAAAGAAAGATTAGTTCCTATGAGTGAAAAATTAATCAGTTTGATGGATTCTTACTTAGTAGAAAGCCGATTAAAATTATTAAATAAAAAAAATTCTAATTATTTTTTTATCTCAACTAGGGGAGATAAAATGACCAGACAAAGTTTTTGGCATAGAATTAAATTTTATGCAAATAAAGCAAATTTAAGTTCTAAAAATATTTCTCCACATGTTTTAAGACATGCTTTTGCAACTCATTTGCTTAATAATGGAGCTGATCTAAGAGTAGTTCAGCTTTTATTGGGTCATAATGACTTAAATACTACTCAGATCTATACAGAAGTTGCAAAATATAGATTGAAACAACTTCATAATGAACATCATCCAAGAGGCTAAATGAATAAAATTTACTTAAGTCTATTATCTTTCGCTTTGCTTAGTTGCGCAGGTGAAAATAATAATTTTTCAGTTATTAAAGAAAAAATGTCACAAATAATTCCAGCAGAACTAGAAATTGATTCAATCCAGAGATCTGAAGTAGAAAATTTTTATGAGATCGAACTTTCAGATAAATCCTTTTTCTATGTCGAAGAAAATGCTCAATACTTATTCTTAGGAGATATATATAAATTAGGAGAGAATGAATTAATTAATATTTCTCAACAAAAAAAATTCTCTTCTTCTCAAGAGATGTTAAAAAAAATAAATCCAGAATCTCTAATTTCTTTTACGCCTGAATTAATTAAATATAAAATTTATGTTTTTACTGATGTCGATTGTGGTTTTTGTAGAAAATTTCACAATCAGATTGATTCTTATTTAAACGAAGGAATTCAAATAAATTATTTAGCATTTCCCAGATCAGGGATTGAAAGTAAAACTTATAAAAAGATGACTACCGCTTGGTGTTCCGATGATCGTCAAAAAGTTTTGACTGGCTTAAAGAACGACGAAGTTTTTGA
This sequence comes from Gammaproteobacteria bacterium, assembly GCA_045564455.1. GTDB lineage: Bacteria > Pseudomonadota > Gammaproteobacteria > Magnimaribacterales > AG-339-G14 > CASICS01. Next base: position 44,026 of record JBJLHG010000001.1, read on the forward strand.
TCAAATTGATTGTGAGGACAATCCAATTAAAGAGCATTATCAATTAGCAAAAAGTATAGATATACAAGGTACGCCTACTATAATTTCTTCAACAGGATTAACAATTCCTGGCTTTATTGAAGCTAAAGAAATTGTAGAATACTTAAAATAAAAAACCATGGAAGATTTAGATAAAAACTTTTCAGCAATTGATAGATTGCCTCCATATATTTTTGAGCAAATTAATGCTTTAAAAATGAAAGCTAGAAGAGAAGGAGAAGATATTATTGACTTTAGCATGGGTAATCCAGATGGAGAGACTCCACAATTTATTGTAGATAAGTTAACAGAAACTGTTCAGAGACCAGACACTCACAGGTATTCTCAGTCAATAGGTATTCCAAGATTAAGGAAAGCTATAACTGATTGGTATGAAAGAAAATTTGAAGTTATTTTAGATCCAAATAATGAGGCGATAGTAACAATAGGCTCTAAGGAAGGACTTGGGCACCTAGCAATGGCAACAGTAGATAAAGGAGATATTGTTTTAGTTCCTAATCCCGCTTATCCAATTCATCCTTTTGGTTTTGTTATAGCTGGGGCTGATATAAGGCATGTGCCAATTGGTCCAAATATTGATTTTTTTGATAGCCTTGAAGAAGCAATCAAATCTTCTTTTCCGAAACCTAAAATGCTTTTAATTAATTTTCCTAGCAATCCCACTACACAATGCGTAGATAAGGCTTTTTTTGAAAGAGTTATTAAAATAGCCAAAGAAAACTCTATTTGGGTTGTTCATGATCTTGCATATGCAGATTTATGTTTTGATGGCTATAAAGCACCATCAATTCTTGAGGTGGAGGGCGCTAAAGATATAGCAGTAGAATTTTTTACTTTATCTAAAAGTTATAATATGCCTGGTTGGCGAGTAGGCTTTTGTTGTGGAAATCCAGAACTAATAAATGCTTTGGCCAGATTAAAATCTTATTTTGATTATGGTCATTTCACTCCGATACAAGTGGCTGCAATCGATGCCTTAAACAATGGTGACAAATTTGTTGAAGAAATTTGTGAAATGTACAAATACAGAAGAAATGTTCTCTGCGATGGTCTGAATAGCATGGGCTGGTCTGTTGAAAAACCAAAAGCTACGATGTTCGTTTGGGCTAAAATTCCCGAACATTTTAAAATGAAGTCATTAGAGTTTTCTAAGCTTTTATTAGAAGAAGCAAAAGTTGCCGTATCTCCTGGAGTGGGGTTTGGTGCATATGGTGATGATTCTGTTAGATTTTCTTTGATAGAAAATGAACAAAGAACAAGGCAAGCATTAAAAAGCATAAAAAAACTTTTTTAAAATATATATAAATGAAAACTATAAATATTGGACTTTGCGGAACTGGAAATGTTGGGCTTTCTTTCATTGAAGTTATTGATACTAATAAAGATAAAATTTTTGATAAATATGGAATAAATTTAAATATTTCGGTCATTGGCGCAAGAAAAGGAAAGGTTGAAAATAGTATATTTGATGGAGAAATAGAAACAGATATCTTGAAAGTTCCTTTAAGAGCTGATGTGGATGTAGTTGTTGAGTTAATTGGAGGAACAGATATCTCATATGAATTAGCAACTCTCTCTTTAAAACATAACAAACACTATGTAACCGCTAATAAGGCTCTAATGGCATCTAAAGGAAAAGATCTATATCTTCAAGCTAGCAAAAGAAATTTGCATATTGGATTTGAAGCATCAGTTGCTGGCGGAATTCCAATAATAAGAACTTTGCGAGATGGTTTGATTTCAAATGATGTGAATTGGTTTGCCGGCATTTTGAATGGAACTTCTAATTTTATTTTCTCAAAAATGGATACAGAAAAAAAAAGTTTTTCCAATGCTTTGCAACTCGCCCAAGAGTTAGGTTTTGCTGAGCCAGATCCCACTTTAGATATAAATGGCACCGATGCAGCCCAGAAAACATCTATCCTATCATTCATTTCTTTTGCAGCCGATATTGCTCCCTCTGATGTTTTTTTTGAAGGTATTGAAAATATTGATTCCCAGGACATGGAATACGGAAAGCAACTTGGCTTAACTTTAAAGCCGTTGTCTGTTGGAAGAAGTTCTAAATTTGGAATTTCAATGGGTTCTTTCCCAGCTTTTATAAAAAAAGATCAAATCTTAGCTTCAATAAATAATGAGAGTAACGTAGTAGAGATTAATACAGAAAACTTGAGCTCCACAGCTTTCTCTGGACCAGGAGCCGGAGGATTTCCCACAGCTTGCTCTGTTCTAAATGACATAATAGATATTGGGCAAGGAAAGTTTTTTGACTATTCTAAACTTTTAAATAAAAAAAATATTCTTAACTTTGATGAATATATCTCTCCCAGATATCTCAAGATTATGGTTAAAGATGAAACTGGAGTAGTTGCAAAAATATCTTCTTTAATTGCAAAAAAAAATCTTAGTATTGATAACCTAATTCAAAAGGATCAAGATAAAACAGATGACCTTATACCTTTGGTCATTGTTTTAGGGCCTTCAAAAGAAAAAGTGGTAATCGAATTAATTAAAGATTTAAAAAAATTAGAAGCTATTTCAGGAAACATTCAACACATAAGAATTTTTAGTCCAAAGTAATGAAATATTCAAGCACTAGAGGAAATTCTCCATCAGTTAGCTTCATAGATGTTTTGACTTCTGGAGTTGCCCCAGACGGAGGATTATACATTCCAGAAGCCTTTCCAAGGTTTCTCGAAGAAGAAATTAAAGAATTAAAAAATCTCTCTTATCAAGATCTTGCAAGAAATATAATTTATCCTTTTCTGGATGATTTTTTAACTAATAAGGAACTTGAAGAGGTTATCAATGATGCTTATTCTTCTTTTAGATCTGAAGAAGTTGTTGAATTAGTTCATGATAAAAATATAGGATATATTTTAGAACTTTTTCATGGTCCAACATTTGCATTCAAAGATGTAGCAATGCAATTATTGGCAGGCCTGTTAAACAAAGCCTCGGAAAAAATAGATAAAAAAATAGTCATTCTTGGCGCTACTTCTGGAGATACAGGTTCTGCAGCAATAGAAGCATGCAAAAGATATATAGATATAGATATATTTATACTATTTCCCAATAAGAAAATATCTAAAGTTCAGCAAAAACAAATGACAACTTCTGGTTCAGCCAATGTATTTCCTATAGCAATAAATGGGGATTTCGACGATTGTCAGGATCATGTTAAAAAACTTTTTTTAGAACAATCAAGCTTTAGCCAAATTCAATTCGTTTCTATTAACTCTATTAATTGGACAAGAATAATGGCCCAAAGTGTATATTTTTTTTACACTAGATTTAAGCTGGATAGGTCGAAATTTATAGCATCTATACCTTCAGGAAATTTTGGTCATGCCTATGCAGGATGGTGTGCCAAAAAAATGGGGTTAGACATAGACGGTATTCACATTGCTACTAATAAGAATGACATTTTACACAGATTGATTTCTAGCAACTTCTATAAGAGAGATAATACTCAGCAATCTCTGGCTCCAAGTATGGATATATCCGTTGCAAGTAACTTTGAAAGACTCCTCTATGATATTTTTAATGAAAATAAAGATGCGGTTAATAAATTAATGACCAATTTTCCCGAAAATCAAATTGACCTTAATAAAAATCATGATGGTCAGAGTTGGAAATTAATTAAAGATTTTTTTACTAGCTCATCTTCTAATGATCAAGAAATAATTTCTACAATAGTTGGATCTTATGAGGATAGTGGAATTATTTTCGATCCACATACTGCTACAGCAATAAATGGCAACAAAAAAAGTAAATTGCCTATAAGTAATGTAGTTTCATTTGCAACTGCCCATCCAGGAAAATTTCCTGATGCAATTGAATCTCATATTAAAGATTTCGATTCTCATCGCCCTGAGCAATTAGTTAAAATTATGAAAAAAAAAGAAAGTTATGACATTCTCGATAAGAACTACATATCTTTAAAGGAATTTATTAAAAGTAAGTACAATTAGCAAATGAATGATTCTTCCATTATTGATAGATTAAAAGATTCAAAAAATGAATTAGAGGATCTTCGGAGGTATCTTTGACTTAGATTCTAAACAATCAAGACTAGAAGAACTGCATAAAGAATTTGAGAATCCAGATGTCTGGAAAAACCAATCTTTGAGCCAGTCATTAGGGAAAGAGAAATCCTCTTTAGAGAAAATAACCAATCAATTTTCTTTATTAGATTCTTCAATATCTGATTTAGAAGAACTTTTTGAAATGATTTCTAACGACAATGATGATTCTATTCAAGAACAAATATCAAATGAGTTAGATTCAATTCAGGAAGAATTATCCAATCTTCAATTTAATAGAATGTTTTCGGGTGAAACAGATGAAAATAATGCTTTTTTAGATATTCAATCTGGTTCAGGAGGAACCGAAGCTCAGGATTGGGCTGAAATGTTATTAAGAATGTACTTGATGTGGGGAGAAAGAAAAAAATTTAAAACAGAAATTATTGAAGTATCGCCTGGAGAAGTTGCTGGAGTAAAAAGCGCAACAATTAAATTTGAAGGAGATTTTTGTTTTGGATGGCTTAGAACAGAAACTGGTGTTCATCGTTTAGTAAGAAAATCTCCTTTTGATTCTGGAAGTAGAAGACATACATCTTTTGCTTCAATTTTTGTCTCTCCAGAAATTGATGACAATATAGATATTGAGTTAAATTCTGCAGATATAAGAATAGATACTTATCGAGCTAGTGGAGCAGGAGGACAACATGTTAATAAAACTGATTCAGCAGTCAGATTAACTCATGAGCCTTCAGGTGTAGTCGTTCAGTGCCAGACTCAAAGATCTCAACACAAGAATAAAGATAAAGCGATGAAGCAACTTAGAGCAAAGCTTTATGAATTAGAATTAAAAAAACAAGATGATGCAATGAAAGATTTAGAAGACTCTAAAGCTGATATAGGATGGGGGAGTCAAATAAGATCTTATGTGTTAGATTCTGCAAGAATTAAAGATTTAAGAACCGGAATAGAGACTTCTAATTGTTCAGATATTTTAGATGGAAATTTAGATGTATTTATTGAAGAAAGCCTTAAAATGGGAATTAAATGACAGATCAAATGGATGAAAATCACTTAGTTGAGGAGCGTAAAAAGAAACTTCACGCGCTAAGAGAAAATACTAATGCTTATCCGAATAGTTTTCGAAGAGATTCTCTTGCTGAAAACCTTCTCAATTCTTATGGGGAATTATCAAAAGAAGACCTAGAGAAAAAAAATATTAATATTTCTGTAGCCGGAAGAATAATGTTGCGAAGAATTATGGGTAAAGCAAGTTTCTGTGCTATTCAGGATATGTCAGGAAGAATTCAGCTCTATTTAAGAGGAAACGAGCTAGATAATTATGAAAGTTTTAAAGATTGGGATATTGGCGATATTGTCGGCGCTTCTGGAAGACTCTTTAAAACGAATACAGGTGAATTATCAATTCACCTAGATAACATTTCACTGTTAACAAAATCTTTAAGACCTTTACCTGAAAAGCATGCTGGCTTATCGGATATCGAGACAAGATACAGAAAAAGATACTTGGATTTACTTACAAACGAAGATAGTCTAAAAACCTTTAAAGTAAGAAGCTCTATCATCTCTAAAATAAGAAATTATTTAATAAATGATGATTTTATAGAGGTGGAAACTCCAATGATGCATTCTATTCCTGGTGGCGCAACAGCCAGACCTTTTGTTACTCATCATAACTCTTTAAATATGGATTTATATCTTAGAGTAGCTCCAGAACTTTATTTAAAAAGATTAGTTGTGGGAGGAATGGAAAAAGTATTTGAAATCAATAGAAACTTTAGAAATGAAGGGCTTTCCACGAGACATAATCCTGAATTCACCATGCTTGAATTCTATACAGCTTATGTAGATGTTAATCACCAAATGAGTTTTGTAGAAAACATGCTCAGAGATGTTGAAAAAAACCTTGAAATTGAATCAAATATTTTTTCTAGTAATTTTGCCAAACTATCCATGGATGAGGCGATATTAAAATATACAACTTTAGACGATAATGATTTACTGAATATTGAGACATTAAAATCTTTTTGTTTAGATTCAAAAATAAAGGTTGAAAAAGAAGCTGTTATCGGAATTTTAAAAGCTGAAATTTTTGATTCCATGATAGAAAAAGAGCTTATAGAACCAACTTTTGTATACAACTATCCTATAGAAATTTCTCCTCTTTCACGCTCCCTTGATAATAATGAAATGATTGCAGAAAGATTCGAACTTTTTGTTAATGGAAGAGAACTGGGAAATGCTTTTTCTGAGTTAAATGATCCTATTGAACAAGCAAATAGATTTAAAGCTCAAGCAGAAAAAAAAGATTCAGGCGATCAAGAAGCAATGCACTTTGATAGCGATTATATAGAAGCTTTAGAGTATGGCTTAGCTCCTTGTGCAGGAGTGGGGATTGGCATAGATAGGCTAGTTATGCTTCTTACTGGTGCCGAGTCTATCAGAGATGTTCTTTTATTTCCTCAACTTAAAAACAAATAGTTATGACTAAGAATTGGACCAAAATACGATCTAAAGTTAAGGATTTTATTGAGTCTGAAATTTATCCTATAGAAGCAAAACTAGCACAGCAAAATAAAGAATCAGCTGAATTGCTAACATCCGTAATGAATCTTGCTAAGGAAGAGAAGATATGGGCTTTAGGACATCCTAAGGATATAGGCGGTGGCGGAATGCCTTTTATGGAGTATGTTTATATTAATGAAGTCGTTGGTAGGTCATCATTTGCAATGGTTGCTCTAGGAACACACTCACTTCAGGATTCAATAATGCTTAGAGAATATGCCTCAGAAAAATGGAAAGAGGAATATTTAGAACCTTTGGTCCAAGGAGAGATTTTTCCGAGTTTTGGAATGACAGAGCCTGAAGTAGCTAGTTCAGATCCAACTCAACTTCAAACATCAGCTCTTTTAGAAAATGGAAAGTGGAAAATAAATGGAAGAAAATGGTTTACCACAGGAGCTGCAAGAGCTGCTTACACTACTGTGATGTGTAAAACAGAGTTTGACTCATCTAGTCATGGCTCTTTCAGCATGATAATTGTTCCAACAGATAATCCTGGATATAAAATAATAAGAGAGACTCCTGTCCTAGGAATTAATGGTGGTCATTATGAAGTTGAGTATGACAATGTAGAAGTTCCTGAGGAAAACTTACTTGGCCCCAGAGGGCATGGTTTTTTGATAGCTCAGAAAAGATTAGGCCCTGGAAGAATTTTTCATTGCATGAGATGGCTAGGACAAGCGCAAAGAGCTTTTGATTTGATGGCCTCAAGAATGCATGAAAGAGAGACTTTCGGCACGCCGCTTGCTGAAAAACAATTATTACAAAAATTTGTTTTTGATAGTGCATGTGAAATACAAGCTTCAAGGCAATTAACTTTAGATGCTGCAAAAAGAATTGATCAAGGAGATGACGCACGAATAGAAATAGGCTTGATAAAAGTAGTTGGAGCAAAAATGCTTCATAATGTTATAGACAGAGCAATACAAGTTTACGGAGCAAAAGGTTTAACAGATGATACTCCCTTAAGTTTAATGTATAGACATGCAAGAGAAGCAAGGATTTATGATGGGCCCGATGAAGTTCATATTCAGTCAGTTGCTAAAAGAATTCTTAAACATTATGAAAATAATGGTTCAGGTTGGGACTTCGGGGAAAGAGACGCCTCGCTGATATCGTCTGTAAATGAATAAACTAAAATCATTCTTAGAAGATTCCTTAAAGATAAATATAAAAAAATTAGTTCCGTTAAGTGGAGGAGCTTCAGCAGAAATTAATAAAATTATTCTTGATAGTGGAATAGAATATATTTTGAGAAGATCTGCTTTTAAAAGTAATTCTCCATTAGCGATATCTAAAAGTGTCGAATCTAATATACAGCGCGAAGTTTTAAAGCTTGGTGCTCCTGTTCCAAAAATAATATTTGATTTCAATGAAAAAAATGAAATAGGAGAAGGGTATGTGATGCAATATATCTCTGGTGAAACTATTCCTAGAAAAATATTGAGAGATAAAAACTTCGATTCATGTAGGAATAAACTTCTTTTTCAAATTGGAAGCGCATTGGCAAAGATTCATAGCACCCCAATTAATAATCTTGCTGATGTTAAAAAAATATCTTTTCATGATTCTTTAGATAATCTTTATAAAATATATTTAAGTTTTGATAAATCACAACCTGTATTTGATTTAGCATTTAAATACTTAAGTAAAATTGAAATTGAAAGCTTCGATAAAGTTCTTGTTCATGGAGATTTTAGATTAGGTAATTTTATAATTTCGAACAAAGGTTTAGAGTCTGTCATCGATTGGGAGCTAGCTCATATTGGAAATCCAATAGAGGATTTAGCATGGTTGTGTGTGAAATCTTGGAGATTTGGAAATATCAATCAAAGAGCAGGAGGCTTAGGCTCAGTAGAGAAGTTACTCAATGGATATAACTCTGTTTCGGATTTAGTCATTAATAATTCTCAGTTAAACTTATGGCAAATGTTTGGAACATTAAAATGGGGAATAATATGTATGGTTCAAACTTTTGCTCATTTAAGTGGAGATATTAAGTCTATAGAAAAAGCTGCAATAGGAAGAAGGGTATCCGAGACCGAATTGGATTTAATGGAAATGATGAAAAATAATACTTTTTAAAATGGATTACTTTGACAGACCTAATGCACATGAACTTTTAGAAGCAGTCAGTTCGCTTATTGACGAACTTAATATAAACCCCAAAGAAATAAATAATTTTAAAATTCATATAGCTTTAAATATATTAAATATAGTTCGAAGAGAAGTAGCTGAAAAAGATAGAATAGAAGAAAAGTTTTATAATTTAGGATCAATTATTTCAAGAAAAAAAAATTTTCTTATGAAAGATATATCAAAATTAATTAAAGAAGAAAAAATTAATTTTAAAGATCAAATACTTATAGATTTTTTGCATGAGCTTTCTTTGGAAAAAATCAAAATTGATAATCCTAAGTACTAAAATTATTTAATAACTTGGCTGCTATATTAGATCTTTTACAGCATCTTTCTCTTCCTGTAACTCTGAAATAGTAATTTCGAGCTTTTCTTTAGCATAATTACTTATTTCTAAGCCTTGAATAATTTCAATTTTACCTTCTTTACTGGTTTTTAAAGGAAAGCCAAAAATTAATCCCTCAGGTATATCATAGCTTCCATCACTTAAAATCCCAGCACTGAAGCAATTTCCATCTTCAGAAGGATTGGAAGCTTGTTTAATAGTATCAATGACTCCATTGGCAGCAGAGGCAGCAGAAGAAGCTCCTCTAGCATCAATGATTGCTTTTCCTCTTTGTTGAACTATTTCAAGAAAATTTTCTTTAATCCAAGAGTCATCGCTTATGGCAGAGGAAGCTGTTTGACCATCAACAAAAGCATTATCCAAATCTGGATACATGGTAGGACTATGATTTCCCCAAATAATCATATTTTTAATTTTAGAGATTTCAGTTCCTGTTTTAATTGAAACTTGAGCTTTAGCTCTATTAGCGTCTAATGCAGTCATTGCCATCCATGTTTGGTCTGGATTATTTGCATGAGTCATACCTATAAGCGCATTAGTATTTGCTGGGTTTCCAACAACTAATACTTTTGCATCTTTTTTTGCATTTTCTCCAATCGCTTTCCCTTGGTCTGTAAAAATTCCGCCATTTATTCTTAACAGGTCTCCTCTTTCTTCAATTTTTTTCCCATTTATTGTTATTCCTCTAGGAATACTGCCAACTAAAAGAGCCCAATCCACTTGATGAGAAGCTTTATAAATATCTGAAAAAGCCTCAACTGAACCGAGAGTTGAAAAACCGCAGTCTTCAAGCTCCATAATAATGCCATCCAGCTTCTCAACAACTTGAGGCACTTCTACAAGTTTTAAATTAACTGTTGTATTAGGACCAAAAGTCTCACCGCTGACTAATCTAGGTAATAACGCATAACCAATTTGTCCTGCTGCACCCGTAACTAAAACACTAATTTCATTTTTCATAATTATTCCAATTTAAATATATTTTTATTTCCTTCTCTAAAAACATTTCCTCTTGCTCCAATCATTTCTTCGTTGATCATTTTTTGAAGAATGTTCTCATCTCTTGGAGTGTTAGCGATAAATCGAGATCCATCTTCTAACTTACCTAAAACGATTCCAAACTTTAATTTGTCTCGACCATTGATTATTGTATAAGTTTCAATAACCCCAAGACCTGTTGGAGAGTGATTTAAATTCTTTATAGCTTTGGAGTCAATTTGTTTTTGAACATTTTTATTATTTGATTCCCAAAACTTATTAATAGGAGGGCTCGTTGAAAAAATATTAACTGCGTGCTTTGTTAAAAACCAGCTGTTAGCTGTAACCATTCCATAAGTTTTTTTATTTTTTCTAAGCCTTCTAATCATCTCCGTGGTGGAAAACATAGTGTAAGAATTTCCAGGACCTCCAAAATAAGGCAAGCCTCCGGTAACAGTTAAATCTCGCTCATCATCCAATGAGATTTTCATCTCTTTCATAGCAATCTGCACAGCAGATGGAAAACAGGAGTAAATATCAAAATAACCTATTTCAGAAAGGTTTATACCTGCTTGATTTAGTGATTCTTTAATACAATTTTTAATTGCAGGAGATTCATTCAATTTTGGCCTTTTAGAGACATGCCAAATATCATTTAATACACAAGAACCATGTAAGTAGACTCTTTTCTTTTGAGGAATTTTTAATTCATTAGCTTTTTTTTCTGAAGTCATCACTATAGATGCTCCCATATTTACTCGAATCATTGAATTTAGATACTTGGTGTAAGGAAACCCCACCAATCTATTAGATTTAGTGACTGTTGCTATTTCTTCCGGTGTTCTGTAAGTTGGAAACCAAGCTCTTTTATTGGTAGAAGCAATTTTTGAAAATTTACTAAATAGTTTACTGCACTCCATTAAATGGTGAGACGCACTATGATTGCTTTCATTTCTTATAGATTGAGCAAATAAAGGATACACATTACTTGGAAGATCCATTCCATGTATTTGCTCATAAGATGAAAAACCTTCTTTATTATTTCCAACAAATTCAGGAGATCCTCCCGGATCATCTTTCCAATCAAGCTCTAGACCAGATTTTAGCTTTGAGACCATAGTTTGCAAAACTTCTCCGCCTGAAATTAATGCGCATTCTACTTCCTTGTTAGTAATTTTCTTTATTAAATCTTCTATTAAAATTTGGGGAGCATTACCGCCCATAGAAGAATAAACTTCATTTACTTCATTTTTAAAATTTAAAGCTTTCGCTAGGGATTTAGGAAAATTAGAGTAATTAAAATTTAGTTGATTGGTTGCTGTTGAAAAATCAACTGAAAACCTAGCAACACCTACATAGTCAAAATGATCTTTCAAATCTTCTCTAGTTTCACAATCATTTATAGCTCTTTCAGACGCATTTTTAAGCATGGATAAAGGATTAAAGCCGTCTTCTTTAGATCTATCCAATAACTCTCCAACGCCAATTATCACCGGCGCATCATCAGGTATCAAAGTCTTAGACATTATTGATTTATTAAATTAAAAAATAGAAGTAATATTACGTCCTTAAAACTATTTTAATTTAATTTTGGTAATTTAGGAGAATGAAATGTCTATAAGTTTTGAAGGTAAAGTCGCAATTGTGACTGGAGCAGGTGGTGGATTAGGAAGATGTCATGCTTTAGATTTAGCTGCAAGAGGAGCAAAAGTAGTAGTTAACGATTTGGGCGGTAGTGTTGATGGCTCTGGAGAATCTTTATCAGCTGCAGAAAAAGTTGTTGAAGAGATAAAAGCAGCTGGCGGAGAAGCTATGGCCAATGGAGCGAGTGTTACCGACGTAGCTCAAGTTGAAGCAATGGTTAAAGATACTATGGATGCTTGGGGCAGAATAGATATTTTAGTTAATAATGCTGGGATTCTTAGAGATAAAAGCTTTAGTAAAGTATCTGATGAAGATTTTAGGCTTGTACTAGAAGTCCACTTAATGGGAAGTGTGAACTGCTCAAAAGCAGTTTGGGAAATAATGAAGGAGCAAAACTATGGAAGAATTGTAGTAACTTCATCTTCAAGTGGTCTTTATGGCAATTTCGGACAAACTAACTATGGCGCCGCTAAATTAGGTTGTGTTGGCTTAATCAACACTCTTAAATTAGAAGGTGCAAAATATAATATCAAGTGTAATGCTTTGGCACCTGTAGCAGGAACAAGAATGACTGAAAGTTTGATGCCTGAAGAAGTCCTAGAAAAGCTTCAGCCAGAATTTGTAACACCAGCGGTTACTTATATGGTTTCTGAAGATGCCCCTACGGGCGTAATAATGGCTGCAGGAGCAGGAGTTTTCACTAGAGTTATGGTTCATGAAACCATGGGCGTTAACTTAGGAACAGGAGAAGATATGACCGCTGAAAATATTGCTACCAATTGGGATAAAATTTCTGATATGACAGATGCAAAACTCTGCACTCAAGGCGGAGAGCAGACAATGAAAATATTCGAGCTTATAGGAAAAAGCTAAGGTTTTCCGCATCCAGCAATACTAACTTCTGCAGAATAAATAGCTCCTGTTGGGCTTTTTCTGCAGATGTCGGCATCAGAACTATCAGCAACCATAATATATAAAGTCTTTCTTTCAGTTCCTCCAAGCATACAGGCATAGGCATTTTTTGGAGTTTTAATTTCGTCTGTTATTTTGCCTCCTTTTTCAATTCTTATTACAGACGAAGAAGTTGGCGAAGCAACCCAAATTCCATCTTTTTCATCAAGACAAATTCCGTCAGGAACATAAAAATTTGAACCACCTTTTTTTTCTTGCAGAGTAATACCTATTTTTCTTAAAAATTTCATAATATTTAAAATGATAGGAGAACCAGTTCTTGCCCATAACCTTTTATTTATTAGCAAGCCTTCATCATTAATATCAAAAGCAGTTAACTTGCCTCCTAAAGTTTCTCCTACAATCAAAGTTTTTTCATCTTCTGAAATAACTGATCCATTAGGAAAGCTTAATTCATCTGGACCTTTTATTGCTGATCCATCTGCCTTAACAATGATTAAATGAGTCTTTTTAACCTTATCTTGAGCATCCTTCATTCCAAAATTACCTACGTACGCAGTGCCATTGCTAGAAACAACCATATCATTACAGTTGAATTGGACTAATTCAGAAAGGTCAGCATGAATAGATAGATTCCCATTTGAAAGTTTTAAAATTTTTCTGTCTATCATAGATACAATTAATAAATCTCCGTTAGGGAGCCAACCTAAACCCGACGGTTGATTAGGAATTTCACAAACTGTTTCTAGATGGTCATCGAGATCTAAAGTCATCACTTTAAAGCCTTGCATATCAGAAAACCAAAGTTTGTTTTCATGCCATCTAGGGCCTTCTCCAAAATATATTCCTTCGACCCGCTTAGTTAAATTTTTCATATTATGTAGTTTGCCTTTTCTGGATCATCAGTAATGATGCCATCAACTTTAGTTTTTATTAGATTTTTTATCAATGTTTTGTGATTTACTGTCCAGGCTAGACAATAAAAGCCTAAAGATTTTATTTCTTTCACTAACGTAACGTCTTTTACAGATCTTATTTGAAGACTGACTCCATATGATTTTGATTTTTTTATTATTTTAGTGATTTTATTTAAATTATTATCAAAATCATCTGGTCTAAGATTAAGCGTGGCTTTTATAGAAGGAGCCTTAGCATTAAGTTTTTTTATTATCTCCGGAGAAAAGCATAAAAAATGACACTGACTAAATTTAATATTTGATTCAATAATTTTAATTAATTTTTTTGGTCTTTGAAGATGATATTTTATCTCTATGAATACTTTTTTATTAGTTGGTATATTTGAAAGCACATCTTTTAAAAGAGGAATTTCTTCTTGAATATATTTTTTATCTTTCCATGATCCAACATCTATTTTTTTTAACTGAGAATGCTTTAAGTTAGATATTTTTAGTTTTTTGTTAGACACCCTGAATAGGTCATCATCATGCGAGCAAACAATCTTTTTATCTGCAGTTTCTCTAATATCTAGCTCAATACCATCCGAGTTTAACTCCCATGCAAGGTTATAAGCCGCCATAGTATTCTCAGGAGCATTCTTTGAAGCTCCTCTGTGAGAAATTATTAGAGGTTTTTTAGTCCCAGGTAAGCGCGCCACCAGTTTGGTACTCGATGACCCTAGTCTCAAAAAAGTTTTTCTCTTTTCTTAAATCCATTATTTCTGACATCCAAGGAAAAGGGTTTGTTACGTTTGGAAACTCTTCAGTTAAGCCTATTTGAGTAAGCCTTCTATTTGCTATGAAATGAAGATATTCGGTCATCATTTCGGCATTCATTCCGAGAATTCCTGTTGGCATCGTATCTTTCGCATATTCAATCTCCAAAGCAGTACCCTGTAGGATCATTTCTGCTGCTTCTTCTTGCATAGCCTGATCCCATAATTGCGGATTTTCTAACTTAATTTGGTTAATCATATCTATTCCAAAATTTACATGCATAGATTCATCTCTCAAGATGTATTGAAACTGTTCTGCAGTACCTGTCATTTTATTTCTATTCCCCATTGAAAGAATTTGGGTAAATCCACAGTAAAAGAAAATGCCTTCAAGGACACAGTAAAAAGCGATTAAATTTCTTAATAAAGTTTTATCTGCTTCCAATGTGCCTGTTTTAAAGTTTTCATCTGATAGAGAATTAGTAAATGGAAGAGCCCATGCTGCTTTTCTAGCTACTGAAGGAACTTCTCTATACATATTAAATATTTCACCTTCGTCAATGCCCAATGACTCAATGACGTACTGATAAGCATGGGTATGAATTGCTTCTTCTAAAGCTTGTCTAAGTAAATACTGTCTACACTCAGGATTGGTTATTTGTTTGTAAACCGTTAAAACTATATTGTTTGCAACAAGAGAATCTGCAGTTGAAAAGAAACCAAGGTTTCTCATAACAATTCTTCTTTCATCTTCTGTGAGACCATCTTTATTTTTCCATAGAGCGATGTCCGCCGTCATGTTTACTTCTTGTGGCATCCAATGATTTGCGCTTCCATCAAGATATTTCTGCCATGCCCAATCATATTTAAAAGGAACTAGCTGATTAACATCAGCTCTACAATTGATCATTTGTTTTTCATCTACACTCACTCTGGCAGATGCTCCCTCCAGATCAGCAAGTCCTGCTTCAGTGTCTAGATCGTCCAAGCCTGCTAGGGCCTTTTCTTTTCTCTTTGAGCTAGAGGTCGAGTAAGTAGATTCTAGATTAGAATCTTCACTTTCAACTGGCTCTTGGTCTAAGACAGTTTTTTCAATTACTTTTTCTTGTGTCTGTGAAGTTTTTTTAATATCTTCTTTTTCATCAAAGTCATCCCAAGTCAACATAGTTATTCTCCTTTCTTATTGGCATGCATCACAATCAGGATCAAGGATAGAGCAAGCAGAAGGGGCTTCCGGAGCTTGCGCTGCTGATTGAACTGCATTGAGTTCTAAATTAGTTATAGTTGATTTTTCAGAAGTGGTTGCACTTCTAGATCTTAAATAATAGGTTGTTTTTAGGCCTTTAAGCCAAGCCATTCTGTACATTACATCTAATTTTTTTCCATTAGGATCAGAAATATAAAGATTTAATGATTGACTTTGATCAATCCATTTTTGTCTTCTACTCGCCGCCTCTATTAACCATTTAGGCTCAACTTCGAATGAAGTAGCAAAAAGCTTCTTTATTTCATCAGGCACTCTATTTATACCTTCTAGGCTTCCGTTAAGGTTTTTTAGATCATATACCATCACTTCATCCCACATATCAATTTCTTTTAAAGCATCTACAAGATGCATGTTAATAACGGTGAATTCTCCTGATAAATTAGATTTAACAAAAAGATTAGAATATGTAGGCTCTATAGATTGGGTAAGGCCTGTAATATTTGCAATAGTTGCCGTTGGAGCTATAGCCATAACATTAGAATTTCTCATTCCTTGGGTTTTAACAGTTTCTCTAAGAGCTTCCCAGTCCAACGAAGTTGATCTGTCTACATCTATGTAACCTTCACCTCTTTGCTGTTCAATAATATCTACAGAATCTAGTGGCATAATTCCTTGACTCCACAAAGAGCCTTCAAAAGAGGAGTAAGCACCTCTTTCAACAGCAAGGTCAGATGAAGATTTAATTGCATAATAACTAATCATTTCCATAGATTTGTCTGCAAATGAGACAGCTTCTTCAGTAGCATAAGGAGTTTTTCTTAAATAGAGAGCATCTTGGAATCCCATCAACCCAAGACCTATTGGCCTATGCTTGTTATTTGAGTTTTTTGCTTGGGGAACGGCATAATAGTTAATATCTATTACGTTATCCAACATTCTTATTGCTGTGGTTACAGTTTCTTCAATTTTCTTTTGGTCTAGTTCTCCTTTCGAATTAAGATGATTCGGCAAATTGACGGAGCCTAAGTTACATACTGCTATTTCTTCTTCAGAAGTATTAAGAGTTATTTCTGTACATAAATTAGAAGAATGAATTACTCCCACATGCTGCTGAGGAGATCTTAAGTTACAAGCATCTTTAAACGTAATCCAAGGATGGCCTGTTTCAAAAAGCATAGAAATTATTCTTCTCCACAGATCTTCAGCTTCAACTTCTTTGAAAACTTTTATATTTCCTTCTTTTGCTTCTGTTTCGTATTCTTCATATCGTTTTTTAAATGCTAATCCAGTAAGATCATGCAGGTCTGGAGTTTCATTAGGAGTAAAAAGAGTCCATTTTTTTCCTTCAAATACTCTTTCCATGAACAAATCAGGAACCCAATTAGCTGTATTCATATCATGGGTTCTTCTTCTATCATCACCTGTATTCTTTCTTAGCTCTACAAACTCTTCAATATCTAAATGCCAAGTTTCTAAATAAGAACAAACAGCTCCTTTCCTTTTTCCGCCTTGATTCACCGCTACTGCAGTATCATTTACTACTTTTAAGAACGGAACCACTCCTTGAGATTTTCCATTTGTCCCTTTTATATGAGCACCCATTCCTCTAACTGGAGTCCAGTCATTTCCAAGTCCGCCAGCCCATTTTGAAAGCATCGCATTATCTTGGAGTGCTCCATAAATTCCATGCAGATCATCAGGGACTGTTGTTAAATAACAAGAAGACAGTTGAGAATGAGGTGTTCCTGCATTAAACAAAGTAGGAGTTGAGCTCATGTAATCAAAAGACGAAAGTAAATTATAAAACTCTACTGCTCTCTCTTCTCTATTATCTTCAGCAATAGCTAAACCCATGGCTACTCTCATAAAAAATACTTGAGGGAGTTCGAATCTTACTTCGTCGCTATGAATAAAATATCTGTCATATAGCGTTTGGAGGCCTAAATATGAAAAAAGCATATCTCTTTCTGGTTTTATTTGCTTTCCAAGGAAGTTTAAATCCATATTGCCTAGTTCTGGATCTATAAGTTCTAAATCTATTCCTTTAGAAATAAATGCTTCGAGAGACGGGGCATATAAATTGGCCATTTCTGCATGAGTTGCATTATCTTTAACTTTTAAAAAACCTAAAGCTTCTGTTCTTAGGCTGTCTAATAATATCCTTGCAGTAGCATAAGTATAATTAGGCTCAACTTCGACGAGAGACCTTGATGACAGAATTAGGGCTTCTCTAATTACTTCTTCCGTCGCACCTTCGTATAGATTCTTTCTTGCCTCCTCAATGATCTTATTTGCATCTGTTCCTTCTAGATCTTGGCAAGCTTCTTTAGCTATTAGTTCTGATCTTTCTGAAGGCGCTAATTCGTTTTCTATTTTATGATCAGGAGATTCTTCTTGACGAAGTTTAGATCTTTCAGCTCTATAAAGCACATAAGCTCTTGCTACTTTAAGTTCTTCTGTTCTCATTAGCGCAAGCTCTACTTGATCTTGAATCTCTTCTATATGGATTGTTCCGCCTGACGGCATTCTTTTAAAAAAAGTTTCATAGACGCTTTCAGATAAGTTTTTTACTTTTTGCTGAACGCTAGAAGAGGCAGCAGCAGCGCTAGTATGAATAGCTAAAAATGCTTTTGTTATCGCAACTTCTATTTTTGATGAGTCAAAATTAACTACAGAACCATTTCTTTTGATAACTCTTAATTTTCCAGGTTCTATAATTTCTCTAGTTGGAGCCTCTGGGACAGTTTTTTCTGTTGTGCTCGGCTGACTTCTTTTTGTTGCATCCATTTTCTAATAATCTCTCTTGATAATATATTCTCTGAAGACCCTATATCTTGTGTCTTTATTCTTTTTCTATACAAGATAAAGGGTTTTTAAGTAAAAATCAATAGAATAATCTATGAAAATTCAGTGGATTAAGTGTGTATAACTAGATATAAAGACACAATATGAATAAATATTTTTTATCAATTGATCAGGGCACTACTAGTTCAAGAGCTATTCTTTATGATGAAAGAATAAACCAGATTGATTTTATTCAGAAAGAGCTTAGTCAATTTTTTCCTTCACCTGGATATGTAGAACATGATGCAAAAGAAATTTGGGATTCCGTCGTCTATTGCATTAAAGAGTTACTATTAAAAAATAATTTATCTCATAAGGACATAATAAGCATAGGAATAACTAATCAAAGAGAAACCATTGTAGCTTGGGATAAAAAAACAGGTATCCCAGTTCACAAAGCTCTAGTCTGGCAAGACAGAAGAACTTTTGAATATTGTGCGCGGTTGAAAGGAGATGGGTTAGAGCCAGAAATAAATAAAAAAACAGGCTTGTTGTTGGATCCATATTTTTCAGCATCGAAGCTTAATTGGTTAATAAACAACTTAGATAAAACTAATTTTTCGAACATTTTGTTTGGAACTATTGATTGTTATTTAATTTGGAAGTTAACCGAAGGAAGAAAATATTGTACTGATATAACAAATGCAAGTAGAACTTCATTATTTAATATTAATACTTTTGAATGGGATCAAGAATTATTAAAAATTTTTGATGTTGATAATATTGACCTTCCTGAAGTAAAAGAAAATGCTGATGATTACGGAGAAACGTTATTATTTGGAGGCTCTATAAAAATATCTGGAGTAGCAGGAGATCAACAATCAGCCCTGATAGGTCAAAATGGTTTTGAATCTGGAGCTATAAAGAGTACTTATGGGACTGGATGTTTCTTAATCTTAAATACAGCTGAGGAGTTAATTAGATCTAAAAATAAGTTGCTTACAACAATAGGCTTTAAACTAAACTCAAAAGTTTCATATGCGCTAGAAGGAAGCATATTTATGGCTGGATCAACCATTCAATGGCTAAGAGACCAGATGGGAATTTTAGATTCTTCAGAAGAATCGGAAAAAAAAGCTTTAAATGCTGATCTAAATTCTGAAGTCTGCCTGATTCCTGCTATGACTGGTTTAGGAGCTCCGCACTGGTCTCCTGAGGCTAAGGGAGCTATCTTTGGATTAACTATGAACTCTACCTCCAATGAGATAAGTCTCGCAGCACTGGAGGCAGTTGCTTTTCAGACCAGAGAGTTAGTTAACGCAATGAAAGCTGATGGAGGTAAATTAAGCTCCTTAAAAATAGATGGCGGAATGTCAAAAAACAATTTTTTTAGTCAAATCTTAGCCAATACCTTAGATATCAAAATTTGCAGGCCGACAAATATAGAGACAACTGCCATAGGGGCTGCTTATTTAGCGGCATTAGGTTCAGGATATGCTACTCAAGAAGAAATAGTTAATTTTTGGAAGATGGACAGAGAGTTTGAGCCTCAAGAAAATTTAGATAAAAAATTTGGAATTTGGCAAAAATATTTGGAGAGTCTAATTGAGCAAAAAATCTAAAATAGCTTCTTGAATATGCATTCTATTTTCTGCTTGTATCCAGACCTTACTAGAAGGATGATCAAGCATGTCATAAGAAATTTCTTCTCCTCTGTGCGCAGGAAGACAATGCAAGAATATAGAATCCTTTTTCGAAATTTCCATAGATTTTGGATCTACAAAGCAGTCTTTAAAAAGAATTTCTTTGTCCTTTGATTGGCTGGAAGAATTCATGGATGTCCATACATCTGTAGTAACAATATTTGCTCCGGCAAGAGCACTTTTTTTAGAGTTTGTAATGGTAACAAAGTCTTTTGTTAAATCCAGAATTTTTGAGTTTGGTTCATATCCTTTAGGACAAAAAATTGATAACTCAAACCCTAGGATTTGTGCTGCTTCCATATAAGAATGACATACGTTATTTCCGTCACCTATCCAGCAAACTTTTTCTAAATTTAAATTTCCACTTACTTCTTTAAAAGTCATTAAATCAGCCATAATCTGACATGGATGGAAAAGATCGCTTAAACCATTGATGACAGGGACAGAGGAATTATTTGCAAACATTTCCATATTTTCCTGACTATTCGATCTTAAGACTATTACATCCAACATTGAAGACATAACTCTTGCAGTATCGGAAATAGGCTCGCCTCTGGATGTTTGAAGCTCGCTACCTGATAAAAAAAGTACGCTTCCTCCTAATTTTTGCATTCCTGCTTCAAAAGAAATTCTGGTTCTTGTGGAGGGTTTTTCAAAAAACATGCCAAGAGTTTTTCCCTTCATAACTTCTGGAAGTATTTGCAAGCTCTTAAGTTCTATCCCTCGATCAATAATAGACAATAGTTCTTCTTTCGAAATATCTTTAAAATTTAAAAAATGCTTTGGTGACATAAGAGTTAGGTTATAGAATTGCTGCTCGATAAAAAAATCTATTTAATAATTAAACATGAATTTTAAAGTAAAAACACATAATGCCATAGCTGATAGTGGAATTTCGGTTCTAAAAGGAGAAAATTTTTTAATATCTGAAGAAGAAAATGATCCTGATGCAATCATCTTGAGAAGTTATAAATTGCCTGAAGATGAATTATCAATTTCCTTAAAAGCGGTAGCTAGAGCTGGAGCTGGTTATAACAATGTTCCAGTAAGCAAGTGTTCCGAATTAGGAATAGTTGTATTTAATACTCCCGGGGCTAATGCTAATGCAGTAAAAGAAATTGTTCTTGCTGGATTGTTAATGTCTTCGAGAGGAATTTTTGCAGGAGCAAACTTCATAAAAGGGATTGAAGGAATTTCAGCAGATGACTTAAAGTCTCATGTTGAAAGCGGTAAAAAAGAATTTAAAGGTAGAGAGTTAAAAGACGGTACTTTAGGGGTAGTCGGTATGGGAGCTATTGGCGCTCAAGTTGCAAATATGGGAGTTATGCTAGATATGAATGTTTTAGGCTATGATCCTGCCATAACTATAGAAGCCGCTTGGAAATTACCTAATAAAGTTTCTAAAAGCGATGATTTAAAGTCAGTTTTCATGAACTCTGATTACGTTACACTGCATGTCCCTGCGATAGAATCCACGAAAAATTTAGTAGATAAAGATTTATTGAGTGCTTGTAAGCCAGGTCTAAAATTAATTAACTTTGCCAGGGACGAAATTGTAGATTCTATAGCAATCATTGAAGCTCTTGAATCTGGACAGCTAGGAAGCTACGTTACTGATTTTGCTGATCTAGAACTAATAGAAAGATCTAATTCTCACGGTGATGTGATTATTTTTCCTCATATAGGAGCTAGCACAAAGCAAGCTGAAGAAAACTGCTCAGTTATGGCAGCAAATCAACTCAAAGATTTTTTAGAAAACGGAAATATAAAAAATTCAGTTAATTTTCCTGAATTAGTTGAATCTAGAAAGTCCAAATACAGAATAACCGTGTCAAATAAGAATGTTGCTGGAATGATTGGTCAGATAACAACTGTCTTAGCTGATAATAATTTAAATATCATAGAGATGATTAATAAAAGCAGAGATGATATTGCATATAATGTAATTGATTTAGATTCAAAAGCATCCGAAAAAGTTATATCCGATTTATCGGCTTTGAATGATGTAATATCGGTAAGAGGAATATCTTAAATGAACACTAGTAAACCTGTAGCAATAATAACTGGTTCAAGCAGAGGCGTTGGGGCTGAAGTCGCAAAAAAACTCTCTTCAAAAGGGTGGAATATAACAATCACATGTTCTAATTCAATAGATTCTGCCAACGAAGTTGCAAAAAGTTGTGAATTGTTAGGAGCTGAAGTATTGATAATTAAGTCAGATGTATCCAATGCAGCTGATTGTATAAATGTAGTTAAAAAAACATCAGAAAAGTGGGGAAAAATAGATTCTTTAATTAATAATGCAGGCACTACTAAATTCAATGCTCATCATGAGTTAGATGGACTTTCTGCAGATGATTTTTTAAAACTTTATAGCGTTAATACGGTTGGACCTTATTTGATGATAAAAGAAGCTCACTCACTATTGTTAAAAAGTCCAATTGCAAGTGTAGTTAATATTGCCTCCATAGCAGGAGTTACCGGTATAGGGAGTTCAGTAGCTTATGCAGCTTCTAAAGGAGCATTAATAACCATGACTAAATCTCTAGCAAGAGCTTTAGGCCCCATTCGAGTAAACGCGATCTGTCCGGGATTCATTCAAGGAGACTGGTTAAAAAATGGTTTAGGAGAAGAAGTATATGAGATGGTAAAAAAAGCCACTGAAGATGCGACGCCTTTGAGTCTATGCGTAACTGCAGAGCAAGTAGCTGATTCAATATGTTATTTTGCTCAAGACGCTGTAACAACAACAGGTGAAACTCTATTACTAGATGGCGGAGCTCACTTAAGTTAATTAATATATAAAATTATTGCTCTTAAGTTATTGATTTTTAATTAATAAAAAAAATCAAGATTTTTATTCTTTTTATAAGATTATTTTTAACTAAAAAAATTTTTTTTTATTCTAATTCTTGAATTATTTTCTCAAGTTACACACAACACTTACCTCATAAACAATTAACTGAATATCCATTGCATAAAAATTATGTATATCGATGCAGTTTTCTATATTTTTTTAAATTATTGATTTTATTGGCTTTTTTTAATTGATCAAAAATTGATCAATTTAAGTAAAGCCTTTTTGTTTAAAAGGGTTTCAGATTGTCAAAAATTTTTATCCAAAGACTTATCCACAGATTCTGTGGATAAAAAAAACTGCTTTGGTAGGATATAAATATGGAGTTCAAATTGCCAGAAAATTGGAAAATTTTTTTAGAAAATGAAGACGAAAAAGAGTATATGTTATCGCTTAAAGGCAGTCTTTTTGAAGGATTTAAAAATCAAAGAAAAATCTACCCTGAAGCCAGAAATATTTTTAGAGCTTTTGAACTAACACCTTCTAATAAAACTAAAGTAGTAATTTTAGGACAAGATCCCTATCATGGAATTAATCAAGCAAATGGTCTCAGCTTTTCTGTTGGTGAAAACATCAAAATCCCTCCTTCACTTAAAAATATTTTTAAAGAAATTTATACTGATCTGGGAATAGTTAATAAATCTAACGGAGAATTGTCTTCATGGGCTAATCAAGGCGTTCTTTTACTTAACTCAGTTTTAACTGTTGAAGATAGCCAGCCTGGAATTCATTCAAATTTGGGATGGGAAACATTCACCGACAAAGTCATTCATAAATTAGGCGAAGAAGAAGATATTGTTTTTATGCTCTGGGGAAAATTTGCATCAAATAAAACTAAATTTATAAATCCGGATAAAAATTTAATCTTAAGTTCTTCTCATCCATCACCATTATCTGCTTACAGAGGGTTTTTTGGCTCTAAACATTTTAGTAAATGCAATGAATACTTATCTTCTAAAAACAAAGAGAAAATAAATTGGAAAATTAAATGATATCTAAGCTTTTAAAGGCAAGTTCTCTCCCTTCTTCTAGAAAAAAAATATTTTTTAGATTTGACTTATTTTTTAAAGAAATTAGCCCCATTTTATTTGAATAGATAATTATTTGACCTACTTTTCTACCTGAACTATCTTGAATAATTTGAGATGGCTTAAGCAATTCATTTGATTCAATCTCAAATCTAGCCAAAGCAAACTTCAACTTACCTCGATAATGCATTCTGGCTATTACTTCTTGACCGGTAAAACATCCTTTTTCAAAATTGACAATATTATTCTTATGATAATTTAGCTCATGAGGAGTATATTTTTCTGACAAATCGACAGAAATCTCTGCCTTGCCATTTTCTATACAATATTCATTCCATGCCTCGAAATTCATAATTTTAATTCTTCTATCAACTGATTTTGAAAAAGACATTTTTACTTTAAAAAAAACAGAATATTTTTCTAAGTGACTCAAAAATTTATGCGATAACGAATCTAAAATAGCAATTAAAAAGCCATCTTCAATTTTTTTTATCATAAAAAAAGCAATAACTCTCCCTTGGACATTGCAAACAGCGCTTTCTATGAAATTATTATCTGATAATAAGGAGATATCGTTAGTTATTTGACCTTGAAGAAATTCATCAGAATCTTTACCTTTGATAAGTATAATGCTGTGATTAGAAGAAATATTCATTTATCAATTATCTTAACAATTTTATGACTGAAAAAGAGAATTTAGAAATCTTTAGTAAAGCTAAATTTAAAAGTAGAAGAGGTCTAAATGAATTAGACCAGATATTTGTTCCGTTTGTTTTAGAACAATTTAATAATCTCGATTTACACGAAAAAAAACTATTTATAAAGTTACTTGAATGGGAAGATATTGATTTAGCGGACATAATTCTTTATAAAAAAGAAATTAAAGATATGGCCTTTGAAGAAGTTTTTAAAAAAATAATTAAGTTTTCTAGTGAAATTTAGCTGAACTTATGCACAATGCAGCTGTCAAAAGATAAAAAGACATAAATGAAAGATGATATAGCTCTTGTAAATTTGGTCAAAAAGGGTGACAAAAAGGCCTACAACGTACTTGTTTTGAAGTATCAAGACAGGCTAGTTTTTTCTGTCTATAAGTTTTTGAAAGATTATGAATTGGCCCAAGATATAGCTCAAGAGGCTTTCATTAAAGCTTATAAAAGCATAGATAAATTTCGCGGAGATAGTCAGTTCTACACATGGATTTACAGAATAGCAATTAACACTGCAAAAAATGTTCTTTCAACCAAAGCTAGAGCTTCTGAAGTTTATGATAATGATACAACAGATCAGTTGTTGTCAGAATCAGCTACAACATCAGAAAATCCAGAAAACATTCTTCAAGCAGATCAGTTACGATCAACTATAAACAACGCATTACAAAGTTTGCCAGAAGATATAAGAGTTACATTGAGTTTAAGAGAATACGATGGACTTAGTTATGAAGAAATTGCTGGTGTTTTGAAATGTCCTATTGGAACTGTTCGTTCAAGAATACACAAAGGTCGAGAAATGTTAGATAAAACTTTTTTACGATACAACCAGTCTAATGTTGAGGTAAGTAAATTATGAATGAAACTTTAGAGCAAAAACTTTCTCTATTATTAGACGGGGAAGTAACACCTTTTGAAACAAAAAGGCTAGTTGATGAAATTAACTGCAATCCTCGCATCAAAGCTCTTTGGCTAAGGATGAATAAACAAAGAGCCGCTCTTAGAGGGGAGCTTATAGATCCATCAATGGATCTTTCTCAATACGTAATGTCTAGTATATCTTCTAATCAAACTTCTTATTTCTCACAAAAAACTCTTTCTTGGCGACATTTAGATGTGTTTTCGAAGCATTATTTAAAGGCATGCTGTTATTTATTAGGTTTTTTTACAGTTCTTTCAATGCCTCTAATAAATTTAAATAACTTTCAACTTTCTTCCTCATCTTCCTCTTCTCTTTCAAAAAACTCCGCTCCAATCAATACAACATTAATGCCAAATTTAAGCAATGAATCACTGCTAGTTGATTTAGGCTCAAGTTTTAACGGTAGCCTAAAAAACTTCAAAAGAATTTCAAGCAATGCTATTGAAGCAAATTATCAATTACTCAATACTAGTGAAGACATAAGAATTAAAGTTTTTTTTAAAGGAGTTTCAGAGCAAGAAAGGTTTAACTTAATGGATAGGGGAATAACTTTTCATGCTAGAGCTGGAAATGCTCCTGTAGTTCTTAATGTTTCTAGCGACCAAGTTTCAAACAAAAAACTAATTAAAATATCAAACTCTTTTCTAAAGGATTAAAGGATTATGACAAGCAGAAAAACCTTAATTGCTTTCATAGCAATTTTTTCAGTAAATATTTTTTCTTTTTCCCCTTCAGATTCATCTAATTTACCTAACTTTGCTGCTTTGGCAGAACAGACATCGCCTGCAGTAGTCAATGTTAGTGTAACTAAAACAATAAAAAGAATTGGTAACCAAGGAATGAGGTCAAGAAGTCCTTTTCCTCCAGGGAGTCCATTTGAAGATTTTTTTAATTTTCCTTTCGAGGAAAGAACTCAACCCGAAAGAAAGGTGCAGTCTGGAGGCTCAGGATTTATTATTTCTAAAGATGGATTTATCTTAACGAATCATCATGTAATCGAAGACGCTTCTGAAATAACTATCAGCCTCAATGATAGAAGAGAATTCAAAGCAAAGTTAATTGGCAGTGATAAAAAATCAGATGTTGCTGTTCTTAAAATCAAATCTGATAGAGATTTGCCATTTCTAAACTTGGGCAACTCTGATGAAGCAAGGGTAGGGGATTGGGTTGTAGCAATAGGCTCACCTTATAGATTAAATTTTTCAGTTACAGCCGGTATTATTAGCGCCAAAACTAGAAGTGTTCCTGGACAAGAAACGTCTTACATCCCATTCATTCAATCGGATGTTGCTATCAATCCGGGAAATTCAGGCGGTCCTTTATTCAATTTGAAGGGAGAGGTTATAGGGATAAATGCAATGATTTATTCAGGTTCAGGTGGGTACATGGGAATTTCTTTCACCATACCTATGAACTATGCAAAAGAAATAGTAGACCAAATTAAGGATTCCGGTTTAGTAGCTAGAGGTTGGCTTGGAGTAAGTGTTCAAGAAATAACAAAAGATTTAGCAGACTCGTTCAAATTAGGCACTCCTAGAGGGGCTTTGGTAGGTAGCGTTATGAGAGATAGCCCAGCTGAAAAAGCAGGTTTTGAAAATGGAGATGTAATTTTAGAATTTAATGATAAAAAAATTATTTATTCGGGTGATCTTCCTCTGATAGTTGGAAGAATTAAACCAGAAACTAATGTAAACGCTTTAGTTTATCGAAATGGGAAAGAAAAGATTATTCCTGTAATAATCGGTCAATTAGATGAGCCTACAAAAAATGAAGCATTGCCTGTAGAAACCTTAAAAAAACAGAACAAATTAGGCATTGTTGTTTCCTCAATTGAGGAGATACCCAAAGAAGACAAAGAGAGATTAAATTTATCTTATGGAGTAATTGTTAAAGAGATATATTCTGGCCCAGCTAAAGAAGCAGGCATACAAATAGGAGATATAATTACTTCAATAGCTCAAAAAAATATTAAAAACCTTAAAGATTATAAAAATGCTGTAAGCTCTTTAAAAAAGAATTCGAGCGTACCAGTAAGAATAGTTAGACAAGGAAACGGTTCTTTTATAACGATAAAAATCTCAAAATAGGAGATAATCCTTCCATGCCAAAGCATGAGAATATAGAAGAGACTAGGAATTTTTCAATTGTTGCACATATTGATCATGGAAAATCTACATTAGCTGATAGATTAATAGAGTTTTGCGGTGGTCTTAGTAATAGAGAAATGCAAAGTCAGGTCTTGGATTCTCTTGATATTGAAAGAGAGCGAGGGATTACAATTAAAGCTCAATCAGTCGCCTTGAAATATAAATCGGGTAATAAATCCTTTAATTTAAATTTGATCGATACTCCTGGACATGTAGATTTCGCATACGAAGTTTCAAGATCTCTAGCAGCTTGTGAAGGAGCAATATTGTTAGTAGATGCCTCTCAAGGAGTAGAGGCACAAACACTGTCAACTTGCTATAACGCTATTGAGCAAGGATTAACTATTTTCCCTGTATTGAATAAAATAGACTTGCCTCAGTCAGATCCGGAGAGAGTAAAAAAAGAAATTGAAGAAATAATAGGAATTGATGCTTCAAATGCGCCTGTTATAAGTGCAAAAAATGGCCAAGGGATAGAAGAACTATTAGATATGTTAGTTTCTTTTGTCCCGGCCCCAGAAGGAGATCCTAATGCTCCTTTAGAAGCTCTGATAATAGATTCTTGGTTTGATCAATATCTAGGAGTAGTTTCTTTGGTGAGGGTGGTAAATGGAGTGCTATTAGCAGGCGAAAAAATTAAATTAAGCTCTAATAAGAATATTCACATAGCTGAAAAAGTCGGAGTTTTTACTCCTAAAAGGCTAGAAAAAAATGAATTAAGTGCTGGAGAAGTAGGTTTTATTTGTGCTGGAGTTAGAGACATAAGAGGCGCTCCAGTAGGAGATACGATTACACACCCAGCTCATGACAAAGCCTTGCCAGGATTTAAACCTGTTAAGCCCCAAGTTTATGCTGCTTTATATCCTCTAGACTCGGCTGAATTTGAATTATTTAGAGAATCTTTAGAGAGGCTCTCTTTGAATGATGCTGCTTTAACATTTCAACCTGAACAATCACAAGCTTTAGGCTCAGGTTTCAGATGTGGTTTCCTTGGAACACTTCATATGGAAATAATTATTGAGAGACTTCAAGGAGAGCATGGAATAGAACTTTTGGCTACAGCACCAACTGTAATATATGAAATATTAAATACATCGGGAGAATTGTTAGAAGTAGAAAATCCCAGCAAATATCCAGACCCAAGCATTATTGATGAAGTAAGAGAGCCTATTGCCAGAGCCACAATGTTGGTGCCAGAAAAATATATCGGAAATGTAATTTCTTTGTGCGTTGAAAGGAGAGGCGTTCAAAAATCATTGAGATATGTTGGAGGACAAATTGAATTAATTTATGAAATGCCAATGAATGAAATAGTTTTAGATTTTTTTGATAAGTTAAAATCTTCAAGTAAAGGCTATGCTTCCTTAGATTATGACTTTCTTAGATTTGAGCAAAGTGATATGACTAAGATAGATTTGCTTTTAAATGGCGAAAAGGTTGATGCTTTAAATTTCATGGTTCATAAATCTAAAGCTGATTTTAGAGCAAGAGAAATTGTAAAATCTTTGCGCGAAGTAATTCCGAGACAAATGTATGACGTAGCAATTCAAGCTGTTATCGGAAGCAAGGTTTTAGCTAGAGAAACAGTCAAAGCTTATAGAAAAGATGTAACAGCTAAGCTTTATGGAGGAGATGTAACAAGAAAGAAAAAATTATTAGAAAAGCAAAAAAAAGGAAAAAAGAAAATGCGTCAAATAGGAAAAGTAGAAGTTCCTCAGGAAGCTTTTCTATCCGTTCTAAAGGTTAGTAAATGAGCTATATTTTCTTATTTTATTTTTCTTTATCTGTTTTGGCATTACTCCTAATTGGATGGATTTATTCAGAGAAAAAATTAGATGGTAAATTTTCTAAGATTATAAATTGGATTTCTTTTCCATTTCCTTTGGTAGCTCTATACGCAGTTTTTAAATTGAATATAGATTTTGGTTATATCTTAGTTTCTATTACATTTTTATCTTTATTGCTATGGTTTTTAGGTCGAGCGATTAATCTTCCAAGTTTAATTAAAGAAGCTAAATCCTTTTTTATTATTCTGTTATTAATTACATTTTTTAGATCTTTTTTATTTGAACCTTTTCAAATTCCATCAGGGTCAATGTTGCCTCAATTAGAAGTCGGGGATTTCCTAGTTGTGAATAAATTTAGTTATGGATTAAAAAATCCAATTGGTAATAAAACTATTTTTCCAATAGGTTCTCCAAAAAGAGGTGAAGTGATTGTATTCACTCCTAAACATAGCATCTGTAGTTCTAATATAAGCGATGCTTATCCAGATAATTTAGATAAGCTCACAAATTTGCAACTCTTTACATGGCAAAGACTCTTCGATAACTGTTCTTCTTTAGGAGTTAAATATGTAAAAAGAGTTATCGGACTACCAGGAGATGAAATAATTTACAAAAACGGTAGTTTTTCCATAAACGGTGCGCCGCTAAGAAAAGAATTAATAGAAGGAAACTCTAACGAACTGATTCTTCGAGAATTTCAAAATACGAAAAACTATTTAATAAAACAATCTCTAAGCGAAAAAAGGGATCTTGAAAATATCTGGATTGTTCCTGAAGACTATTATTTTGTAGCAGGAGATAACAGAGATAATAGTTTAGATAGCAGAAGCTGGGGATTTGTTTCCAAAGAAGACATCACTGGAAAAGCTAACTTTATTTGGATGCATTGGGAATGTCTTGGATGTTTCCCTCAATTTTCAAGAAATAAATTTATAGAATGAGCAAGCAACTTGAATTACTTGAATCTGAACTAAATTATTTTTTTAAAGATAAAGATTTGCTAAGTCTCGCTTTAACTCACAGCAGCAAGTCATCAACAAATAATGAAAATCTTGAATTATTAGGAGACTCTTTAATAGGCTTGGCAGTTACAAATTTTTTATTTCATGAATTTAATGATCAAGATGAGGGCTTGCTTAGCCTATTGAAATCAAAATTAGTGAGCAGAAGCTTTTTAGCTAAAGTTGCTAAACGAATAAATCTTAATGATTTCATTAAGGTTGGAAAATCAGTAGCGAATGACCAAAATAAAAGCCATTCTATTTTAGGGAATACTTTTGAGGCTCTGCTAGGAGCAGTATTCTTGGATAGTGATTTTGTGACTGCATCCAATTTAACAATAGCGTTAATTGCTGATGAAATAGGAACTTTATCGTTGGATGATACAAAAGATTCTAAAACACTTCTTCAAGAAGAGCTTCAAAAAAGAAAATTGAGTACGCCTAATTATGATACTAATCAAATTGATGCCAATGAAAAAAATCAATTTAAATCAACCTGCGAAGTAAAGACTTTAAATTTAGTTACAGAGGGTGTCGGAAGAAATAAAAAAGAGGCTGACCAAGAAGCAGCATTTAAAATGTTAAATAAACTAACTGAAAAATGATTGAAAAAAAATTTGGTTTTGTTTCGATAAGCGGAAGAACTAATGTGGGAAAATCTACACTTATCAACTCTTTGCTTGGAAAAAAAATAGCAATAACCTCAAGAAAACCACAAACAACTAGAAATAGAATTTTAGGTATTCTTACAAACAAAGATTCTCAAGTAGTCTTGTTAGATACTCCTGGTTTTCATACCGGATATAAAAGAGCTTTGAATAAATACATGAATAAATTAGCTGCTCAATGTTATGAAGAGGTTGACCTGATTGTATTTGTTGTCGATAGATATAAATGGTTGCAAGAAGAAAAAAACACTTTAAAAAGATTAAAAGAAATTAATAAGCCAATTATTTTAGCTATTAACAAAATTGATAGATTAGAAAATAAAAATGATTTATTACCAATAATGAAAGAAATACAGAAAAAACATGATTTTTCAGCAGTTATTCCTATTTCAGCTTTAAGAAAAAGCAATTTAGAAGATCTGCTAGTGGCAATAAAAAAAGATCTGCTGACAGAGCCATTTCATTTTCCTGAAGATTCAGTTACTGAGTTTTCTGAAAATTTTTTTATTTCTGAAATCATTAGAGAAAAAGCTATAAATCGTCTCGGGGACGAACTTCCTTACAGATTGAATGTAGGAATAGAACAAATTGATAAAAAGAAAGGACTTATTACAATTCATGCAAATATTGTTGTTGAGTCATCAAGTCAAAAAGGAATTATTCTGGGAAAACAAGGAGCAATGATTAAAGCAATTGGGACTTCAGCAAGGATGGAATTGGAATTCGAGTTAAGAAAAAAAATTAATTTACAATTATTTGTGAAAGTTAGTAAAAAATGGACTAATAATATTAATTTAATGTCAAAGTTTGGGTATGGAGAAAATCTTTGAGGTCGGCTCAAAAAGAATCAGATGCGATTCTAATACATTCAAGAAAGTTTCAAGAAACTAGCCTTCTTTGCACTTTTTTCACTAAAGATCATGGAAAAATTTCAGTTATTGCTAGGGGCGCAAGACGAAAAAAAAGCAAGTTTCAATCAATAGCTGTTCCTGGGGCTATTTTTCGGATTACATTTTCTGGGAAAAATGACCTCAAAACTCTTATTTCTTGCGAAACTTTAAAGACTATAGATGTGAAAGGACAAAATTTAAAAATTTATTTATATTTGAACGAAATTATTCTTAAAACTTTGGAAGCTGAAGAACCTATAGCCGATATATACGATGATTTGATATCAATATTTGAATATCTAAATTTCTGTAGTGAAAAGGATGCTATTGAATTGAAGTTAAGACACTTTGAGTATGAATTAATTTCAGAATTAGGTTACGGGTTTAATATAAAAGAAGATATTGATGGAAATTTAATTGATGAAGATTCTAGATATTCTTTTAATCCTCAGTTAGGATTCACTAAAGGGGAGCGAAGAAATAATATTCTTGGTTTGGATTTAATTAAATACAATAAAAATCTATTTGAAGATCAACAAACAAGAGCTTCAATTAAATTTATAATGAGATCAGCTTTAGAAAATATAATTGAGAAACCATTAGCTTCAAAGGAGATTTTTAAATAATGAATATTAAATCTGGTATTGATTTGGTCGAAGTTAATCGACTTAAGCATGCTTATAAAAACTTTGGCGAAAGATTTTTAAAAAGAATTTATGATCCTATAGAGATTGAACAATTCAATAAGAAATCAGAAAGAATAAAGCCTCATTTCCTAGCAAAAAACTTTGCCGCAAAAGAGGCCGT
Source organism: Gammaproteobacteria bacterium (assembly GCA_045564455.1). Classification (GTDB taxonomy): domain Bacteria; phylum Pseudomonadota; class Gammaproteobacteria; order Magnimaribacterales; family AG-339-G14; genus CASICS01. Next base: position 76,875 of record JBJLHG010000001.1, read on the forward strand.
ATCTAAAGTTTTAGGAGTAGGTTTTAGCCAAGGAGTAAGACCTAGAGATATTGTAGTGATTAGGAAATACGGACCTCCACAAATTGAATTAAAAGGCAAGGCAAAAGCACTAGCTTTGAAAAAAGGTATCAATGATATTTCAATAAGCTTAAGCGATACAAATGTTTTAGCTATGGCTACTGCACAAGCCATAATCAATAAATAAATTATTTGAAAAATGAAAATAGTATTATTAGGTCCACCAGGAGCCGGAAAGGGTACTCAGGCCGAATTTATTTGTAAGAATTTTTCCATTCCCCATATTTCTACGGGAGACATGTTGCGCGAAGCCATTTCTGCAAAATCAAATCTTGGAACTAAAGCTAAAGCAATTATGGATTCAGGAAAATTAGTTTCTGATGAGGTAATTATTGGTTTAGTTAAAGATCGAATAAAAAAAGATGATTGTAAAGATGGATTTCTATTTGATGGCTTTCCGAGGACTATTCCTCAGGCAGATGCTCTTCAAGAAGCTGAAATAAATATAGATATAGTTATAGAGCTAACATTAGCCGATGAAATGATTATTTCTAGGATGTCTGGCAGAAGAATCCATCAACCTTCAGGGAGAAGTTATCACGTTGAATTTAATCCTCCATTAGCAGAAGGGAAAGATGATGTTACTGGGGAGGCATTAATACAAAGAGAGGATGATCTTCCTGAAACAGTGAAAAAACGTTTAGATGTATATTGGGAGCAAACAAACCCGTTAATCGTTTATTATCGTTCAAAGTCTGTTCAAACGGATATAAAGTATATAGAAATTGATGGTTCTAGGTCTTTGACAGAAGTTAGTGATCAAATAAATCATCTATTGAAAGGGTAAACTTGTCGAATATATTGGCAATAGAAACTTCTAGTCCAGTTTGCTCGGTGGCTTTAAAAACTAATTCTTCTAAGTGCTATGTATTTTCAAGTCAAAATAAAAATGACCACGGTTCAGTAATTTTTGAATTTATTGAAAGCGCTTTAGATGAGGGAGGTATTTTAAAAAATGACTTGGATTATATTGCTTTAAGCACAGGTCCAGGATCATTTACAGGCTTAAGAATAGGATGTTCAGTTGCACAAGGATTGGCGTATGGATTAAATATTCCCATTTTACCTATTTCCAGCTTAAAAATTCTTGCTCAACAAGTAATAGATATAGAAAATTCTTTAAATATTTCCGTAATTATAGATGCACACATGCAGGAGCTCTATATTGGAGAATATAAAAATGAAGATGGACATGCTGAAATGATTCATAAAGATTTCGCTATAGAAAAGTCAGACTTTGAAATCTACTCAAAAGGAAATAATGAGAGTTTATTTATTGGCTCAGGTTGTAATTATCTAGCTAAAGAATTAAAAAAAAATGCAATAGGAGATATCACGCCCAATGCTAATACTTTATTCAAAATAGCTGAAAAAATGATTTTAGAAAACATTTTTAATAAACCTGAAGAAATTATTCTCAATTATCTTTCCGGCGAAGATCATTGGAGTAAAAGTTAAATCATGGAGTTTATTCAGCTCACAATTTTATCTTTAATACAGGGAATTACAGAATTCTTACCTATTTCTAGCTCAGCACATCTGATTCTAACTTCCAGCTTATTAAATTGGCCTGATCAAGGATTAACTGTCGATATATTTGCCCATTTTGGAACATTGTTAGCAGTAATTTTTTATTTCAGAAGAGATATCATAGAAATTGTTACAAAATTTGATATTAGTAATATCAATAATCTAGGATTTTGTTTAATCATAGCTACCGCCCCTGTTGCGATAATTGGATTGATTTCCAAAGATTTTATTTCTGGCAATCTTCGATCAGAAGAAGTTATTATCTGGACCACTGTTATTTTTGCATTATTTCTAATTCTTAGCGAAAAATTATCTAATCAGGAAAAAGATATTGAATCAATTTCTTGGAAACAAGCCCTAATCGTTGGATCTTTTCAAGTATTTGCTTTGGTTCCAGGCTCATCTAGATCTGCTGTTACGATGGCAGCCGCTTTATTTTTAGGTTTTTCAAAATCTGCTTCAGCAAGATTTTCTTTTCTTCTTGCCATTCCAACTCTTTCTCTAGTTTTTATCAGTGAAGTTATAGATATTTCATTTTTAGAAAATAAATATAGTTTTGGAGAGTTGTTCTATGTTTCTTTTATATCATTTATAGCAGCTACTTTTTGTATTCACTATTTTCTTAAATTAATTGAAAAAATAGGTTTTTTGCCTTTTGTTATATACAGATTTTCTTTGGCTGGATTTTTGATTATTTTTTAAATATGAAAAAAATACCTTTTGTTTCATTTTCTAAAAAGGAAAATATAAAACATGCTGAGCAATTTGCGCTCAAACATAATTTAACTTTCTTAAGCCCAAGAGAAATTAGGATAACAAATAATCCTAAATTAGTAATTTGGGTAGGGCAAAATGAAATTCATCTTCAAGACTTAGACGATAAAAATTCAAAACCTTTTAAATTAAATTTTAGATTTACTGAGGAAGAAAATAAGACAAACAATCTTTTGTTCAAATGTTTTTCAAAATTTGAAAAGAGTTTCCATGTTCTAGATATGACCGGAGGATTTTGTCAGGATGCATTTTATCTAACAAATATGGGATTTAATGTCACCGCCTATGAGAAAGAATCTTGGGTCTATGATTTTACTAATTCTGAGTTAAAAAAAATCGATGCTAAGAAATTGAAATATATTAAGATGAACTCTTTATCAGCCTTAGACTCAATTAGCGACCTCAATATTGTTTATATAGATCCAATGTTTGAAATTATAAATAAAGCTAATGCAAAAAAAGAAATACAGTTTCTTCGAAGAACTCTAGACACAGAAGATGAAAAAGAAATTTTTCACTCTGTTTGGAATAGTTCGGCAAAAGTCATTGTTATTAAGCGCCACAAACTAAGCAAACAAATCTTTAAGAAAAAACCATCATATGAGCTGAAAGGCAAAGTAATTTCTTTTCAAATATATGACAGAAGAGCTTTATAGCCAGCGCCTAACTTTAGAACAATAGTCTATCCAGTCTTCACCAAAAATTTCGCTCATTTTTTTTTCTTCATGAGAAATCCATGTGAAATTAATTATTAATACAAAAATAAGAGACACTAATAAAGCTGAAACTGATCCCATTAAGAAAGCTGTTCCAAATAAAACTAGAAACATTCCTAAATAAATAGGGTTTCTAGAAAATTTGAATGGACCGGTAGAAACTAATTTTTCAGGCACGCCGTCTGGAATAAAAGTTGTTTTTATTTTGCTCATAAGCCTAAAGCTTATAGCAGCCATAGAAAGACCAACAAATATTAAAATTAATCCTAGCAATGAGGTTAAATCAGCTCTGATAGGAAAAGAAAAAAATATAATAAATTGAGTTATGAGGCTAGCTAGCAGAATTATCGGAGGGTATGTAATCTTCATTTTTTTAATATATCAAATTCTATTCAAGATTAAAAAGCTCTTCTCGCCACTCTGGAGTAACAAAGTTTTTAAAGTCTTCTTCAATTCGTTTCGTAATCTTAGAAGGATAAAGAAGACCATGCTCATCTTTTTTAACAAATTTTGCTTCAATTAAATGATTTACAAACAAATCGAAAGTCCATTTTTCAGAAAACTCAGGTAATAACCAATTATGTCGAGATTCTAAATTTTTAGAAATTAAGCGACAATTTTTTTCTAGTTTTTCTTTGGAGATATGAACCGCTTCATGCTTCCATAGCTGCAACATTAAGATATAAAATCGATCCAGGGTTCGTTGGACTATTCTTCCCAATGCTTGAGTTTCTATGAACATCTCTGAATCTATGTCAGGTCTATGAATAAAGTCTGTCTTTATTTGTATTAAGGCATTGTTAGCTAATCTTTGGATTGATCTATCTATTTCATCATTAATTTCTTCTTGAGCCCATGGCAGAAAGTACTCTTCAGATAAAAATGGATATAGAGTTAAAAATAAGTCTCTAATTTCTTTTTTAGTGATTTTTTCTTTGAGTTGAAACATGCCACAAATTAGAGAATCAACAATTAGTAAATGAGCGATATTATTTTTATAAAAACTTAGCATAGCTGCTTCTGGTCTATTTAATTTAACTAAAGTTGAATCTGAATTTTCTTTAATTAGTCTCAATTTTTTTACTTTAGATATTATTTTTTCAGGATTAGTTTCAGGTATTTTAATTTTTGAAGAATATTCGGACTCTATAATGAGATTCAAATATAAAGAAATTCTTTTTGATAGATTTTCCTCGCTTAAAGTAAACTTATTCGCACTTAAAATTGCGCTTGCCAAGATGCTAGAGGAAGTTACGACAACGGCCTTGTTAATATTAACCATTATTTGCTTCCCTAATTTTGGCGTCACATCAAACAACCATTTTTGATTGCTTTTTTCTTCGCTAATAGTATTTTTTCTCCAGTTAGGAGAATTTGTATCCAGAAAAATTTTTAAGTCAATCGGATCTGCAAATTGCATATAAGCCTCACCAAGATAGCCTCTAAAATCTTTTGCAACCCTAAAGATTGCAGACAGACTTTCTTGTTTTTTTGCATCTCCCATAGTTTCTTTTAAATAAGAATTACCCTCGAGTACTTTTTCATAATTCATGGAAATAGGAACAAATTTAACCGATTTTTCATCCATATCCTGAAACGATCTAATTAACATTGATGTTATCCCTGGTTTAGGAGGCAACAATCTACCAGATCTTGACCTTCCTCCTTCTGGGAAATACTCTATTGAACTTCCTCTTTGAAACAATTTTCTTATATGCTCATAAAAAACCTTTGAGTAGAGTCGATTTTTACTAAATGATCGTCTCATAAAAAAAGCTCCACCATTTCTTAAAATAGACCCCAGAACTGGAAGGTTTAAGTTTTTACCTGCAACAATCTGCGGCATCATCAAGTTATTTATATAGAGTTGTTGAGACAAGGCAAGATAATCAATATGACTTTTATGAGCAGGACAATAAATTATAGAATTTCCTGCTGATAATGCTTTGACTTCTTCTATGCCTATGGAATGAAGACGTTCGTATCTAGAATTCCAGAACCAATTTAAAATCTTATCCAGTAAATAAATCACGGGGTAAGACATATTAGAGCAAATTTCATATGCATATTTTTCTGCAGTTTTTACAAGTTTTTCTTTCTTTTTTAAATCACCTTCTGAATTTGAATTGATTAAATTTTTTACTGATTTAGAATTGATAATTGATTTTATTAAAGTTCTTCTGCTTGATATATCGATTCCCATTTTAGCTTGACGATGTTTTCTAAATCTAGCTCTTAGCAACCTTTCTGTTTTTAAAACTAATCTAGAAGGCGACTCGTCTTTAGAAGAGAAAATATCTTTTGTCTCCAGCGGTTTATGGAAATAAACTTTAGCTTGCCTGCCGTTGAATATAACTTTTAAGAAATTTTTTACATTAGATGCTCCTTCCCATGAATCTCTAAAAAATAATCTCAACCAGCTTTCCTGTCTATCTGGAGCTTTCCCCCAGTAAACGTCGACTGGTATGATGATCATATCCAAAGTTTTTATTTGATTATGAGCTAATTCATTAAGTTCTCTTGGATGTCTTCTTCTAGGTCTCTGCCAAGGAAAAACTCTTTTAGCGCTTTTAAGTTGAAAGAAATTTTTATTAATTCTTGTGGGAGCAGAGAAAGAATAATTTTTTGCAACTTTTTTAAGTGCAGTTAAATCAAATCCAGACTCAGATGACAAGGCATAATAAACATCTTTATTTTTTAAGAAATCTTCAGATTCTTGAGTTTCAAACTCTACTTCTGGACTGATTAGAAAATTAAGCATATAAATAAAATTAGTATAAAAGTGTTAATATCTCGCTAAATTTGACGTATTAAACCACTAAAACTAAAGTGTTATTTAATTTTACAACTAATTATGCCGAAGTGGCGGAATTGGTAGACGCGCTCGATTCAAAATCGAGTGCCCAAAAGGCGTGAGAGTTCGAGTCTCTCCTTCGGCACCACAGGAAATATTATGAATGAAACTGAAATTTTAACCGCTCAAACATCTAGCTTTCTAGGACCTCAATTTATTTTATTGATTGGTTTTGTAGCTGTAATGTATTTTTTAATAATCAGGCCACAAAACAAAAAAATGAAAGCACAACAAGAGATGATAGCTAACTTAGCCGTCGGAGATGAAATTATTTCTTCAGGCGGATTAGTTTGCACAATTTCTAAGATAGCTGATGATTTTTTAACTGTTCGAGCTAATGATGTGCAATTTATCTTGCAAAGAAATGCTATAAGTAGTGTTTTACCCAAAGGCACCATCAACTCCATATAAAATACTGTGCAAAAATTTCACTTCTGGAAAATAGTAGTAGTTTCGACTGTTGTTATTTTTGGTGGAATTTATTCTTTGCCAAATATATTTCCTCCTGATCCTGCTGTACAGATAACTTTAAATAATCCTGGAGAGGGCTTAAATAATGATATTTTGAACTCTATAGAATCAAAGGTTTCAGAAAGTGGCCTTAGTTATCTATCAGCTGAAGGCAATTCAAATGCTATTTTGTTTAGAGCAAAAAATTACGAAGATCAAATTAGATTGAAAGATTTTCTTCAGTCTTATTTAGATTCTAATTTCGTTGTTGCTTTAAATTTATCCCCTAATACACCTGAATGGCTCGAATATTTGAATGCTTATCCTATGAAATTAGGTTTAGATTTAAGAGGAGGAGTCCATTTTCTTTTAGAAGCTGATACCGAGCTTCTTATTGAAACTAAGCTTGAGGCATCTCTTTTAAATATCAAAAGAATTTTTAAGGAGATATCTTTAAAACCCACATCATTAAAAATTTCAGAAAACTCTATTTACGTTTCCCTAAAAGATTCACAAGACCAAGATGCTTTCAATGAAGCTTTAAGCAGATTAAGTAATTTTGATTCTCAAAAAATAGACGAAAACTTATATCAACTTACTTTGTCAGAGCTGCAGTTAAAAGAAATGGTGGATTATGCTGTTTTACAGAATTTAAATACTCTAAGAAATAGAGTTAATGAACTTGGAATTTCAGAGCCTGTAGTTCAGAGGCAAGGCGCTAAAAGGATATCAATTCAACTTCCAGGCGTTCAAGATACTGCAGAGGCAAAAAAAATTATTGGTAAAACTGCAAATTTAGAATTTAGATTAGAATCTAGCGGTAGTTCTTTAGCTTCAAGAGTAGAGAAATTTAATTTTGCTGACCGAGCAGTCAAACTTGAAAAAAAACTTATCATATCAGGAGATCAAGTATCAGATGCTAGCGTTGGGTATGATGAAAATGGATTTCCTCAAGTAAATATAAATTTAGACTCAGATGGCGGTGCAAAAATGCATCGATCAACACGGAACAACATAGGCGAAAGAATGGCTGTAATTTTCGTCGAAAGAAAATCTGAAACAAAGATAGTTGATGGTATTCCAGAAGTGAGAAATTACTTTGATAAGAGAATAATAAGTCTGGCTACGATACAATCTGCTCTTGCTAGCCAATTTAGGATTACAGGATTGGACTCGCCTGCAGAAGCTTCTGAGTTAGCTTTATTACTTAGAGCTGGAGCTTTAGCCGCGCCGATGGATTTTGTCGAAGAAGGTACAATTGGTCCTTCTTTAGGAGCTGATAATATTGCCCTAGGTATCAAATCTTTGATGTTGGGCTTAGCTTTAGTTTTAATATTTATGATTTTTTATTACAAAGTATTTGGCTTAATCGCTAATCTTGCTGTAGCTTTAAATATAGTTTTAATAGCCGCTGTGATGTCAGTTTTATCTGCTACCTTGACTCTTCCGGGAATTGCAGGAATTGTTTTGACAATAGGAATGGCTGTCGATGCGAATGTATTAATCTTTTCACGAATCAGAGAGGAACTAAAAAACAAATTAAAACCGGCCGACGCTATTTCAGCTGGCTATGATAGGGCTTTTGTAACGATTGTTGATGCAAATTTAACTACACTTATAGTAGCAATAATTTTATATGCAGTAGGTACCGGACCTATCCAAGGGTTTGCAATTACTTTGTCTGTTGGAATCTTAACTTCTATGTTCACCGCTATTTTATTTACTAGAATGCTGGTTCATTTTATTTATGGCAGAAGTAAAAATATTGAGAAAATATGGATTTAATGAATATAAATTTTATGCAAATCAGAAAACAGACAACTATTTTGTCTGTTGCTTTAATCCTAATTTCAATAGGCTCATTATTTATTAATAAATTAAATCTAGGTTTAGATTTCACTGGAGGCACTTTAATAGAAGTTAGACTAGAAAAAGAAATATCTTCGCTGGAAGAAATTAGAGTTTTATTGAGAGAGTTTGATCTAAGTGATTTTCAAGTAAATTATTCTGGATCGAATAGAGATGTCAGCATTAAAATTCCAGGGGGAGAAAATACTTTGAATGGCAACGATGTTATTTCATCCTTGAGCTCCAAAGCATCTCTAGAAGTAAGGCGACAAGAATTTTTGGGGCCTCAAGTAGGTTCCGAGTTAAGAGATCAAGGCGGACTTGGTTTATTAGCAGCATTGGTAGTCATGATGGTTTACATTATGTTTAGATTTCAATATAAGTTTGCCTTGGGCGCTCTTTTAGCATTAATTCATGATGTAATAATCGTCCTTGGATTCTTTTCTATTTTTGCTTTAGATTTTGATTTAACAGTCCTTGCAGCAATATTAGCAGTGATAGGTTATTCTCTAAACGATACCATTGTAGTTTCTGATAGGGTGAGAGAAAACTTTAGAAAAAAAAGAAGGGCAGAACCCGATTCAGTGATAAACAGGTCCTTAAATCAAATGATTGGAAGAACTTTGATTACTTCTCTGACAACGTTATTAGTTTTAATTGCTTTATTAGTTTTTGGCGGGGAAACGATTAAAAATTTCTCTATAGCTTTGATTATCGGAGTCATTTCTGGAACATATTCTTCAATATACATAGTTTGTAATTCTTTATTAGGTTTAGATATCAGATCTGAAGATTTAATAATTCAAAAGGCAGAAGCCTTAGATGATGGTATGCCCTAAACAAAGGAGTCTTTTATAATATCTTTCAAGATAATATCTACACACTTTTTATTTCCCGCTATTACATGATGACTTTCTTTGACATCAGCACTGCCCATAAAATTAGAAACATAACCACCTGCCTCTGAAATTAGAATGCAACCAGCAGCAAAATCCCAATGTTTCATTCCATAGCCTACAAAAGCATCTAATCTTCCTGCTGCAACATACGCTAAATCTATTGCAGTAGATCCTGTTCTACGCATTGTCAGACCTTGTGAATATAATTTTCTTATGACTCCTAGTTGATCTATTTTGATACTAGAATCAATAGAATCATGAAAAGAATTAGAAATTAAAGAATTTTTTAACCCGGGTTGGCTACTTACTCTTAGTCTAGTTTGATTCAGATAAGCTCCTTTACCTTTAGAAGCATAGTACTCATCATCTCTGGTAAGATCGAATACGATACCATGTTCCAGCGCACCATTTTGATAACAAGCAATAGAAATTGAGTAATAAGGAAAGCCATGGATAAAATTAGTTGTTCCATCTAAAGGATCAATAACCCAAAGAAGATCTGAAGATTCTTTACCTGACTTTCCTGACTCTTCTCCTTCAAAAGCGCTCTCTGGAAAAGCAGCTTGAATAGTTTCAATAATAATTTTTTCAGCTATTTGGTCTACTTGAGTAACAAAATCAGTTGGCCCTTTTTCAGAAATTTTTAATTTATCTTTACGTCTAGCAAAACGAAGTATTTGCTTTCCTGCTAATCTTGCTGCCTTTAAAGCTATATTTACTTTTGGTTCCATAATATTTGAAAAACAATTGTAAACTATTGGCATGACTCATTCTGAATTAATATTAAGAGAAGAATATGATATCGAATTTATACTTATTGAAACTTCTCATCCAGGAAATATTGGAGCTTGCGCGAGAGCAATAAAAAATATGGGTTTTTCAAAACTAGGTTTGGTCAATCCAAAAAAATTTCCATGTGATGAAGCTTACCATCGCTCTAAAGGAGCAAAAGATATCTTAGATAATGCAAACATTTATAAATCATTAGATGAAGCCTTATCTAAAGCTACTTTAGTTTTTGGAACTAGTGCTAGAGAAAGAACCATTCCTTGGCCTGCTAGTTACACCCATTTAATAGATGAGGGTATGGTTAAGAATATTAAAGATAAAAATAATAAAATTTGCATTCTATTTGGTAGAGAGGATAGCGGCTTATCAAACGATGAATTACAGAAATGTCACATGCATTTAAGAATACCTTGTAGCGAAAAATACTCATCTTTGAATATTTCGCATGCTGTTCAAATAATTTCATACGAATTTAGAAACTTAATAATGCAGGAAAATTCGATTGAAGTTAAAAGCGATGTACCTCTTAGCACGGATACGGATAATGAGTATTTGCTAGAACACTTAGATAAAGTTCTGATAGATTTAGATTTTTATGATCAAAATAGCTCGAGACAAGTTAAAGCCAGGTTAAAAAGATTGGTTAAAAAGTCAAAGCCAGATAAGTTAGAAGTAGGAATATTAAGAGGATTCTTAACAAAGATAGAAGAGATGCTTAACAAATAAAATCTATCTGATACAATCCTCGCTCTGTTCAAAGTCCCCTTCGTCTAGCGGTTAGGACACCGGGTTTTCATCTCGGCAACAGGGGTTCGATCCCCCTAGGGGACGCCATTATAAAAAGGGCGTTTATAGAGCATCATTAATTTCTTAAATATTCAATTTGCCTTCTTTTGATGCAATAAGTGGTTTTTTCAATTTTTATATAAGAATGAAGGGGTACTTCCCTCTAGGTAAAATCTCTCATAAGTTTTAAGGAGGATAAATGAAGCTTGTACATATTGTTGTAAGGCCATCTAAAGTTGAAGTTGTAAAAAATGCTCTTTCTTCTATTGGTGTTCTTGGCGCAACAATTATGGATGTCAGAGGATTTGGCTCTTCTAAAGGACACACAACGTCTTATAGAGGATCTGAATACGTAACTGATACCAATCCTAAAGGCATGCTTAAAGTAGCGTGTAAAGATGATGATGTTGAAAACATCGTCGAGGTTGTTCGTGACGTCGCAAACACCAACTCAATTGGAGATGGAAAAATTTTCGTTACTGAACTTATTGATGTAATTCGCATCAGGACCGGAGAATCCGGCGAAGATGCTTTAATGGAGAAAAATGATGACTGAACTTGAGTTCGCACTAAATACTTTTTATTTAGTAATTTCTGGAGCATTCGTTATGTGGATGGCAGCTGGTTTCACTATGTTAGAAGCTGGACTTGTTCGTTCTAAAAACGTTTCAGAGATTGTCACTAAAAATATAGGTCTTTACTCAATTGCCTGTGTTATGTACTTAGCATGTGGTTTTTATTTAATGTATCCGGGCGATGATGTAGTTAATGCATATATACCTGGAATGGGTTCTACTTGGGGCATCAGCCTAGCTGGGTTAACTGCAAATTTTGATTTGGGTTATTCAGACGCAGCTGATTTCTTTTTCCAAGTTGTTTTTGTTGCTACGGCAATGTCAATTGTTTCTGGAGCAGTAGCTGAAAGAATGAAATTAATTCCATTCTTTCTATTTGCTGTTGTTATGACTGGATTTATTTATCCAGTCCAAGGTTACTGGAAATGGGGCGGTGGATGGTTAGACGCTATTGGCTATACAGATTTTGCTGGTTCAGGTGTAGTTCACCTATGTGGTGCATCAGCAGCTCTAGCGGCAGTTTTAATTCTTGGTCCTAGAACAGGTAAATATGGAGATGATGGCTCTGTAACCGTTATGAGAGGATCTAACATTCCAATCGCGGCGTTAGGTGCATTTATTCTTTGGTTGGGTTGGTTTGGATTCAATGGAGGATCTCAATTAGCAATCCATGATGCTGCTAATGCAAATGCAGTAGCACAAGTATTTCTTAACACTAACACAGCTGCTGCTGGTGGTGTTTTAGGTGCGTTGTTAATTTCAAAACTAATGACTGGAAAAATGGATGTCACAATGGCAATTAATGGTGCCATTGCTGGACTAGTTGCAATTACTGCAGCTCCAGACACTCCTTCAGGCGGTTTGGCAACATTCATTGGACTGATAGGTGGAATAATTGTGTACTTCTCAGTTGTATTCTTTGATTCAGTGCTTAAAGTCGATGATCCTGTTGGAGCTATTTCAGCTCACGGAACAGTAGGTGTTTGGGGAATAATGGCCACTCCGTTATCAGGTGCTGGCGCATTTGGTACTCAAGCAGTAGGAGCTATTTCAATATTTCTATGGACTTTTATTACCGCTGGAATAACTTTATTAATCATTAAATCTATTTTAGGCCTTCGTCCTACTTTAGAAGATGAAATGGCAGGTATGGATGCTTCAGAAGTTGGAGTGAGTGCATACCCGGAGTTTGATAAGTAAGTTCTCCCAATCTTTATCTTTATAATTAAGGATAATTATATTAAAGGCAGGTCTCACCCCTCGAGACCTGCCTTTTCTATATATAGATTAATTATTTTTTAATGAAATAAAAAAAGGGAGACTTATGTCTCCCTTTTTCTTGCTATAAAATTAAGCTGTATGTTTAATGCCGCGGTAAATTCCTTCACGCTTAGCATTAGACTTCTCAACTTCGATAGCATCATGTTTTGTGCCTCTGTAAATGCCAGCTTGAGCTTTAACTCTATCAGCTGAAACATTTTCAGAAGTAACTTTAATACCTCTGTAAGTAGTCATATCTGTCCTCCAGTTTTCGTTTCGATTTCGTACATGCATCTTTTAAAATGCACACCCTTCTCAACGCGTTCCTTCGTTAGATAAATAATTATCTCACTACTTCCGTTCTTTGCACTAATTTAGCGCTAAGAATGAACGTTAATGATGCAATTTTATAGATAAAAATACAAAAATACAAACCTTTTATACAAATTAATTAATAAATATTTCTTTATGATATTTTCTTTAAAACCTTTATTAATCTAGATATAGATATCAAAGAGTTTATAATCCCGACGCATGAAGTCCCTCAAATCTGCTTTACTTATATTTATTTTAAATTTCAATGCCTATCTTTCTTCTGCAGACGAAGAATTAGTTGTTACCGGTTCATACTTAAATGATCAAACAATTGAAGCTTCTCCAATCGAAATAATGTCTGCAGAAAAAATATCCGATCTCAGTCTTTCTTCCATTTCTGAAATCAGTAAGTTCATTCACACTTCGTCTGGATCTCATTTTCAAAGCGATTCTTTGGAGGGAACTGACCAAGGCATGGCAAATATTAATCTCCGTGGATTAAATTTATCTGCAACCTTAGTTATGGTTAATTCTATAAGAAATACTGTGGCAGGAGTTCCAGCTGAAAGTGGAGATAGTTATGTTGATATAAATTTAATTCCACAAATTGCTATTCAACAATTAGAAATTTTTAAAGAGGGGGCTACTTCTTTATATGGCTCCGATGCAATTGCAGGAGTGATAAATTTTAAAACTTATAAAAATTTTGATGGTACAAAAATAAAATTTACAAATCAAAAAACTCAACATTATGGCCAGAGCGAACATGGGCTTGGCTTGCTTCATGGTTTAAAATTAAACGACTTAGATATTGTTCTTGGTTTAGAACTATTTAATAGGGCTAGTCTTCACTCTTCAGAGATAGCCGGAATATCAGAACTAGGAATAAGTATTTTTGGAAATACATTTATTGCAAAAGAAGAAGGTACTTTCGCTTCTTCTGGCTCCTACTCAGGAAATACCTATGATATTGACGATAAAATCAAAGACCCTGATTGTGTTGCTAATGGGGGAACTTTATATGTTGGCTATTGCGGTTTCGTTTATGGAGATAGATTTAATATTTTTAACGACGAAGATCATGAAAAACTCTACTTAAGCTTAGAAAGATCTTTTATATCGTATGTTTTATCTTCAACCCTTTTAGTTTCTAATGTGAACGTTAATGACAATCCTCAATCTCCATCTTATCCCGCACTCTCTTTTCCAGAAATAGGTGTAGGCAAGGCCGGAAGTCCGTTTAATAAAGCCGTCATATGGAAAGGAAGACCTCTGGGTGCTTCGTCTCCTTCTCGGAAATCAAAAAAAGATATTGATCAATATCATCTATCGACTAGTTTCAATTTCTACTTAAGTGAGAGTAATAATCTTCTTATTTCTTTATCTAACAGTCAGCATAAAAATTACATGAGCAGACCAGACACTGTAAGTTCAAGATTTACAGCTGCTTTAAATAATATCGGAGGACCTGCAAACAATTTAACTTGGAATTTATTTGACTATTCTCAAAATAACTCTGAACTGAAGGAATATATTCAAGGCAGCGAAGATTCTTTAAACAAATCAAATCTATTTCTTTTAGATGGAATATATAGCCAAGAACTAAACAACTTCAAATATATTTTAGGTTTTCAACTAGGATCTGAATCTTTAGACGTCACCTGGAATGAAACGGCAAGAGTTGACATCAGTGCTTCTGGACAAATGACTAAAGCGGCTGATCTATTATTTTTAGGAGGCGGATCTAATGTTAATTCTCAAAGGAGTAAATATTCAATATTTACAGAAGTTAATCCATTATTTAGCGATGATTTAGATATTAATCTTTCCATGCGTTTTGAAGAAATAGGTAATGAATCATCTTTTGATCCAAAAATTTCATTAAAAAAATACTTAAATAAAGAAACTATATTTAGAGGTTCCATAGGCACATCTTTTTCAATGCCTTCGCTAGGCCAACTTTATTCTGCAAGGACATCTTTAAACAATATAGATGGGTCGTTTGTAAGAGTTTCAAAATTAGGAAATATTGACTTGAAGCCTCAATCATCTACTAATTCTAATATTGGATTAATCTATAAGGGTAAAAAAAGTAGACTTTCATTAGATTATTGGCAAATAGATTATAAAGATCGCTTGACTGTTGAGAGTGCAACCGCTCTATACAATTCAAATCCAAATAATCCCATATTTACTTATAATGGCTCGACTCTTTACGCAGCTAACATTAAATATATTAATGAAGAAAAGACTGATTTAAGCGGATTTGATTTATCTTTTAATCTTGAAGAAGATATTGACGATATTGGAACTATAAATTTTGGTATTGATGCTGCGTACTTAAAAAAATATAAAACAATCGAATCAGGTTTTCCTATCGATAGGGCTGGACGGTTTAATTATGATATAGAAGGGTATTCATTGCCAAAGTTAAAAATTAACGTATTCTCCAAGATCAAAAAGGATAGGAAAGAAATAAACTTAAACGTTAGATACATAAGCGGATATGATAACTTTAAATCTCTTAGCTCAAGATCGAGATCAATCGGAGGTTATTCAAATAAAGTATCTTCATCTTTAATGTTTGACTTAATGTATAAGAAAATTCTAGATTTTAATGATTCAAAATTAGATTTAAATATTTCTATTTTAAATATTTCTGACGAGCAAGCACCAAAAGTCAATAGTCAGCCTGAATTTAGCTTTGACCCAAGACAAGCAGATCCTAGGGGAAGGATGTTCAGCTTAGGTCTTCAATTCAATCTTTAATTTTTTATGATTAAGACATAAAGGATTTTCAAATGACTTCAAAAATATCAGATACAGAGTTAGAGCTTATTTCGGAAGAAGCCGTAGAGAAAGTATCAAGCCCAGAAACACTATCTATATGGGGGCTTGCTTGGCCATCAATAATGGCAAATATTTTATTTGCCGCAGTAGGAGTAGTTGCGCTTAAGGCAGTTGGAGCTTTAGGTACTGAAGCCGTTGCCGCTGTCGGAACAGGGCAGAGAATATTCTTTGTAATTCAGTCTTTAATTATGGCTGTTTCAACTGGAACAACAGCATTAATAGCTAGAGCTTATGGGTCTGGCAATAAACAAGAAGGAGCTCAAGTTCTTTTTGATTCATTATGGATAGGATCTTCTCTAGGAATAATATCTACAGCATTAGTTTGGGGTGTAGGTGAAAATATAATTAGTCTGTTTGGACTTAATGAAGAATCTAAAGAGTTATCGGTTGCCTACTTAAAATACTCAATGCTTTTTTCAGCTATGTTTGCTGCATCATTTATATTTGGAGCTGCTTTAAGGGCAGCTGGCGACGCTAAAACACCTTTAGCAGTAATGATATTTCAAAATATACTTAATATATTTCTTTTAATAGGACTTGTTAACGGCTCATTTGGAATGCCTGAGCTTGGAGTCATTGGAGCAGCATTTGCGTGGGGAATATCTTTCACGATTGGAACACTTATATTTATGATTCTATGGCTTAAAAAATTAACAATTATTCCTTTGCCAAAATTTGAAAATATTAATTTAAAAAGAATCAATTTAATTTTTAGAATTTCTACCCCAGCCACTATAGAGCAGGGAGTTTTTCAACTGGGGTTATTAACTTATTTTTGGATAATATCTCTCTACGGTACCGCTCCAATCGCTGCCTATAATATTGGAATTAATATATTGATGCTTTCTTTTATGATTGGGCAGGGTTTTTCAATCGCAGGCGCTACACTAACGGGTCAATTTTTGGGAGCTAACAATCCACGTGAGGCAAAAAGAAGTGGTTGGCGTTCTACCAGACTTTCAATCGTTTCAATGAGCTTAATCGGTCTTTTGATAGCAGTTTTTTCTAAAGAAATCTCAGGTTTTTTAATAAGCGATCCGGAAGTAATAAGGTTGACAGTAATCTTCGTATGGTTTTTAGGATCCATGCAGCCATTAATGGCAATTGAATTTGCAATTGGCGGAGCCTTGAGAGGAGCAGGCGATACTAAGTCTCCTTTAATTATCACTTTGATTGGTTTGGTCTTTTTTAGACTTACAGTTGCTTCTATCTTTTTGTATTTTAAATTACCTATTGAATATATTTTTGCAAGCTTAATGATTGATTATTTAGTAAAAGCAATTTTATTTGCAGCTAGATTTAACTCGGGCAGATGGATAAAGAAACTTGCTTGA
This sequence comes from Gammaproteobacteria bacterium, assembly GCA_045564455.1. GTDB lineage: Bacteria > Pseudomonadota > Gammaproteobacteria > Magnimaribacterales > AG-339-G14 > CASICS01. The sequence continues at coordinate 93,933 of JBJLHG010000001.1, forward strand.
TAAATAAGACAAGTTGTCAGTTTAAATTTTCTTTTTTTTATATTAACATTGAGCTCTAGAATTTTTTTAATGAGATAAATCGGGGAGGATTTATGGAACAAATATTAAGAGTCGACGACTATGTAGGTATTTCTTTTTGGTTGGCAACGGCAATCATGCTTGCTTCTACAGTTTTTTTCTTTGTAGAAAGAGCTGATGTTAGTGCTAAATGGAAAACATCTCTAACCGTTGCTGGTTTAGTTACTGGTGTTGCTTTCTGGCATTACTTATACATGAGAGACATATGGATAATAGCAGGAGATACTCCAACAGTTTTTAGATACATTGACTGGCTAATTACAGTGCCGCTTCAAATCACTGAATTTTATTTAATCATTGCTGCGGTAGCAGTAGTAAGTGCTGGAGTATTCTGGAGACTGCTAATTGCTTCAATAGTAATGCTTGTTTTTGGTTACCTTGGAGAAACAGGGTTGATGGACGTAATGATTGGTTACATCATTGGAATGATTGCTTGGTTCTACATTATTTATGAAATATTTTTTGGAGAAACGGCTGCAGCAAATGCCTCTAGTGGAAATGCAGCTAGTCAACAAGCTTTTAATACGATCAAATGGATTGTGACAATAGGTTGGGCAATATACCCAATCGGATATGCTATAGGATATTTTGGAAGCGGCGTTGATGCTAATTCTTTAAATATAATTTATAACCTAGCAGATTTGATAAACAAAACTGCATTTGGTTTAGCAATTTGGGCTGCAGCAAAAGCTGACTCGCAAAGCGCTTAATAGTAAAATCAAAAAAAACCCCGGACTTTTTCCGGGGTTTTTTTTATGGAATTTTAGAAGAGCTTCTTGTGATTCTCCCCCAAGACACAAGAAGCAGCTTTTAACTTATAAAATTTTACAGCTGCAGTCAAAGGATATTTGTTTCTTTTTGATAAAAAAGATTGATTCAAATATTTAATCTAGGTAAATTAGCAGCTCGTTTCGCGATTGTAGCTCAGCTGGTAGAGCGCGACCTTGCCAAGGTCGAGGCCACGGGTTCGAACCCCGTCAATCGCTCCATTTTAATGGTATTAGATGTTGTCAGCAAAGGTATGATTTCTATCTCTATGTCTAGCTTCATCATTTCTTATAACAATTACAACATCTCTTAAAGTTGCATCTTTTTCTAGATTCCAATATCTGATTGCAATCTCAGGAGCTAGTGTATTTGGAATTTTTCCTGAATCTATTTCATAGAGATATTCTGTATATGAGAAAACAGCTTCTTCTTCAAAGTAGCCAACCATTCTGTGAGCTGTTTTTCTAAAGAAAATATAAAGAATTGTGTAAAAAGCTCCAAACATGAACTGACCCATTAAAATAATAAATCTTTCAAATTTAGAGGGTTTTGCAATAGCTATGAAAGTCATTAAATGCATTCTTTCATTATCGGCTTCTTCTAAGAGCTCCTTGATAAAATCACCATCATCAATCATTTTTCTTAGAGATCTGAAGTGGGCTAGCATTCCGCCAACCATCCCAGGAACAGCAGCAACTGTTTCCAAAACAACAGCTCTATGCCCATATCTTTTTTTAAAAAATGTATCGGCAAAAAACCTGAGTGCTTTTGTTATACAAAAAGCTACCATGTCAGAAAAAGTCTGAGGTTTTAGATGGACATTAGATTTGGCCGTCTCATCAGATGGTATATTTATGTTTAAATCAGTATTTAGCATTCGAAGAGTATATAACTAAAAATTAGATAGTTTATTTTACTTCCTAATAATTAGTTATATATAGCTAATAGGAATATGTAAAATAATTATTATTTTGAGATAGTTCAATAAGAGTGTTAATGTCATATTGGTTTTATTATGTAATTTTTGGAGGAGAAAATGGGACAAGAAGTTAAAACAGAATTAAACGATAAAGGAGTGCTCACAGTTACTCTTAATAGACCAGAAAGTTTAAATAGTCTGAATTATGGCTTGGTAATGGGAGTAATCGCTGCTTTCGACGAAGCACGCGAAAATGAATCCATTAGATCAGTTATTTTAACTGGAGAAGGAAGAGGTTTTTGTTCTGGAGCAGATTTAACTGGAGGTAATTGGCCAAACGAAGAAGGGTGGTCTGCAGGTCAATCAGCAGCAAATAGTATGGAAATAGGAATGAACCCTATGATAAAAAAAATAGTAAATTGTCCTAAGCCTGTAATTAATGCAATAAATGGCATCGCAGCGGGAGGCGGAGCTGGGTTAGCATTGAGTGGCGATATATTGATTGCTGCTAAATCCGCTAAATTTAAATTGGTTTTTGGAAATCAGCTTGGAATTATTTCTGATGTTGGTGCATCTTGGTTTGTGCCAAATCTTTTGTCTAGAGCAAGAGCAAATGGTTTAGCTATGCTTGGCGACGATCTTTCTGCTGAACAAGCAGAAGAATGGGGCTTGCTTTGGAAAACTTTTAATGACGACATCCTCATGGAAGAAGCCATGAAGATCGCGTCTAAATTAGCTGATGGAGCTATTGAGGGCTTAAAAGCAATTGTTCATTCACATGATCATGCACTGATTTCTTCGTTAGATGATCAGTTGGAATACGAAAAGAAGACTCAAAGAAAGCTGTGCGATGCTCCTCCTTTCAAGGAAGGCATAATGGCATTTCTAGAGAAACGAAAACCCAATTTTAGAAATCTTAAATAGCTAGTCTTTCAAAAAGATTTATATATATTTTCTTTAAGGTTTCTAAGTCATCTAAAGATACATGCTCATCAATTTTGTGAATAGATTCGTTTAAAGGACCAAGTTCTACTATCTCAGAGTCCATGGCGACCATAAATCTGCCATCAGAAGTTCCACCGCCATTATTTATCACTGGCTCTCTGCCTGTAGTCTCCTTGATAGAAGATACGATTTGATTAATAAAAAAATTTTTTGTCGTTAAAAATGGATTACCGCTTAAAGACCATGAAAGCTCATAATTAAGATCTAATTCATTTAAAATTTCTTCAAATTCTTTTATTAATTGCTCGCTCGTCGATTCTGAACAAAATCTAAAATTGAAATCCATCAACAACTCTCCAGGAACAATATTTCCTGCGCCAGTTCCAGAGTTAATATTGGAAATTTGAAAAGATGTAGGCTGGAAATGCTCATTTCCAGAATCCCATTTTTTATTTTTTAAAGTATTGATTAAATCTGATGCTAAAAAAATAGGATTCAAGATTTTATCAGGATAAGCAATATGACCTTGCTTCCCAATTATTTTTAGAGATCCGCTTAAAGAACCTCTTCTTCCGATACGAATAGTATCAGCTACTTTTTCAGACGACGAAGGTTCTCCTACAAGGCAATATTCAATTTTTTCACCTCTATCTTTTAATTGAACAAGCAATTCGTCTATAAAACCATCTTCTCGATTACCTTCTTCATTGCTAGTAAGCAAGATAGCGATTTTAAAATTTTCCAGTTTATTAATTTCTAGATAATCTTTTGTAGCTTGTATAAAGGTGGAAACATTGCCTTTCATATCTGCAGCTCCTCGACCATACAAATGACCATTTTTGACTTCACCGCTAAAGGGAGGGAAGGTCCAAGATTCTATTGGCCCGGTGGGAACGACATCTGTATGCCCTAAAAAACACAGAGTTGGTCCCTCAGAACCAATGACGGCATATAAATTTTCTACATTTTTATAGCAAATTCTTTCTGAGCTGAAACCAATATCATTGAGAATCGGCTCAATGATTTCAAAACACCCAGCATCATTAGGTGAGATGGATTCTATTTCAACAAGTTGCTTAGTTAAATTTTCGATATTCATACTTGGCAATTATAGACTGAAAATATTTTTTTTAATTAAATGCATAATTTTTTTTTGATCACTGCTAAAATCATCTCTTCTTAATCAAATAAAAAAATAATATGACTGAATATGTTGCGCATGGATCACTTCAAGTTTCAAAAAAATTAGACAACCTAATAAAAGAAAAAGTTTGCATCGGGATAAATCTTGAAGCGGCTTCCTTTTGGAATAACTTTGAAGAAATTATAAAAGAGTTTTCTCCAAAGAATAGGGAGCTTTTAAATATTAGAGAAGATCTTCAATCAAAAATTGATAATTGGCACATTAATAATAGAGACAAAGATTTTAATAAATTAGAATATAAATCTTTTTTGGAAGAAATTGGTTACTTGGTTAAAGAGTCTGGTGATTTTTCTATAGAAACAGAAAATGTAGATCCTGAGATTGCTTCTCTTGCTGGCCCCCAGTTGGTGGTTCCAGTTATGAATGCAAGGTTTGCCTTAAATGCTGCTAATGCAAGATGGGGCAGTCTTTATGATGCCTTGTATGGTACTGATGTTATTTCGGAAGAAAACGGCGCAGAAAGAGGAGGAGCTTATAACTCAACAAGAGGAGATAAAGTTATAGATTTTTCAAAATCGTTCTTAGATGAAAATCTTCCTTTAAGCAATGGCTCTTATAAAGATATATCTGCATTTCAAATTGTCGATGGTAGTTTGCAAATTACACTGTCTGATCAAACTCAAGTCACCCTAGAAGATGAAGGTAAATTTATTGGATTTTCTGGAACAGCTGAAAGCCCATCTGGAATTTTACTAAAAAATAATCTTTTGCACTTAGAAATACAAATAGATCGAGATCATCCCATCGGATCAACTGATGTTGCTGGTATCAAGGATGTGCTTGTTGAAAGTGCGATAACTACGATTCAAGATTGCGAAGATTCTGTTGCTGCAGTTGATGGAGACGATAAAGCTGAAATTTATGAAAATTGGATGGGTTTGATGAAAGGAGATTTATCTGAAACTTTTCAAAAAAATGGAGAAACATTAACTAGAACTCTCAATAAAGATAGAGAATACTTAGATCTTTCGGGAGGAACTTTTAGCTTGCCAGGAAGAAGTACTATGCTGGTTAGGAATGTTGGTCATTTAATGACTAATCCTGGAATTTTAGATGCGGATGGCAATGAAGTTTTTGAAGGCATCATGGATGCAATGTTTACTATTGCAATTGCTAAACATGATCTTCTTCAAACTGGAGATTTATCAAATAGCAGAGCGAAAAGCGTTTATATAGTTAAGCCAAAAATGCATGGTCCTGAGGAAGTAGAATTTACGTGCAATCTATTTGCAGCCGTTGAGAAAGCTGTTGGACTCGATCCATTAACTGTAAAAGTAGGGATAATGGATGAAGAAAGAAGGACAACGGTAAACCTTAAAGAATGCATCAAAGCTGCGAAAGATAGAGTCATATTTATCAATACTGGATTTTTAGATAGAACGGGTGATGAAATTCATACGAGTATGGAAGCCGGGCCCATTATTAAAAAATCAGAAATGAAACAACAATTATGGATTAATTCATATGAAGATTGGAATGTTGATAAGGGACTAGAAACAGGCTTTAAAGGCAAAGCTCAAATTGGAAAAGGAATGTGGGCAATGCCCGATGAAATGCTGGGAATGTACAATACAAAAACAATGCATCCGGAAGCTGGAGCAAATTGTGCTTGGGTTCCATCGCCAACTGCGGCAACCTTGCATGCCCTTCATTATCACCAAATCAATGTGTCAGATGTTCAAGACAATTTAATGACTCGAACTAAAGCTAATTTAGATGATATTTTAGAAATACCATTGTTAAAAAAACCTGAAAATTTAACTGCTGAAGAAATTCAAGCTGAATTAGATAATAATGCACAAGGTATTTTAGGTTATGTAGTTAGATGGGTAGATCAAGGAGTAGGGTGTTCCAAAGTACCTGATATTAATAATGTTGGTTTAATGGAAGATAGAGCTACATGCAGAATATCAAGTCAGCATGTTGCAAATTGGTTGCACCATGGACTGACTAATAAAGATCAAGTTATGGAAACAATGAAAAAGATGGCTGAAGTTGTCGATGCACAAAATTCAGACGATCCAGACTATATCAAAATGGCTCCAGATTTCACTGGTTATGCATTTAAAGCAGCTTGCGATTTAGTTTTAGAAGGACGAGTGCAACCTAGTGGATATACTGAGCCCATTTTGCATTCTAAAAGATTAGAATTTAAAGCTTAAAAATGTCGGCTTTGAAAAATCATCTGATTTGGCTGCAACAAATCAGAGAAGATATTTTAGAGCCAGACAGACCGATCATCGATCCGCATCATCATCTATGGCCTGGTGAGTTTAAATACTTATTGGATGATCTCTGGCAGGATACTGATGATGGACATAATGTAATAAAAACAGTTTTTATTGAATGTTCCCAAGAATATTTCTCTTCAGGTGATGATAAATTGAAGCCGGTAGGAGAGACTATATTTGTTAAAGAAATTGCTTTAGAAGCCGCAAAAAATAAAACTAAAGCTCAAATTTCTGGAATTGTTAGTCATGCTGACCTAATGATGGGACAAAATGTAAAAAAAGTTTTAGATGCTCATGGTTCCGCAGGAGAGGGCTTATTTAAAGGTGTGAGGCATGCTGGAGGTTGGGATCATCATAATGAAATAGGAAATTCTCATCACAATCCTCCTCGAGAACTGTATCTTAAAGAAAGTTTTTCTGAAGGCTTGGATGAGCTAGAAAAAAGTAATTTATCTTTTGAGGCTTGGCAATATCATCATCAGATTGATCAGGTAAATCAAATTGCAAAAGAGCATCAAAATTTAAAAATTGTTTTAAATCATTTCAGTGGCCCTATCGGTATTGGTCCTTATAAAGGGAAATCTGAGGAAATATTTAAAATTTGGAAACAAGATATTAAGTCTTTGGCATCTAATCAAAACGTCTTTGCCAAATTGGGCGGATTAGCTATGCCTATCAATGGCTTTGACTTTCATAAACAAAAAAAACCTCCTTCTTCAGACGATATCTATAGCAAACATCATGAATATTATGATTTTTCTATTGAGGCTTTTGGCCCTGAAAGATGTATGTTTGAAAGTAACTTTCCCGTTGATAAACAATCTGTTTCTTACCATGTAGTTTGGAATGCTTTTAAAAAGATAGCTGTTAATTTTAATGAGGAAGATAAAGATTATCTTTTTAGAAAGACAGCAGAGAATTTTTATTCTCTATGAGCTATTGATTGAATCCTTGGATTTCAGCTGCTTCTTCTCTAACTAATTCAGGCGCACCAAGAAGTTGCCTATTGAGACCAATTCTTTTGAACCAATAATGCAGACCTAATAAATCAGTAAAGCCCATTCCACCATGAACTTCAGTAGCTTTCTTAGAAATATCTTTACCCACTTCTGATAGGTGAGATTTTGCTAAGCAAGCTACTAATCTTGATTCTTCAGGAGAATCCGTATCAAAAGAATGAGCTGCCTGCCAAACTAGAGAATAACAAGGCTCTAAATCTGAAGCCATTTCTGCACACATATGCTTTACGGCTTGAAAAGATCCAATAGTTCGATTGAATTGTTTTCTTTCTTTAGAGTAAGCCACCGCTTTTTCTATCATTGATTCAGAAGCACCAAGCGTGTCAGCTGCAAGAATAATTCTTCCCGCATCTACTACTTTTTTAGCAATTTCGATATCGGATGCAGATTTTTCAAGCACATCACACTTCACATCTTTGAGAATAACTTCATGAAATGCTCTAGTTTTATCAACAGTTTTAAGTTTATTTAAAGTAACTCCTGAATCAGTTGAATTTATGACAAACATCAATCCAGCCTTATTTGAAAGGATTAGATGATCAGAATTTTCAGCATCTATGACAAACAAAGCTCTTCCGTTGGCTTTGTCTTTAGAAACCTCAAGACCGGCATCTTCTCTCGCTCCCACAAACTCACTAAGACCAATCCCAAAGCGAATTTCGTTGGTTGCAATTTTCGAAAGATAATTTGATCTTTGGTCATCGCTGCCACCTAAATTAAGCGCTATTGGAGCCATTACATACGATCCAGAAAATGGAATAGGGCCAACGCCATTTCCGAGAGCTTGAGAAATAGCTACAGCATGGAGCAAGCCAACGCCTAGACCACCAAACTCTTCAGGAACTAAAAGCGCATTGATTCCTAAATTTATGATGCCTTGATAAATTTCTTTTTGAAGGTCTTCGCCCTCGCCACCAGCAATTTTTCTTATTTCGTCAACCGAAGCATTGTCGGCAAGAAATTTTTTGACGTTGTCTTGAAAAAACTCTTGTTCCTCTGATAGTCCAAAAAACATTTTAAACCTCTACCGTAACTTTCGGTTCTCTTGGCATTCCAAGGCCTCTTTCAGAGATTATATTTTTTTGAATTTGGTTTGTTCCGCCTCCAATAATTAATCCTAAAAAGTACATATAAGTAAACTGCCAGGAACCGCCATCTCTAACGTTGGGATCATCTTCGTATAAAGTTCCCAATTCACCCATGATATCAATAGCCAAACCTTCTAATTCATGACGCAATTCAGTACCAACTAATTTTTGTATCATTCCACCCAACTTGACATTTTGATCGGGATTAATTTTTGCTGATAACAATCTTAAAGAATGGGCCTGAACAGCCATTACTTTGCCTTGAACCTTCATCAATCGATCTCTGTAAGAAGGAATATCAATCAATCTTCGACCATCGATGGTTTCTTCTTTCATCAAACTGATCAAAGTATTGAGTCGATTCATCGTGGCATTAGGATTGGCTAAGGAGCCTCTTTCGTGACCTAAAACAGAATTTGCAACCGACCAGCCTTCACCCCTTTTGGCGACTAGATTGCTTTCCGGAACAGTTACATCATCAAAGAAAACTTCATTGAAACCAGCTTTAAGGGTCATATCTACTAGAGGTCTAATTTCAATTCCTGGAGTATCCATTGGAATCAATATAAAACTAATACCGGCGTGTTTGGAAGCTTCTGGTTCCGTTCTGATTAGACAGAACATCATTTGAGAGAATTGAGCAGTACTAGTCCATATTTTCTGACCATTGATAACCCAATTGCCATCAATTAGTTCTCCCTTAGTTTGTAAATTAGCTAAATCACTTCCTGCATTAGGTTCGGAATATCCTTGACACCAAATAGTCTCGCCATGGAGTGTAGATCTTATATGCTCTTGTTTTTGATCTTCAGTTCCCCATTCAAGCAAGGTAGGCACCAGCATATCTATGCCTTGCCCGCCCATTGCATTAGGAACTTTATGTTTTGAAAATTCAGTAGCGATAATTCGACTTTTAATGATATCCGGTTCACCACCGTAACCACCATATTCTTTAGGGATAGATCTAGCAAAGAAGCCTTGTTCGATTAATAATCTTTGCCAATCCGATCTACTGACTGTTTTGCCATTATTTCCATTTGCATTTCCGTTACCCGATAGCGCATCTTGCATCTCAAATTTTTTATCGTTATTGGTGGTTATATTGGCATTGCTATATTCTTCACAAAAGGCTTGTACTTCTTTGGTAAATTGATCGTATTCTGATCCGAAATTTAGATCCATGTTCTCTCCTAGATTTTTATTAAATTCATTTTATATCCTATTAAAAAAAACTCCATTTATATTTATGAAGTAAAAATAAATATTTTTTAGGAAAAATTTTCTAAAAAAATTAAAAAAATTACTTAATGGTTTATCATTATTTAATGGAAAATCAAAAAACAGTATTAGTTACAGGCGGATCAGGATTCATAGCTACGCATTGCATCATTCAATTAGTTGCTGCTGGATATCAAATAAAATCAACAGTGAGAGACTTATCAAGAGTTGAAAACCTCAATCAAGTAATTTCAAGAGGATTAAAAGAACAAAACATAGTCAATGAACTTGCAATAGATTGGAATCAGGCAACCCTAACCGACGATGAGGGCTGGGATGCTGCAGTGGCAGGGTGCGATTATGTTCTTCACGTGGCCTCACCTGTGGCCATGGAAATGCCAAAAGATGAAAATGAAATGATCATTCCTGCAGTTGAAGGCACCAAAAGAGTTTTACAAGCTGCCTCCAAGGCTGGAGTTAAAAGAGTAGTTGTTACTTCTTCAGTAGCAGCAATTCTATATGGGACAGAAAAAAAAGAACCTTTTACCGAGGCAGACTGGACCGACGTAAATAGTAAATCTGCTAATGCATATGCTAAATCTAAGACTTATGCGGAAAAAGCTGCTTGGGAATTCATTGACAAAGACAGCTCAGGAATGGAGCTTGCCTGCGTAAATCCTTCTTTAGTTCTTGGCCCTATTTTGGAAAAAGATTATGGCACCAGTGTTGGCGTAGTCGTTGAGTTTTTAAGCGGGAAGTATCCATTTGTACCAAATATGGATTTTGGCGTGGTCGATGTTAGAGATGTGGCAGCTTTAGAAATACTAGCAATGACTCATCCAGATGCGGCTGGAAAAAGATTCATTTGCTCAGAAAGCACAATGAAGTTGAAAGATCAGTCAGATCTTTTGATAGAACTATTGCCTGAATTCAAAAAGAAACTGCCAAAAGGCATTGCGCCTAATTGGTTGATAAAGATCATGGCATTGTTCATGCCACCGCTGAAATCAGTGACATCAGAAATTGGTAAAAATCGAGAGCTCGATTCGTCGAGAGCAAGAAATTTATTAGGTTGGCAACCTAGACCGGCAGCAGAAGCGTTGAAAGCAGCAGCAGAAAGTGTCGTTGAGTTTGGTGTGGTAAAGCCTGATTAATTTAATATTTTATTCCTTAATTTACTCAAATCTTCTAGAGTAAGCAGTATTAAAAACATGAGAGTAAAAGTTTATGGTTTTAATCACTCACCCTGGGTACAGGCGGTGTTACTAGCCTTGCATGATAAAAAAATTGATCATGATGTTTATCAATGCCCGCCATTTGAAGTCTTTAAAAAATTAGGTGTTTATATGCCTGCGGTTTCCATAGATGACAATTCCTGGGAAATTGAATCTTCTAAAATACTTCAAATGCTTGGCTATCATGCCATTTCAAAAAATGAATTGATGAATATACAAGGAACCTGGCAAGGTGTTTTAAATCGTGCAAATAACCCATTTAAATTTTTTGCCGCTTGGGCTCAAGATGCGGATTCAAAATCTCCTTTCATTCAAAGATCAATAAATAATTTTCTGTTAAGTTTTAGCACATTTTATATGCTTATTTTGATAAACCTAATCAAAATTAGAATGAAGATAAAGAAGCCTGAAAATTTTGGCGATCAATACCTTGTCTGGGAAGCTGAATTAAAAAATTGCGAGAGTTCTTTTCTAGATGGCAATAGCCCAGGAATTAGAGATCTGTTGTTATTTGGCATTATTCAATGTCATGCAAGTCTTCCAGTGCCGCCACTTGAAGCGCTACAAAACGACAACAGATTAGCAGAAGTAAGAAACTGGATATCCCTAATGCATAAAAGATTTAAAGATTACCCCTACTTGCATTCAGGCATACATTTTGAACCGATCATTACTAAGTCTATAAGCACTTCTTTATCACAACGCTTAGTATTCTATTTTGGAATGATCATCATGTTCGTTGGGTTTCCGGTAACACTGCTTTTAGTAATTTGGTGCATGCGCAAAGCGCCGCGTTAAAATGAAATCCCCTAAGAAATGATACAATTTAAAAAAATTTATTTTATTTACGATGCTGATGGCGGTCTATGGAATGAAATTAAATATTGGATTAATAAAAATCTATTAAATAAAACAAGTGCGTGCGAGCTTTGTGACATTTCTCATAGTAAATTCTTTGTAAGATTTGAATGGTTAGCATTTATCAAAGAACTAAAGAATCATTACAAAGTAAAAGTACTGCACCGCAATGAAGTCCCACAAAATATTCAAGATAAAAATTATCAATTCCCATGCGTAATTGGTGAGACAGAAAATGAGTTAATAGAAATCCTTAGTAAGATTGCATTCATAGATTATGAGAATCCGACAAGCGTCAAAGAACTAAAAGAACAATTCTTCCAAAAGCTAGCAATCCTTGAACCCAATCCTGAATTTGATAATATTTAATAAAAGGAGAAAAATCTGATGAAATGGTTTTTTGGTTGGGCACTTATTTCTTACATTAATTATCAGATAGTCAAATATTTTTATACTAATGAAGTTAAAAAAGAGATTCCCAAAAACGAAAGAAGTGGAATTGCGATGGGTTGTGTTGCAGTTGCAGGAATAATTCTCTATGTAATTATGGGAGCTACAGGAAATATTTATCAATGATGAAAACCCAACCAACCATCCTAATTTCATATTTTAAATAAAGAGCAAAGATGTATAATCGTCGCTCATTTTAAGAAAAGCGGGCATGGTATAATGGTTCATTACTTCAGCCTTCCAAGCTGACGATGCGGGTTCGATTCCCGCTGCCCGCTCCAGATGATTATGAGTATTTCAGAAGCCATATCAAAAAAACTCCAAGATGCAAATATTCCATTTGCTTCTGTTGCGGTTACCAATGAACAAGAGACTATCTTTAGCGAACACATTGGTTCACAAATCGTTGGCGAAGACAAAACAGTAGATAGCTCAACGATTTATCGAATTGCTTCGATGACTAAACCAATTGTTTCTTTGGCAGCATTATTGTTAGTTCAAAAGGGCAGTCTTAAATTGGATGACTTTGCTGAGGATTACGCATCTGAATTAAAGAATCTTAAAGTAGCCAATTTAGTAGATGGCGAGATTCATTACGAAGACGCTAATGAAAAAATTACTATTCATCAGTTACTTGCTCATACTTCTGGCTTTGCTTACGACTTTCATGATCCAGCATTAACCAAATTATTAGCCGACGAAAAGATTGCTCCGCTTACCGATAAAGCAGGCGCATTTATCAAGGTACCTTTGTCCTATCAACCTGGAACCAAATGGGAATATGGAGTTGGCTTGGATTGGATGGGAATTATTATCGAGAAAATCAGTGGCCAAAGCTTGAATGCTTTTATCAAAGAGTCGATCTTTCAACCTTTAGGTATGAATAATTCATCGTTTGACCCTGATGATTTGGGTCAAGATAAATTAGCTGAGATGCATCTCATGCAAGACGCCGAATTTATTAGATCGACCGATCTATTCGATGACTCGGTGCAAGATTTTTATAGTGGTGGTGGAGGTATTCTTTCCACGGTGGAAGATTACTGCAAGTTCATGAGAATTTTTCTAAATGATGGTCAGGTAGATGGCAAAGAGTTTCTATCTAAAGAGTTGCTCGCAAAAATGATGACCAATCAGGCTGGAGATCTAAACTATGAGTTTCAGCCAACTTTTAATCCAATTCTTGTCAAAGAAAATGAGTGGTTTCCTGAAATTCAAAAAAAATGGGCTTATGGATTTTTGGTGAATCTAGAAGATATTCCAGAAAGAAGAAAAGCAGGTTCATTAGCATGGTCAGGAATTTTTAATACTTATTTTTGGATAGACCCTAATTCTAAGATCGCCGGAACAGTGATGATGCAACTATCTCCGCATTACGATGAAAAATGTAAAGGCATCTTAGAGGCTTTGGAGAAAGCCGTTTACTTAGAGCTTGATTCTTTGAAGAGTTGATCGGCTACGTAAGGATTCGTTAAGCGCTCCTGACCGATAGTCGAGATAGGACCATGACCAGGAATAAAAGTAATGTCATCACCCAAGGGTATGACTTTTTCTCTTATAGCTTTGATCAACGCATCCATACTGCCGCCTGGCAAATCTGTTCGACCTACCGATCCTTGAAACAAGACATCGCCAACTATAGCTAACTTTGATTCTTTGTGATGAAAGATGACGTGACCTGGAGTATGTCCTGGACAATGATAGACATCTAAGATTTCTCCATCCAATTCAATGGTATCGCCATCGTTTAGCCATCTATCTGGTATAAAATTTTGCGCATCTGGAATACCGTAAGACTGACCTTGAGTAGCTAAGGAAGAAGTAAGAAACTCATCTTCTATTTGTGGACCTTCTATTTCGACATCCAATTTATCAGCTAACTCTTTAGCGCCCGCAGCATGATCCAGATGACCATGCGTAATGAATATTTTAGAAACGGTTAAGCCTTGTTCACTGATAAACTTTTCAATTGCTTCCAGATCTCCACCTGGATCATTAACAGCAGCTATCTTAGTGTCTTCTTTCCAGATCACTGAACAGTTTTGTTGAAACGGAGTCACTGTGATTATTGCAGCTTTTAGAATTGCCATATTTACCTCATTCTGTTTTATTATAACTTATGGAATTTCAAATTTTGGATTGTAATGGAATAAAAATAAGAGCAGCCATTGAGGGCGAAGGACCTTTAATTGTTATGGTGCATGGATGTCCAGAAAGCTGGTATAGCTGGCGTCATCAAATATCGGTAATAGCAAATGCTGGTTATAAAGTGGCTGCGATAGATGTAAGAGGCTACGGTGGTTCTGACAAGCCTTACCCTATTGAAGCTTACAGTCTTAGAAATTTGAGTGCTGACGTAATGGCAGTAATTGAAGCTCTGGGTTATGACGACGCAATTTTATTCGGTCATGATTGGGGTGGACCAATTGTGCACAACACTGCTTTATTGAATGAATCAAAAATTACTGCCGTTGCAGGTCTTTCAGTGCCTTATTTTCCGCGAGGCGATCTCTCAACGATTGAATTATTCAAGCTTATTTATGAAGGTAAGTTTTTCTATCAATTATATTTTCAAGAAGAAGGAGTGGCTGAGCAGGAATTTGAAGGGAATATTAGAAAGTACCTTGAATCTACATATTTTTCTATCGATGGCCGAGGTATGAAAGAACAATTTGAAAACCCATTGAATGCGATGGAAAAAAGTGAAGATTCTAAGTATCTGGATGGCGTTATTGAATTTGATAACTATCCAGACTGGATCACTAGAGAAGAAATGGATTATTACATTGGTGAATTCGAGGGTAGTGGCATGAGAGGTCCATTGAATCGATATCGCGCACAAGAAATTGATTTTGCAGACTTAGCAGAATTCAAAGATCAGAAATTAAAACAACCAGCAGCTTTCATAACTGGTTCATTAGATCCTGTTAACTTTTTCGTTGGCTCTGGCTACAAAGACTCAATGGATTTGAAAAATCAAATTAAAGATCGTTATGAAAATTTATTGGCAGTTGAGCTTATCGATGAAGTGGGGCACTGGGTTCAAGAAGAAAAACCGCAAGAGACCAATGAATTTTTATTAAATTTTTTAGAAGCGGTTAAGCGGTAACTCTTTCAGGAGCATATCTATCAAGATTCTGCTCAAATTCGCTTAATCTTTTCCAGATGCTTCGTAATTCTGTAATGGTTGTCCAATTGAACAAAAATAAGGCAAATCCGCCATGTACACGATCAAAAGCATTTGAAATTTGAATTACCACTCCAAGCATTGCCGCTCCAGTAAATAAGCTTGGTCCGATAATTAAAAAAGGCACTATCACCATAAATTGCCCATAACTTTCTATCCAAATATCAAAGTAGCCATAATGCATGTAAAGTCTTTGATAGTTAAACCTGATACCAGTGAAAAGGTTCCACAATGTTTCAGGTTGAGCATAATTTTTTTTATCATCTTCTCCTAAAACTAAATCTTTTCTGAAAGCGGCTTCAACTTTTTGATTGTTATATTCAAGACCAGGCAATCTCCAGCCAACAAACCAAGAAATGAAAAGCCCGCCAATTGATACTGACAATGCTGTCCAAACCAAGGAACCAGGAATATCGCTGAAAAAAGGTATGGTTACTGAATCACTCAGAGCCCAAAGAACTGGAACGAAAGCAACTAAGGTCATGATAGCTCTAACTACTTGTAAACCAAGCGATTCAACTATTCTTGCAAATCTATTACAATCCTCTTGAATACGTTGACTAGCACCTTCAATTTCTTCTTCTACATCTCGCCATCTAGGAATGTAATTAAACGTAATAGCTTGGCGCCAACGCAAGCCATATATCCTTGTAAACCAACCTGTAAAAGTTGCTAGGACTACATAAGGCATTGCAATAACTAAGAAACTCGGAGAACCTTCAAAACCATCAGTCACATAAGAAGTAGAGATCAAAAAATCATAAAATATTTTTATACCTTCTTCAGGATTATCAACAAATTCTCCAGCTTTTTGAAGGTGATCATAAAAACCACCATACCAATTGTTTATTTGAACGGTTAGTTGAACTTGAATCCAAAGGGAAGTTATTAGAAGAGTCAGACCTCCATAAGCCCAAATTGCCCAATCTCTACTTTTATAAAACGCCCTAATCATTAAGTTTTAATTTAGAATTCCATTTAAAATCACATTATATCTTCATGAACGGTTCAAAAAGTAAATTAAATAAAAAATCCAAACAGCCGTTTAATATCAATAGAAAAAGCCTCCTAGGTCTTTTAAGCATGACTATTCAAGAATTTATAGAAAAGCTTTTAACAACATCTAAATTGAAAAAGTCCAAAGAATATCAAGTGCTGGATCTTGTGAGAAGAAAAGCAATAAAAAATAATCCTGATTCAATTCTTCGTCTTATTGATAATTTTGCTTATAAGAAAACTTTTTTGATGAACATCGGCGATAAAAAAGGACTTTTATTAGAGGAAGCTATAAAAGATTCTGGCGCTAGCAATGTCTTAGAATTAGGAGTCTACTTAGGATATTCGTCTATTCGGATTTTAAAAACCTTATCAACTGATGGAAAACTGACCTCAATAGAAGCAAATGATGAATTCGCAGATATAGCTAATGAACATATTGAAAAGGCAGGTCTTTCAAGCAAACACGAAATCAAGGTAGGTCGATCTGACGAATTAATACCAACCTTAAACGAACAATTTGATTTTGTCTTTATTGATCACTGGAAAGATTTATACCTCAGTGATTTAAAATTACTAGAGTCTTCAAAGCTATTAAAAAAAGGCGCTTGGATTTTTGCAGACAATGTTATTTTATTTAATCTAGAAGATTATCTTGGTTACGTTAGATCTTCGGATAATTTTGATAGTAAATTTGTTCCCGCTTTAAGAGAATATTCTTCTTCGCATCCAGATGGAGTAGAAATTTCAATTTATAGACCATGAAATTAAATACACTTGATTTACACGGAAAAAGACATCATGAAGTAGATCTTGTTGTTGAAAATTTTATTTACTTAAATCAAGAGGACTGTCCACTCCTTATAATATGTGGAAATAGTCAAAAAATGATTTCTTTAGTGGTGAAAGTTTTGGATAGAGTAGAATGTGTTTATGAGAAAGGAAAAGGGCATAACTACGGAACTGTTATTGTGAGAAAAATTTAAATGGATATTAAAAATGCTCTAGCCATAAACTCAAATGGAGAAATTATTGAGACTTTTTCTGAAAACGCGGATGCTGAAGAATATATTCTGATTGATTTGCATTGTTTGAAAGGTATTTTTATGGATATCTTTTCAATAAAAAGTAATTCTTTTTTATTTTTATTAAAAGCAATCTTTAAATCAAATTACTGTCGATCAACTTCTTCGCTTGCATCATTCTTAAATTTATCTATATTTGATATATATCAATCCTTAGATAAAATTTCTCAAAGATTAGATTTCGAAATTGATTCTAAGAATTTAAAAATCATTCTTTTATTAACAACCGTAAAATAATATGAGCAACTTAGATTTAGTACTTCAAAATTGTCTTTTAGTGAATGAAGGCAAACAAACACCTGTTGATATTGGCATAAAAGGCGATCGAATTGAAAAAATAGCTAGCGAGATTACTGAAGATTCAAAAGAGACTATAGATTTAGAAGGTAAATACATTGCACCGGGTATTATCGATGATCAAGTTCATTTTAGAGATCCTGGATTAACCGAAAAAGGAGATATTCGTTCAGAGTCCTTAGCAGCAATTCATGCTGGAGTAACTTCTACTTTTGATATGCCTAATGTAGATCCAAACACGACAACTGCCGAACTCCTTGTGAAAAGAAATCAACTTGGTGCTGAGAAATCATGGACTAACTACAGTTATTATTTTGGCGCTACTGAAACTAATTTAGAGGAAATTAGAAAATTAGATCCTAAGGAGACCTGTGGCCTAAAAGTTTTCATGGGAACGTCAACCGGAACTTTGTTAGTAGAAGATGATCATGCCTTAGATCAAATCTTTGAGCACTGTCCAGTAACAATAGTTACTCACTGTGAAGATAATGAGACCATTAGAACTAATTTAGAGAGAGTCAAACTAGAAAACAAAGAACTTGACGCAAGTTTTCATCCAATTATAAGAGATGATTTATGCTGCTATCGTTCTTCTTCTAAAGTAATTGATCTTGCCAAGAAACATTCTTCTGATTTGCATGTTTTGCATCTGACTACTGAAAAAGAAATTGCATTATTTAATAATAATGCTGTGAGAGATAAAAAAATTACCTGCGAAGTATGTATTCATCATCTTTGGTTTGATGAAAGGGATTACGCCAAACAAGGAAATTATATTGTTTGCAATCCAGCAATAAAAAAAGAATCAGATAGAAATGCTCTGCGAAAAGCTTTAAAAGATGGGTATATAGACTATGTTGCAACAGACCATGCTCCACATGTTTTTGAGGATAAAAAACTACCGTATTCTAAAGCACCTGCTGGCATTCCTTTAATTGAGCATTCTTTCCATATGATGATAGAACTGCATAAACAAGGCCATTATTCTCTAGATGAAGTCATATCTTATATGAGTCATAAAGTTGCAGATCGGTTTTCAATCAAAGATCGTGGCTATATAAGAGAAGGATATAAGGCAGATTTCATGATTTTTGATTTGGATAAAGATACACACGTTTCCAATGAGACTGAACTAACCAAGTGTGGATGGACACCGTTTGACGGTCAAACTTTTAGCTCTTCAATTTATGGAACCATAATTAATGGCAAACCAATGGTAATTGATGGGGAATTAGTGGCTAACAATCCCGCTGCTGAAAAACTTTTATTCGACAGATAAAGTTAGTTTTCTTCAATTAAACTTTCGATTACTAGAGAGTCTCTAGTTTCCTTTTCTATATTTGCTCGATAATCTGAGCCTTGAATAAAGTAACCTAGAAACGCAAGAACAACTGTTAGAATTGCTATTACAATGAAAAAGGCCGTTAGGTTTTTTGCTATTTGAGAATCACTTATTTCGTTTGACATGCGCATATGATACTCAAGAAATATTAAAAACAAAGTGGAAACTAAAAAAAATATAACGAAAAAAGAAATATATTCTTGGGCTTTTTATGATTGGGCGAATTCAGCATTTGCAACTACAGTTATGGCTGGGTTTTTCCCAATTTTCTTTAAAAGTTTTTGGGCTGGAGATCTCTCTGGAACGGAAAGCTCAGCTTGGCTTGGGACTGCAAATTCTATAGCTGGTTTTGCTATTGTCATAGTGGCTCCCTTTTTAGGGGCTCTTGCAGATATTTCTCATAAAAAGAAGTTTTCTTTAGGATTTTTTGCTTTCATAGGAATTATTGCTACAGCGTCTTTATTTTTTATTGCTCAAGGAGAATGGTTTACCGCCATGATAGTTTATGCGATTGCATGCATTGGGTTTTCAGGAGGAAATATATTTTATGATTCACTGATCATTAATGTTTCATCTGAAGAATCTAGAAACAGAGTATCGGCATTAGGTTACTCATTAGGTTACTTAGGTGGTGGATTTCTTTTTGTTCTTAATGTTGCCATGTATCTCTATCCTGCATCTTTTGGGCTTCAATCAATTACTGATGCTGTATTATTTTCTTTTTTAAGCGTATCTATTTGGTGGGCAATTTTTTCAATACCATTATTTAAATTTGTAAAGGAAGATAGATTTGATAAAAAGTCTATTCAATCTTCTCAATTGTTTATTGAGTCTTTTAGAAGAGTTATTACTACTTTTAGAGACATAAGAAAATATAGAAAATTATCCTTATTTTTAATTGCTTATTGGCTTTATATAGACGGCGTCGACACAGTAGTCAGAATGGCTCTAGCTTTTGGATCAGATATAGGCCTAGCCTCATCTGATATGATTTTAGCTTTAATTATTACTCAATTTGTTGGATTTCCAGCAACTATAATTTATGGATTTTTAGGTGATCGTTTAGGTCTGAGATTGATGCTTTCTATAGGTTTGATAGGTTACGTTTTAGTTTGTATTTTTAGTATTTATATCACCTCGATAACAGGTTTTTATTTATTAGCAGGAACTATTGGGCTTTTTCAAGGAGGAGTTCAATCAATCAGTAGAACTATATTTTCTCAATTGATCCCTCCAGAAAAATCTGCAGAATTTTTTGGTTTTTATAATTTAGTTGGAAAGTCTGCTGTAGTCTTTGGACCTATGCTAGTAGGTTGGGTATCTTATACTTTTGATAATCCTGATTATGGAATTTTAAGTCTGTTATTATTATTTATTCCAGGCTTGCTAGTTTTATGGATGATGCCAAAGAACTAAATCAGCTTATTCCTTTTCATCAGTTTCATTAGAGCTGGAGGGTTGTCTGTCATGATTCCATCAACTCCCATATTAATTAGATTTTGCATTGATGTTTCTTCATTGATAGTCCAAACATGAACTTTTAAACCATTTTCATGACATGTATTTAAGAATTCTTTTGTCAAAACTTTTATCCCCATCCACTTGACAGGAATTTGAATAGCATTGGAATCATTTTTGATATTAAAAAATCTAAATAATGCGACCTGACTTTGACCCATGGAAGTATTAATTTTAGGATTCATAGAGTTTATTTCTCTAATTGTATTAGAGCTAAAGGAACCTAAGCACACTCTATCTTCGGCATTATGAGTTTTCAATTTTTTTAATACTTCAGCTACCATTCCTGAAACCTTTAGATCTAAATTAAAAAACGTTTCTGGAAACTCTTCTAACAACTCATCAAGTGTTGGGATTCTCTCTTTTTTAGGAAGTCTTTGCATTCTGATATTCGCTAGAGTCATTTCATTTATATTTGCTCTAGACCCAGTGATTCTTTGCATTCTTGGATCATGGAAAGTAATGATTTTGCCATCTTTGGTTCGACGCAAATCGCTCTCAATATACTGAAAACCTAAATTAGCTGCTTCTTTGAAAGCTTCTATGGTGTTTTCTGTATAAATTGTGGCATCTCCACGATGTACAAAACCTTGAAATTTAGAATTAAAAAATAGACTCATATTATTTTTTTATGTAATGATTGCTCATAACTGAATTGAAGATCATGACTTTAACAGCAAAAATAATAATAGCCATAATTTTTATAATTATATTAATTCCATACGTCAGCAATACTCTGAAATTAAAAAAAACTTCTGCAATGATCATTCCTGATCAAGGAAAGCATGCAGATCTTTCTAATGGAAAAATTTATTATCGCTGGCATGAGCCTAAAACTATATCCAGTGAAGAAATTATAATTTTAGTACATGGGTTTTCTACTCCTAGTTTTGTATGGAACGGAATCTTGGATGATTTATTAAGCACCGGCAAAAGAGTTTTGGTTTTTGACCATTATGGAAGAGGTTTTTCTGACCGACCTAGCGTTAAATATGATTTGAATTTATATGTATCTGCCTTAGAAGAACTTCTTAAAAAATTAAATATAGATAATAAAATCCACATTGTTGGCTATTCTATGGGCGGTCCTATAGCGGCAGATTTTTCTTCAAGAAATAATAAAAAAATATCTTCTCTGAGCTTAATTGCACCAGCAGGATATATGCCAAAACCGCCATGGTATTTCAAAGCTTTCACTTTGCCAGTTTTGGGAGATTATATTTTTAGATCTTTTCCAAGTGTATTCAAAGCTATTTCAGCCTCTGAAACTCGCTCAAGCAATGATCCAAAATCAATCAATGAAGACGAGTTTAATCAATTATTTTCTTATCAGACAAAGTTTGAAGGTTTCACTGATGCATTGCTTTCAACAATAAGAAATACAGAAATGGCCAATGCCTCTAATATCTATAAAAAGATTGATAATTTTAAAATAAAAAGTTTAGTTATTTGGGGAACTCAAGACCAAGTCGTTCCTATATCTGGATTTGCGAAGCTTCATAAAGATATCCCTTACATATCGTTCAAAGAAATCAAAGAGGGAACTCATGACATCACATATAGACAACCAACTCAGGTGGGTTCTTTCTTGAAGGAATTTATCGAGAATTGATAAAAACCTCTCTTCAGAGAGGTTTTTATATAGACTAACGACTAAATTAAATACTAATAGATATAAAGACCGTGTCTTCGTCTTTAGTTATATCTGTTACATGCTGATAATCAGCATAGCCTATAGTAAGAGTATAGTCTCCAATATCAAGGTTGTATCCAACTAAGATGTTCGATCCAGAATCTTCATAGTCTCCATAGGATAAATCTACAGTACCTGGGCCCCAGTCCAAGCCATAAGAAATTTCTAAGTAGTCTCCAAACTCATCTCCTTGAGCAAAAAACAAACCGATATCCATAAAGTTTAAGCCTAAATATGTTTCTGCAAAGTCTCCAGTTCCGCCAGGATAGGTAATCTCTGCATGACCGATATCATATCCGACCCCCAACTACCTCACCTGCGTATCCAACATAATAATCAAGCTCCATCGTCTCATTACCAAAGTTTGTAGCTGCTGCAAAAGTACCAACATAAGCGCCGTTGTCAAAAGCTACATCCAAACCACCCATGATAGACGGCTCACCTTTAGTTTGAGTCATTCCACGCCAGATATAGTCACTCGTAAGAGTCATATTTCCAGACACATTAGCGGCAGAAGCCATTCCCGAAGAAATAACCAACACCATTCCAACTATTACTAGTTTTAGTTTTTTCATATCATCCTCATTTATATTAATAAATAAAATACAATTAAAGCTCATTTTAACTAATGAAGTAATAACTTTTTCTAATGCCTTAGACTTATTTTTTAAAAAAAGCAAGATTTTAGGGGCGTGATTACAAAAAAAAGCACTATATCTAGTGCTTTAAATAAATTTTAGACACAAAAAACCCCCAGGGGGGAATGGGGGTTTAGAGTTTAGTGATATGAAAAAACTAAATTATAAAAGACCTACGTTGACAAAAAATGCATCTTCATCAGCACCAGCTGCTTCAGCATCAAATTCTGTATAACCAACTGTAATTCCAAAATCTCCTAAAGAAAAATCATAAGTGATGTAAAAATAGTCTCCTACTTCATCATATTCACCCATAGAAAGGCCAACTGAACCATCACCTAGATCAAATCCGTATGAAACTTCAAGATTATCAGTAGCTGTTTCTTCACCAAAAGCCGCTGAAATGCCTATACCCATAGGTAAATCAACTCCAATGTAAGACTCTTCAAAATCAGATCCACCGCCAGCAACACCAGGATAATCAAATTTCACGTAACCAATATCAAAGCCTATATCTCCAACAGAACCTGCATAACCACCATAGTAGTCTACCTCAGCACCTGTTCCTACGGCTGCGACCCATGTTCCTACGTAAACTCCAGAATCAAACTCAACATCTAAACCACCATTTATCGAAGCATCACCATTATTTTGGGTCATACCTCTCCATGTATAGTCAGATTGAAGCTGAGCGTTTCCAGATATGGAAGCAGCAGAGCTAAGACCTGAAACTAGAACTAACGACAAACTAATTAAAGTTAGTTTTAAATTATTCATAACATCTCCATTTTTAAATAATTAATTAAAAAAGTTATTAAACTATGAAACTTTTAACCTTTCAGAAATCCAATTTCTAAACTTTTAGTATTATTTGTACAAAAAAAGAGCAATAAATCTTATTTATCAAAATTTATTGCTTATAAATAAAGCATCATGTTTAATAGATTTTTTTAAACTACATAATCCATGACTTTTAAAGCCTTAATTACCGAAGAAACAGACAGTGGTTTTGTCTGCAGCATCAAAGAAAGACAAATTAGTGAACTGCCTGAAGGAGAGGTCCTAATAAAAGTCCATTATTCTTCACTTAATTATAAAGATGCATTGTCAGCATCAGGAAATAAGGGAGTTTCAAGAAATTTTCCTCATACTCCTGGAATCGATGCATCAGGTATTGTTGAAGAATCTCAATCAGCTTCATTTAAAAAAGGCGATGAAGTTATCGTGACTGGCTATGATTTAGGCATGAACACATCGGGTGGATTTTCCGAATACATTAGAGTTCCAAGTATGTGGGTTATAAAAAAACCTGAAAATCTAGAATTATCAGAAGCAATGGCATACGGTACTGCAGGTTTAACAGCTGGACTTTGTACCAGGAAGCTTTTGATGCATGGTTTGAAACCAGAAGATGGAGAAGTTTTTGTTACTGGCGCTACCGGCGGCGTAGGTATTGTTGCAGTAATGCTTCTCTCAAAATTAGGTTTTGATGTAGTAGCAATTTCAGGGAAAGAAGATCAAAGAGATTTATTACTTTCTTTGGGAGCTAAAGAAGTAATTCATAGAAATGAATTTGATGGAGAAATGAAAAGCCCACTGCAAAATCAAAGATGGGTCGGAGGCATTGATGCAGTAGGAGGAGATATACTTTCCAATCTGATAACTCAAACCCATCAAAGAGCCGCAATAGCTTGTTGTGGAATGGTCGGAGGATTAAATTTAAATACTAGTATTTTCCCATTCATCTTAAGAGGCTTATCTTTGTTTGGAGTTGATTCTGCTGAATCTCTAATAGAAGTAAAAAAAGAAATTTGGTCAAATTTTGCTTCTGAGTGGAAATTAGAAGAAATTAATGATCAAATAACTGATGTATCTCTTGAAGGGTTAGTTGACGAAATTGATAAAATTCTCAAGGGAAAACAAGTTGGAAGAATAAGACTAAAAAACTAATCATGGAAGAAAACCAAAATTCAGAATTTGACGAAAAAGCTGCTAAAGAAGACAGTAAAATAGATGCTGTAGTTTCTGTAGTAATTCTAATAGTTGTTACAGCAATTATCGTTTTTTGGGTTTCATCTCAATAATAAAGATTTATGGATATAAGAGAATTATTAAAAGACAATACTAGAATTCCAGTAATTGGAGCCCCTTTATTTACCGTTTCATACCCGGAATTGGTAATTGCACAATGCAAAGCAGGAGTGGTCGGGTCATTCCCAGCTTTAAATGCAAGACCTGCTGATCAATTATCAGTTTGGATAGAAAGAATTTCTTCAGAGCTAGAGCAATATAAAAAAGACAACCCAGATAAAATTGTTGCCCCTTTTGCAGTAAATCAAATCTGCCATAGTTCAAATGATCGGTTAGAGCATGACATGGAAGTATGCGTAAAACATAAAGTTCCAATCATTATTACTAGTCTCAGAGCTCCTAAATTTGTTACTGAAGCAGTCCATAGTTATGGTGGTGTAGTAATGCACGACGTGATTAACGTTAGACATGCAAAAAAAGCTCTTTCAGAAGGTGCTGACGGATTGATCTTAGTTTGTGCTGGGGCAGGGGGCCATGCTGGAACGTTAAGTCCATTTGCCTTGGTGAGAGAAATAAGAGAATTTTTCGATGGACCAATAGCCTTGTCTGGAAGTATTTCAGAAGGATCATCGGTTTTATCAGCTTTAGCTTTAGGGGCGGACTTTGCATACGTAGGAACAAAATTCATCGCTACTGAAGAAGCTAATGCTTCACCAGGTTACAAACAAATGATTATTGATAGTACTGCAAATGATATTATGTACAGCGCAACATTCACTGGTGTAGATGGAAACTATTTAAGACCGAGTGTAGTAGCAGCTGGATTAGACCCAGAAGAGCATACTTCTGGTAGCAAAGACGATATGAACTTTAGCTCTAGTGCAATAGCTAAAAAAGATAATTCTTCAAAAGCATGGAAAGATATTTGGGGCTCAGGACAAGGAATTGGTTCAATTAAAGATGCTCCTTCAGTAGAAGATGCAGTAGATAAGATGGTTGAAGAATATCAAGAAGCTAAAAAAAGATTAGATCAATTTTAATCATTTTTTTGACAGAAGGAACTGATCAAACTCCATATGCATAATTCCTTTTAAACCAGAGTAAGCTATTTCGTTAGCGCTTCTTTTAATCATTTTAAGTTGAAGCTCAGGTAGCTTATTAAATTTATCAAGCCATTTTTTTAAACACTTATTTTTGTCTTTAAATTCAAACAATTCATTCAAAAATCCTTGCTCTAACATTATTTTTGCATCTAATTTTTCGCCGGACATTATCATATGTTTAGCATTAGATAATCCCATTGAACTAATTGCCAAAGGCAACCCAAACCAGCTTAAGTTCATGCCTAGTTCTATTTCTGGATAACCAATAATAGAATTACTTTGCCCTATTCTAAAGTCACAAGCACTGGCAATAACTGCACCTCCTCCTAGACAATATCCTTGAATTTGGCAGATGGTAACTTGAGGTAAATTTAAAATAGAATCAATACATTTTCTCCCTAAATTTTCATGCCATATGTCACTTAAGCTCTTATTAAAAGCATTCTCTTTTAAATCTGCTCCAGCAGAAAAGTTTTCTGAAGTGCTTCCAAAAGTAACAAATTTAATATTTTTTTCCGTAGCAATGTTATTGCAAGCTAAAGTAATTTCTTTTAGTAGTTTTGTGCTTAAAGCATTCAAATTTTTAGGCCTATTTAAAAGTATTGAATAAATATCTTTGCTTTTTTTTACTTTTATAAACTTAAAATTATTCATATTTAATTAATTTCATAAAAGGCATCTAACGTTTAAGTTGATTCTTCAATAAATTTCTGCGCATCAAGTGCTGCCATACAACCAAAACCTGCAGAAGTAACAGCTTGACGATAAACGGAATCTGCAACATCACCAGCGGCAAAAACTCCTGGAATACTTGTAGAAGTTACATTACCTTCTAGACCGCTTTTAATTTGAATATAACCATTTTTCATGTCTAACTGATTTTCGAAAATGTCTGTATTTGGTTTGTGCCCTATAGCAATAAATACACCTTCAACATTTATAAATCCAGCTTGATCTAGCTCTATTTTTTCAACCAATTCATTTCCGCAAACTTCCTTTAATTGGTTATTCCACAATAACTCTATTTTGCCTTCTTTTTCCTTTGCAAAGACTCTATCTTGAAGAATTTGCTCAGCTCTTAAAGAATCTCTTCTGTGAACCAAATAGACTTTAGAACAAATATTGCTTAAATAAAGTGCTTCCTCTACAGCGGTATTTCCACCACCAATTACTGCAACTTCCTTATCTTTATAAAAAAATCCATCACATGTAGCACAAGCGCTAACCCCTTTACCTAAAAAAGCTTGCTCAGATTCTAATCCTAAGTATTGTGCCGAAGCTCCAGTTGCAATAATTAAAGATTTAGTTATATATTCCTTATTGCCTTTAAGAATAAAGGGATTTTCAAATAAGTTCACTGATTCAATATGATCATTAATAATTTCTACATCGAATTGTTTCGCATGGGCCTCCATTCTCATCATCAATTCAGGCCCTTGAAGGCCATCTGAATCTCCTGGCCAATTCTCTACATCAGTTGTTGTTGTTAACTGACCACCCATTTCTAGACCAGTAATTATTATTGGGTCTAAACCAGCTCTAGCTGCATAAATCCCTGCACTATAACCAGCAGGACCAGATCCCAAAATAATAAGTTTTTTTTCGATTGTCATAATATTAAATTTATAAAAGAAAGATAAATTGATCTCTATTATACTTACAAAGATATAATGCTAAATAATATTCTTACTATTTTTGACTAAAAAGAAATCATTACAAATTCCTGAATCTGTTAAAGCCAGATTCCAATTGAGTTCCTCATCTAGGAAAATACTCACAGACCTTTTTGTTCTTTTTCAATTGCTTGGTGGAATTATTTTTAGTCTTTCTCTCTGGACCTTTGCATCGAATGATCCCGACTGGCTTACTGGAAATTTTTCCGCAGAAGTTTCTAACAGCATCGGGATAGTAGGGTCATGGATAAGTAGTTTTCTTTACTCCATTATGGGAGTAACTGCTTGGATAATACCTTTAATTCTTTTTATCAATCCCATAAATTATTTCATAAAACAAAATGAAAATTTGGATGCCGAAATCGATTACAAATCTAATTTTTTTACTTTTTTAGGTTTTGTTATTTTATGTTTTTCGGTTTCTCTTTTAATTGATCTTCATATAGATCCATACGATGAATATTTCCCTCAATCATCTTCAGGAGTTATAGGCAGTTATCTTTCAAGTTTAATTTTGCCTTATTTAAGCTTTGTTGGATCTACTATAGTCGCGGCATTCTTCTTTATGGTTAGTCTTAGCCTGTTGATTAATCTCCATTGGCAAGAACTTTTTAATTTAACTAGAGAAAAATTGATAAATTTGATTTTTGAATTTAATAGATTATCAAAAAATAGTTTTGAAGCATTAAAAGAGAAAAGAAAGAAAAAAAATGAGCAACAAAATAGACAGACCTTTTTAAACACTCATAAAGAAAAAATTAAATCAATGCCTAAGCCAGAGGTAAAAAAAGCTGAAGCTAAAATTCCTGAAGGCAAGAAAGTAGTTCTAGAAAAACAAGTCGAATTATTTGAAGATAAAATTCCTGGAGCAATGCCTAAAATTTCTCTTTTAGACGAAAGAGAAGCAATTAATAAAGAAATGTCTTCTCAAGAGCTTTATGAGTTAGAAATTCTCAAAGAAGCCCTTATTACAAAATTGGCCGAATTCAAAGTAACAGGACCAGAGGGCGAGTATGCAATTGTTAGAGAAACCATGAGGGGTCCAGTAGTAACTAGATTTGAAGTAGAGCTACCTAAAGGAATCAAAGTTTCCCAAGTTTCTAACTTAAATAAAGATTTAGCTAGATCTCTGGGAGTTGGGAGCATAAGAATAGTTGAGGTGATTGAAGGAAGAGAAACTATTGGAGTAGAGATTCCAAATGCAGATAGGGAAAGCGTTTTACTTGGCGAGGTAATAGCTTCAAAAGATTTTGAAGAATCTAAAAGTCCAATAACTTTGGCTTATGGAAAAGATATTGAAGGGAAACCCGTTTTAGAAGATCTTGCGTCTTTGCCACATTTGTTAATAGCAGGAACAACTGGCTCAGGAAAATCAGTTGCCCTAAATGCTATGTTGATGAGTATTTTATATAAAGCCACTCCTCAAGAAGTAAAGTTAGTTCTTATAGATCCAAAAATGTTAGAGCTTTCTGTTTACGAAGATTTACCTCATTTGTTATGTCCAGTAATCACTGATATGTCAGAAGCAGCATATGGGTTGAGATGGTGTGTGAATGAAATGGAACGAAGGTATAAATTAATGTCTGCTATGTCAGTAAGAAACTTAAGTGGTTATAACGCAAAAATTAATAAAGCCATTGCATCAGGTAATCCAATCAAAGATCCAACAATCAAGATTGACGAGGAAAAAGGGATTACGGTTGATGATATTCCTGATTTAGTTGAGCTGCCTCAAATTGTTATTGGGGTAGATGAATTGGCAGATTTAATGATGGTGGTTGGAAAAAAAGTGGAGCAATTAATCGCAAGATTAGCTCAAAAAGCTAGAGCAGCTGGTATCCACATGCTTTTGGCAACTCAAAGGCCATCGGTTGATGTGATCACAGGTCTAATTAAGGCAAACATTTCAGCAAGAATGGCATTTAACGTTGCTTCCTCTATGGATTCAAGAGTAGTGCTGGATCAAGTTGGCGCAGAGCAGCTATTGGGTAAAGGAGATATGCTCTACGTTGGTTCGGGCACGTCTATACCTTTGAGAGTTCATGGAGCATTTGTTGGTGAAGACGAAATTATAAGAGTAGTTAGTGATTGGAAAGAGCGAGAGTCTGTTCAATATTTAGATGAAGTTACCAAAGCTCCAGAAGTGTCTGATAGCGGAGATGGTCAAAATGGAGATTCAGAAAAAGATGAATTTTATGATCAAGCTGTTGCATTTGTCGTTCAGTCAAGACGGGCTTCGATATCTGCTGTGCAGAGAAAATTTAGAATTGGCTACAACAGAGCAGCTAGACTCATAGAGGCAATGGAAACGGCAGGCTTGGTAAGCGAAATGAATTCTAATGGCAATAGAGAAGTACTTGCGCCAAGCAATGAAGAATAAATTTTATTTAATTTTTTGTTTTTTATTTGTTTCTCAATATTCATTAGCAAATTGTTTAGAGCCTTATGAAAATTTAAATAATTTTTATAATTACAAATCTTTTCAAGCGGATTTTATTCAAAATTTTTCTACCCCGGATCAAAATAAACTGAAAGGAAAAATTTTTTTAAAAAAACCGTATAATTTAAAATTAACTATTAATAAACCGAGCCAATCAGAGACCATCATAAACAATAATTCCGTTTTTCGAATTGACTACGAATTGGATCAAGCGGTTAAATATAAAAAAGAAAATATAATTGATCAAATCCCTGCAGCTTTTCTTCTTTTAAGTACTGAAAAATTTTGTATGAATCTTGAGAAAGTAAATTGTTCTCCAGTCGCTTGCAACATAATCCCAAAAGACAAAACATATATATCTTCAATTAGTTTAATTTTTGAGAAATCAATTTTAAGTAAAGTTTCATACACAAACTCTTTTGAAGAAAAGTCTTCTATCTCTTTCTTTGATTTTGATGTAAATCCAGAACTATCAACCTCTCTATTTAGATATAATCAAGAAGTAAGCGATTTAATTACGCTGGAATAAACATGATCAACATAGAAATTTTAAGAAAGAATTTTGAATACGCTAAGAAAAATTTGTTTGCTAGAGGGTTCGAGCTGGATGATTCACAGTGGAATGCCTTAGAAACAAAAAGAAAAGATCTACAAGTAAAAACCGAATCGTTGCAAGAGCAATTAAATAAAATGGCCAGCAAGATAGGTGAAATGCAAAAAAATGGTGAAGACACATCAATCATAAAGAAAGAAGCTGGAGAACTATCTGCATCTTTGAAAATAAGTAAAAGTGAACTAGATATGCTTCAGCAAAAAATAAATGATTTTTTATTAAGCATCCCAAATCTTTTAAATGAAAATGTACCAATAGGAAAAAGCGAAGAAGATAATATAGTAGTCAAAGAATCTGGAAAAATTCCATCTTTTTCTTTCAAAATAAAAGATCACCAAGAACTTGGCATTGATATCGGAGGAATGGACTTCGAGGCTGCAGCAAAGATAGCTAAATCACGATTTGTTATTTTCAAAGATACTACGGCAAAACTTAACAGAGCTTTGATTCACTTTATGTTGGATATACATACGAAAGAGCATGGTTATAAAGAAATATACGTTCCCCTGATAGTTAATTCTGAATCTTTGGTAGGGACCGGACAATTGCCAAAATTTAAAGAAGACCAATTCAAAGTAGATGACTCTGACCAGGATTTATATCTTGTGCCAACTGCTGAAGTCCCGGTGACCAATTATCATCGAGGAGAAATTATAAGAGCCGAAGAATTGCCAATTTCTTATGTATGCCACTCGCCCTGTTTCAGAAGCGAAGCTGGAAGTTATGGGCAAGATACAAAAGGAATTATTAGGCAACATCAATTTGAAAAAGTGGAATTGGTTAGGATTGTACCTCCAGGAGATTCTCATGATGAATTGGAAAAATTGACCAATCACGCAGAAAAAATTTTAGAGCTTCTTAATTTACCTTACAGAAAAACCATTCTTTGCTCAAAAGATACAGGATTTGCTTCTTCTTTTACTTATGATTTGGAAGTTTGGTTTCCAAGTCAGAACAAATATAGAGAAATCTCTTCGTGCAGTAACTTTGAAGATTTTCAATCAAGAAGAATGCAAATTAGAACTAAAGAAAATAATAAGAATGTCCTATGCCATACTTTAAATGGGTCAGGGCTAGCTATTGGAAGAACCATGGCAGCAATTTATGAAAATTATCAAAATGAAGATGGTTCTATTTCAATTCCTAAAGTTTTAAGACCATATATGGATAATAAAAAAACGCTTTAAGCTTTTATACAAGCGCTTTGTTATTCCTGATAAACTCTTTTTTCATTTAATAAATTTATTATAAGTATCATGGAATTTCTTTTTGAATATGGTTATTTTCTGTTAAAAACTATTACGATTATTGTCTTAGTTTTCATTCCTATTTTTATTCTGATTTCTTCAATGAGACATCAAGAAGATCTAGATGAGACTCTTAAAACTAAAAATTTGACTAAGCGATATCAGTCCATGGCTAACTCAATTAAGACCTTGTCTTTGAGTAAAGATGAAAAAAAGAAACTTAAAAAATCTTTAAAAAAAGAAAAAAAAGCAAGCTCCAAATCCAAAAAAAAACCTGTTTATGTTCTGAATTTTGAAGGTGATATTGATGCTTCTAATGTTGCTAACTTAAAAGAAGAAATTAATGCCATATTGCAAAGCGAAACAAAATGCGAAGAAATTGTTTTAAATTTAGAAAGTGCTGGAGGCACAGTAATCGGTTACGGTTTAGCTGCAGCCCAACTGCAGAGAATTCGTGATGCGGGAATAAATTTAACAGCTTGCGTAGATAAAATAGCAGCCTCAGGCGGCTATATGATGGCTTGTGTAGCAAATAAAATTGTTTCAGCTCCTTTTGCTATCATTGGATCCATAGGAGTGGTCGCAGCAATTCCAAACTTTCATAAAATTTTAAAGAAAAATGATATTGATTATGAACTTCATACAGCCGGCGAATATAAAAGAACTATTACTGCTTTTGGGGAGACGACAGAAGAAGGCAGAAAGAAATTTAAAGAAGATTTGCATGATATTCATGAGTTATTTAAAGACCATGTGGGTAAGTTCAGGCCCTCTTTAGATATTTCAAAAGTAGCAACAGGAGAGATTTGGGAAGGTAGCAAAGCATTAGAAGTTGGCCTAATTGATTCAATCTCAACTAGTGATGGGTATTTAATGAACTTGGCTAGAAAGCATGAAGTTTTTGAAATTAAGTTTGAAAAAAAGGAAAAAATACAAGATAAATTAAGTAATTTAATTGGTGTTTTAATAAAAGATAGCATCAGAATTATTGAAGATACTTTTAATAAAAATAAATTTAAATAAACAATAAAAGGGGATAATTATGGTTTTAGCTCGAATAACTTCAATTTTGCCAGCAATATTATTAATTCCAGTAGGAATAGGATGGATCTTAAATCCTGCTGAAACTTCAGTCGATTTTGGGTTTGTTTATAATGAACTAAGCAAGCTTGCTCAAAATACTTTAATTAGAGATCTTACTGGGTTTTTTCTAGGAATATCTGCTATGTGTATTATTGGAGCGATAACTATGAGATATATATGGTTAGCAGCTCCGGCAATGATATTTCTATTTGTGCTTTTAGGACATACTATAGCTGCAGTATTTTACGACACGGGCTTTGCTGATGTTTTTTTCCCTGAAGTATTGTTGTTTATTTTGTGTTCTTTAGCAGCTTATTTAATTTATAGACAAGAAATAAAGTAACTTAGTAAGGTTTTCTCTTGGGCTTTTTGTTACAAATTCTAAAAATTTTTTGAAAATTTCCAATTTGCGAAGACAGAAAAAACTTGCAACAAAAGCATAAGTAACTTAGAAGATTTAGAAATAAGTCAAAATATATCTTTCAGTTTTATCAAATTAGTATTTAATACACCTTTTTAACGACAAGTATTAGGTACTTATGAAATTATATGTAGGAAATCTCCCTTGGAGTATTGGCAATCAGGAATTAGAAGATTTATTTTCAAGTTACGGAACAGTTACATCTGCTAACGTGATCACAGATAGAGATACTAATAGATCTAGAGGTTTTGGATTTGTAGAATTGGACGACGGTGGCCCAGAAGCTATCGAAGCATTAAACGAATCTGAGGTTGATGGAAGAAAAGTTATAGTAAACGAAGCAAGACCCAAGTAGCTCTAACCCTTTTTTGGCTGAGGTGTAGAATTAGCCCTCATTTCAGCCACCAAGATTCAAATTTTGGCTGGATGGTGTCGTTGCAGACTTTCCAGCCACCTTTTCACGCAAAAAAAAACGGGATATAAACCCGTTTTCATTTTATCTATATAAAAATTATTTTCTTAAGATAGCAGTAATTATTAGGATAGATATTAGTGCAAGCAATCCTTCTTGACCCATGACCGAAAGAATTGACGAAAAGTTTTTAACGACTGCGCCAAAAAATGCGGTTTCAGGACCAAAAACTATTCCCACTAAAAGTGAAACTGCAACAAAAAGCGAAAGCACTTCAGTTACTTTATAAAGAAAGTCTTTTATTGATTCTAAGTTTAGCCAATCCATTACATTAATTATAAAGGCTAGGGATCCTAAGATCCCTTAGCCAATATATCCTTGTTATCTAAGTAACTTGATAAGAATAGCAGCAGCTAAAAGCCCAACTATTCCATTGTCACCTAATGTTTGAATCACAGCTAAAAGCTGATTCAAAACATCACCAAAGAAAAAGGAGTTTCCACCGAACACTATGCCCGCTACAACTCCCAAACCAATCACACCAACCAAGATTCCAGTCAGACCAGAAACTAAGTCACGTATCATATTAAATGCATTTTCCATAATTTTCCTCCCCAGGTTTTTATGTTTTAGCAATTTAATTTAAGCATATATAAACATGGATTTTAAAAAAAGCTCAAAGCGGGGAACATGTTTTTTAATAATCTGTCAAATATTCGACATAAAGACGTGCACTTATTTGTAAAAGACGCAAATCAGTTATATTAAAAGCATTCTTAGAAAGTTTTTTACTTTAATCTCTTGATTTATTTGTAGCACTGGCAAGAGACATTGCTTTCATAAGTTCCTTATTTTCTTTTTCTCTTTGCTCCATTCTTAAAATATCTGCTTCTTCTACATCAAGTTCAGAAAGTATTTCTCTATTATGATCACCAAGGGAAGGGGCATGAGACTTAGGAAATTCATTTTGATCAGTAAAGTTGAAAGGGGGCTTTGGCATTCTCATTTTTCCTGCCACGGGATGAGTTATTTCAATCAATGATTTCTGTTCTATGACTTGAGGATCTTCATGAATCTCATCTAAGGAGTTTACAATGGCAACTGGAACTCCAAATTTATCTAACTCTCTGCATAAAAACTCAGCTTCCTGATCTTTAATTATCTCTGACACTGCTGATATAAGAGAATCTAAATTCTCTACTCTTTTATCAGTCGTTGCGAACTCTTCTTTTGTATGGAGATCAGACTTACAAAGCTCGCAAAGTTTTTGAAAATCTGCATCAGCTAATAAAATCATGGAAATATACTTATCTTTAGTTTTAAAAATTGGAAAGGCATCAAACAGATCAGGCAAATATTTTATATCTTCACCTAGTAATGTTTTAGACCACATAACATCCGGCCAAATATAATAAAGCGCTGAATCCAACATAGAAATTGGTAGATATTGTCCTTTGCCTGTTCTTTCTTTTTGAACCAAAGCAGTACTAATAGATTGAGCAGCGGTAAGTCCTGTGACTTTATCAAAAACTATAGTTCTGAAAAATTCTGGTTTTTCATTATTTTGAGCTGAAGCTGATCCAGCCGTAGCTTGAATTAGCGGATCGTATACTCTTCGATTTATATATGGTCCTGTCTGTCCATAACCAGAAATAGAGGTATAAATAATATTAGGATTAGTTTCTTTAATTGATTCGTAATCTATACCAAGTTTTTTTACCACCCCTGGACGATAATTTTCAATTAATACATCTGCGGTATCTAACAGTTTTTTCAAAATTTCAAAGTCCTTAGAGTTTTTAAAATCTAGAACCATGCATCTTTTGTTTCTATTGATTACTGAGAACATGGCTGCCATTCCGTCGCGAGATGTACCCATCATTCTGGCAAGATCACCTATCAATGGCGGTTCAACTTTAATAACATCTGCTCCTTGATCAGCGAGCATCATGCCAGCAAATGGACCTGATACAGTAGAAGTCAATTCTACAACTCTTATACCTTCTAGTGGCCCTGACATAATTTTTTCAATACCTCCAATTAAAATGAAATTCTAATTTTTAACATAATTTAATTTTTACAAAAATTCAACTTTTGGTTGAATTAATGATATAAAATAATTATTAAAAAATTTTAAACGGGAGAATATATGAAAAAATTTTTAATTTTAACTTTAACGTTTATAGTTAGCGCATATTCACATGCAGGATATTTTTTAGAGATAGGAACATCTCAAAATGATACCGATGTTAACTCTTTAAGCTTTTTAAACCCAACAGGCAGCGCAGTCACGTCAAATACAGTATCTGGAAACTTTATAAATCTAGAGAATCTTAGTCAAAACAATCAACAAAATGGCACTTCTTTTAAAATAGGAATGGATTACTCTGGTTTTGATATGTATCTGGTGAAAAAATCTTTTGGCACTGCCCAAGCTACTGGAACAGCTACTTTTGGTGCTTTTGATTTCACTCAAAGACTGATGCTTGATGTTGATGTAATGGCGTTTGGATTGTCTTATCCGATTGATTTGGGAAATAATCATTCTATAGCTCCTCTAATCGAAGTTGGACAAGCAGATATCGATGCATCTGGTCAACAAATAAGCCCAGTAGGAACTTTTAATCTTTTTCCAAATAAAAGTAATGATGATTCTACTTTCGCGTATGGCATAACATATGCATATGGTATTTCTGAGGGAGTTGAATTGACTGCATCATATATACAAAATGACCTTGGCGATGCTAATACAGGTGTTACAGGTTCTGGTATATCTGGAATGAATGCTGGAGAGCAACTTCAGTCAGAAGTGGAAGTAACCGAACTTATGATTGGTCTTCGCGTAACTTTTTAAATTCAATTAAAAAAAGGGGTTTTCTTAAACAAAGCTCCTTTTTTAATTTAGATTAGTGGCTCTACATCACTTGGGTTGTTCTAAATAAGATACCAATTCGAAGATGTTATACAAGCTTCAAAGACGTTAAACCGCATTATTTAAATTTTTTATTTTTCTCAAAAGGTATCGCTGCGATAGTTAGAGCAGAAGTTTAGATATTTAATGTTCTCTCAAAAT
This sequence comes from Gammaproteobacteria bacterium, assembly GCA_045564455.1. Taxonomy (GTDB): domain Bacteria; phylum Pseudomonadota; class Gammaproteobacteria; order Magnimaribacterales; family AG-339-G14; genus CASICS01. Next base: position 130,798 of record JBJLHG010000001.1, read on the forward strand.
CAAAGAGCTATATAATTTCAATAGAGATAATAGAGATTGTCTGAACTGATCGCTATCATTTCATAAAAACTTATAGTTAATTTATGGACTTATTTTTTCAAAATATTCTGAAATGAAACCAACGCTTTCCTTAGTGTTTTTAATTATCGTTTCAAGCTTTCTTGCTTCTATCGTTCAAACTAATTTCAATAAAACTCATATAGAAACTAAAAAGCTTTTTACCGTAGATGACCAATTTATTATCTATGATCTGTATAAGCCTAAACTAGCATCTAAAGAAAACAAATTACCATATGTAGTTGTTGTTCCTGGATTTCAAAGATCTAAGGAAGCTTTATCTAATTTTGCAATAGAACTATCTAGAAGAGACATAGTTGTTGCACTTATTGATCCTTATGCACAAGGACTATCAAGTTCATCGCGCCAAAGAAGGTCTGCTACAAAAGAAGGATATGGCATGTTTGATTTAATTAAGCATGTTCATGGAAGTGAAGATTTTGACTTTGTAGACAAAACAAAAATGGGCGTTACGGGTCATTCCATGGGAGGCAATGCAGCCATACGAGGAGCAAATTACTTCGGAAAGGAAGCCGCACGATTAAATGAAGAGAGCAAATTGCACTCCATATACATTTCTGGCTATGTGCTCACCTTGAGAAATTCAATCTTAAAGCACTTTCAATCTAACGCCGGTGTAAGTTATGCCTTATATGATGAAGGAGCTTTTAGAAATAAATTAAAAGGTTGGGATGCAGGCAATATGCAAATTGCTCCGGAATCACTAAGGTTTGTTAATTGGGGTATTTATAACAAAGCCCGAGGTGAAACTAAAATAGAACTCGGGAAATATTATGGAAACGCAAAAGATCGATCCCTTCGAGTTGTTCATAATGAACCTGTTCTCCATCCTTTTCAGCCTTACAATTTTGAGGCCATGCAAAATCAAATAGAATTTTTTGTAAAAACATTTGAGATAAATCCAAGCCTTACATCTAAAAATCAAATTTGGCACTGGAAAGAATTTTTTACTCTTCTAAACATGATCGCAGCACTCATAATGATAATACCGCTAACAAAACTAATTTTAGGCTTCAGTTTTTTTAAAACCATAAAAAAGGTGATACCAGATCCGCTACCAAAACCAAGCAAGACAGGAAGACTAATATTTTGGTTTATTTTTTTCTTAGGTGCCGGTATTGCTTCTGTAACTTTTATTCCCATGGTTGAGGTAGCAAAAATATTATTTCCAGAGGCTTCTAACAGAGAAATGACATGGTTTTTTCCTCAACGCATGAATAATTCTGTAATGCTTTGGGCAGTATTTAATGGTCTAGTAGGTTTTTTTCTATTTTTTTCATCCTATTATCTCCATGGAAGAAAGCATGGTGTTGCTCCTAAGCATTGGGGAATTAATATTTCATTCATAGATTTTTCTAAAACTGTAATCTTAAGTTTTCTAATATTTGGAATTTTTTATGTTTTTTTAAATGTCATATATTCCTTCTTTCATGTGGATTATCGATTTTGGTTTATGGGAATAAGAATTTTCCAAATGGAAATGCTTTTGGTTCTGCTAATGTATGCTCCTTTTTTCTATGTTTTCTTCTTATCAAACTCTTTAAGAGTAAATGGTTCAATGAGAATTAAAGATCAACCTCAATGGTTGTCTATGCTGATAGGAGGGTTTGGAAATTCTCTTGGATTAATGATAATAATTTTTATTCAGTACTTAGTTTTTGCCAGCACTGGCACTGTTTTTTGGACTACCAATTGGTTAAGCGTAAATTTATTATTTGCAATTGTACCAATGATGTTCGTTTTACCTTATTTCAACAGATATTTTTTCAATATGTCTGGTCAAATCTATCTAGGTCCAATGATAACTACATTAGTATTCATAATGATTCTTTCAACCAATACGGTCCTTTATCTTCCTTTGTAAAAGTTTTGATGAGTAATCCAAGCTACTTTTTGAAGAGTTTTTCTTGTCTTTGAATCTATATCAAATTTAACTTTATTGCCTTCAGGATTCATTTTGTATATTGATGCATACAAAACACAAGCTGCGAGATATGTGCCTTCTTTACTAGGATGACGAAGATCGCTGGTATATAAATTTATTTCTGGAAAATTTTTATTTATCTCCGCAAAAGCTAATCCAACAGGAGCTACAAGAATTTTATTTTTATTAGCTGCTTTTACATACTCTCTAGCCAACTTCTTTGTCATATTGGGAGAATCTTTATATGGCCATGTCATCATCAACATTGGTTCAATATTTTTTTCTCTTAATGTTTTGACATGCGCAGCAACAATTTTATGAAATATTTTTTTTCGAGAGTCATCAACAGGACATCTGCTGCAGTCATGCATAATAGCTAAATCAAAAGGAGTTTTTTTAATTTTCTTTAGCTTATTCTCCTTAGTAAACCCAAAAGAGCCTATATTTGGATTAGTTACATATGACCTAATATCATGCCAAGTCAAAGATGAGCCATTGATAGTAATACTTCTAATTTTATACGCATCTCTCATAGTATGCGTTGAGCGAATCATTTTAATCAAAGGATTGTGCATGCCGTTGTTGTAATAAACAAAGCTATTCCCAACCATTAAAATTTGTTTAGGATTAATATTGTCTAACTCTTTTTTCAAGGGCTCACTAAAACTAAATATTTGCAAAGAATTTAAAGAAAGAAAAATAGAGAGTATTAAAAAAGAAATTTTTTTAAAAATTGTAATATTGATCACATTCATGAGTGTAAATAACTAATTAAACCTATTTTATCAAAAAATTACTTCATAAAATATATTCCATTTCATGACAATATGTCATAACATTTAAGAGTATATTGTGAAGAGTAATCATTGCTATTGAATAAATTCTTCACTTACTGATCTGGGGAGGTCAATCATGGTTTTTAATACAATTAAAAAGGCTTTAGTTTTAAGCATAGCACTATTTTTTTCTTTTAATCTTTTATCGCAATCTGATTCTACAGAGGAGCAACTGACGGTTATTGGTTCTCAAATTAAAGGAGCATCAATTTCTGATGTTTTACCGGTATCAGTATTTTCTGCTGATGATATTGACGCGCTTGGAGTTGAATCTGGGGATGATTTGATATCAAACATAGCTGAAATGGGACAAAATCAGTTTAACGAAGCTTCTGAAACTGCTGGCATTAATAACGCTAGGGGAGATATCGGAGCTTACAATTTAAGAAATCTGGGAGTAGGCAGTACTTTAGTTTTGCTTAATGGTAGACGAATGGTAAATTCTCCTGGATATCAAACAGAGATCTTAGGTGGAGGATTCACGCCAGTCAGCACCGTAAATTCAACTACTATTCCAACTAATGGTATCGATCGGTTAGAAATATTAAGGGATGGAGCATCTGCTATTTATGGAGCCGATGCTGTTTCGGGAGTAGTCAATAATGTTACTAAATCCGGTAACGATGGATTTGTAGTAAGAACTAGAGTGAAGCAGTTCAGCGTAATGGATGCTGAAGATTCATCGCTAAGCATAAATTATGGGAATCCTTTTGCTAACGGAAATTTTAATATTAGTTATGATTTTGTTAAAAAAGGTCAAATGCGAGCTGGCGATCATCCCATCATGAGTCAATCAGATCTCAGTCCATTTCTTCCGGGCGGAACATCTGATCCTTATGCGAGTTTCTTCGACAACACTTCATCTCAAGGCTTATATGGTCAATTTGATATGATTGAAAAATCTTCTCTTATACCTGGAGGAACTAGAGGCTATGTTGATAGTAAGGGAGAATTTCAAGTATACCCTTTGACTGATGCTAGATGTGCTGCTTCTGAGGGAAGCGTTACGACGGTTTACGATACTGGTTATGGAACATGTATAGTCAGCGATGGGACTACAAATTCTACACCGCGTTACAATAAAAATGAAAGTGTCTGGGTAAGAGGTCAAACGGAAAGACACAATCTTTTTATTACTTTTGATCGTGATTTGGATAATGGGTTTAACTTGTATAACGAAATTGGTTACTACGAATCTGAATACTTTACTATTCGAAGTGCAGCTACTCAATATCCGGGTAAATTAAGAGTTGGCGCAGCGTCATATTACAATCCTATAAGGGCAACTATTGGCACAGCTACTGCTACCGGATTTGCTGCAGCATTTGATAAAGATGCTGAACTTTATATTGATAATTACCGTTTCACAGAGAAAAACAGAACTGCTACCGTGAATAAAGAGACTTATCGATTGCTTCAAGGTATTTCTGGAGATCTAAATGACTGGTCATTTGATGGGGCCGTTGTTATCTCTCAAGCTAAATCAAGAGACTTAAGTGGCAACAGAGTAGATCTGAATTTAATGCAAGCGGCTTTATTTGATCAAACGTCTGCCGGTTACAACATTTTATGTGATTGGGTTAATAATGACTGTTCAACAAATATTGAGCAAACACTTGTTTCGGTAGTTAAAGAACAAATTTCAAAGCTTAATTTATATGATTTAAAATTTACAAACGATGAATTATTTTCTATGAAAAATGGCCCGGTTAGCTTTTTGGTCGGTATTGAAAGTAGAAAAGAAAGTTACAAAGATGATCTTGGTCCAAGAATGGACGGAACAATTCCTTTCCAGCACTTACCTGTAACAGTTTCATGTCAGCTAGGTAACGACGATGGGTCAATGAAAGATAAAGCTGCCATGGGTACTAATTGTAATCGAGAAGAAGACAGGTATCCTTTCTTCACTGCTATTGCAGGTGGTTCTCCAACAGCAGACTCAGAAGCATCTAGAACAACAAATTCTATTTTTACTGAAATGATTATGCCATTGACGCAAGATTTGGAAGCGCAAGTAGCACTAAGATATGAAGATACAAATGATTTCGGTTCAGAGATTGTAGGTAAGCTTGCTTTTGGTTGGGATATAACCGATCAAATCCTTCTTCGAACTTCAGCTTCAACGACTTTCAAGGCTCCGAATCTTGTAGCCATGAATCAACCGTTTTTAAATAGATTTAATAGTTCGCAAAAAGATTTTTCAAAAGCGATTACTGATGATGATGATGATTATGTCGATGAATGGATATATCGAAGAGCTGTTGGAAATGATCAGCTTGAAGCGGAAACATCAGAAAATTTCTCTTTTGGTATAGTTTATCAACCAACAGATGAATTAACTCTTACTCTAGATGGTTTTCAAATCAAGAAAGATAATACCGTAGGTAATCTTGGAACTACCAATCAAACGGCCTTGGATTTTTTAACTCGTTATAGAACTAAAACAGGCACTGCGGATGCAGATGCTGCTGCAGCTGTAAGCCGATGTTCAAGCTTAACGGCTTCTCAATACAATACAAATGTTTATCGAAATGCAGCCGATGATGGTGATTATGATGATATGTCTACAGCGGCAAAAGCAGCTGGATTATGTCCTTTAGGAGAAATAAGATATGTGCGTTCGCAATATGAAAATTTAGCTGAAAGAATAGTTGAAGGTGTTGATTTGGGCATCTATTATGAAAAAGATAGTGATTATGGAACTTTTTCTATTAAATACACAGGTGCTTTTACTACGAAGCTAGAGCAAAATGCTGCTCCTGGTTCAGATGCAGATATTATTGATAAGGCTATCAAATCTGGAGAGTACACAACAGCTACTACAGCTCTTGGCGCTGATGACATAGTGACGGTTAACTTATTTGGTTATGGAGATCTTCTTGGAATCGATGGAAACTTTGAAGAGAAACATCAGGCACGTTTTTCTTGGAGATACAATGACAATAGTGCATCAATGACTGTTAAACATGTTGGTGCTTTTAGACAATCTTCTGTTACTAACACAGCTGGAATAGCAGCTTATGGAGGAGCTTGGGAGGTTGACGAAATGACCACTATTAATCTTGCCTTAGCAACGAGATTTAAATTCAACGATACTCGAATGAAATTAACGATTGGTTCAAATAATCTATTTGACGCAGAAACACCGTTAGCCGATGACACATATGGGTTTAATCCAGATGTTCATAACGGATACGGAAGATCTGTTTACTTAGATCTAAGAGCTGCGTTTTAAATATATTTCATCCTTAATTAAAAAGGGCTGCTCTATGCAGCCCTTTTTTTTGAACCAAAAATAGTAACCTATATAGGAAACTAAAACTTTAAGATTCTAAGCACATTTAATTCCTAATTCAGATTTAGATAATGTAGAATCCTTCGAGAAATCAATTGCTCAAACTATAGCCGAAACGCAATAGTTTTGAATCTGAGTGATTAATTGGATGACTGTATAATTTTCAAAATTTTTAGTTGCCTTTTAAACTCAAATAACTTCTAAGGAGGGGTGGCAGAGCTTGGTTGAATGCACTGGTCTTGAAAACCAGCAGGTCAGAAATGGCCTCGTGGGTTCGAATCCCACCTCCTCCGCCACGGTACTAAAAACTTTCCATCAAAATCATAGCCATATAAAATTTAAACTTTATGTTAGGAGAAAAGATGACAGAAGATATTAGAATATTTTCATATTTACCAAACCCTAGAGTATGGAAATCATTAATAACAGCAGAACTTGGAAATGTAGAACTAAAAGTCATTGGCGACAAACCAATGAATCTTACAAATTGGTTATGGGACTTTGACGCTCAAAAAATAGATTCTTCAAATTTAGAAGATTTGAAAGCCTTCAAAAGAGAAAGTAAAAGAGGTTTCAAGGGTAGTCTATATAAAACAGATAATTTTCTTAAAAAACATCCATTTGGAACTGTTCCGGCAGGTTTTAATTCCGATGGGTCTGAAGGTATTTTTGAATCAAATAGTATTATGCGGGCTGTAGCAAGATCCTCAAAAAATACTTCACTTTATGGTGATAACGATCCTTTTCTTCAATCTAGAATAGACAGTTTTCTTGATGCGAATCTTGTATTTGCTAGAGAGTTTCAAGTTTATACTCTTGAAATTGATTCTTTAAATAAATATCTGCACCAAAGAATGACCGCAGCATACCTATTTTATATGGATGGTATAGAGAGGGCTCTTTCAACTAATAAATTCATCGTAGGGGAATTTTTAACAATAGCGGATATTTCATTTGTTTGCGATCTAGCTCAATTCTTGAGAGAAAGAGATAAAGTAGAGATCATAAATAATCAAGGATATGAGTTAATTACTTCAAACTTTGAAAAAGAATTTCCAAATGCTTATCTTCATTTAAAAAAGTTAGCAACACACGAAAAATTTAAGGAACTTTTACTAAAATATTTAGAGAAAGTAATAAAAATTTCATAATTCTTTCTATAAATTACTTTTAATCCTAAAAAGATTTTTTTTAATGAAAACTTAATCTAAAAAACCCTGTTTTTGATATTGATACTTAACTTTTTTTTTACTAATATAGATTCATACCTTGGATGGGCGTTTCAATAACTCGAGACGGTGAAAAAGAAATCGAGGGGTAGAAGAAGAAGGGTGAAAAGTCGAAAGAAATTTTGCCAAATACAGGGAGATGGGTAAGTCACCTGTACTAGTTAACCCACTAGACCCCTTCAACTTCGTTATTAAAAACACCACTTTGTGGTGTTTTTTTTTATACTATCCTTATGTCTATTCTACTAACCGGTATTACCACGAGCGGAACTCCTCACTTAGGAAATTATGTTGGAGCAATAAAACCAGCACTTAACTCCATTAAAGATTCAAAAAAATCTTTTTTATTTCTAGCGGATTATCATTCTTTAATTAAACAGCAGAACCCAAAACTTACTCATCAATCTAGTTTAGAAATTGCTTCAGCGTGGTTGGCTTGTGGACTTAACCCTGATCAAACTCTTTTTTATCGACAATCAAAAGTGCCTCAAATTTTTGAATTGAATTGGATATTGTCTAACGTAACGTCAAAAGGACTTTTAAATCGAGCCCATGCTTATAAGGCTGCTCAAGATAGTAACAAAGAAAATAACGACAGTGATTTGGATAAGGGCATAACTGCTGGATTATTTAATTATCCAGTATTAATGGCAGCTGATATTCTAATTTTTAAAGCCAATGAAATCCCTGTAGGTAGTGATCAAAAACAACATATTGAAATGACAAGAGACATTGCAGCTCGTTTTAATCATATTTATGGAAAGGTTTTCAGTCTTCCAGAGGCTAAAATTCAAGAAAACACTGCTCTGCTGCCAGGTATTGACGGCAGAAAAATGAGTAAATCTTATGGAAATTTTGTTGAGTTATTTTCTTCAGAAAAAGCACTTCAAAAATCTATTAATAAGATACAAACTGATTCTAAAGAGCCGGGAGAATCAAAAAGCACTATAGATTCAAACTTGTTTAATTATTTTCAGGCATTTTTAAATCAAGAAGCTATTTCAATAGTTGAGAAAAATTTTTTAGAGGGCATGGGTTGGGGCGATTTAAAAAAAGAGCTATTTACTATCGTTAATGATGAAATTTCACCTTATCGAGAAAATTATTTTTCTTTATTAAAAAATCCTAAACAGGTAGAAGAAATCCTTCAAATAGGTGAAAAAAAAGTTCTAGATATAGCTGAATCAACTATGACCGAAGTTAGAGAAAAAATAGGAATCAAGGCTCTTAATGGAAAAAAAGATTAGCGTTCTCGCTTATCCAGAAAATTTAAACTTCGAGTTTTTAGGAGTTGAATTCATGAGGTTGCATGAACACGGTCAAGCAATTATTTCTAGATCAAAATGCTCTGTAAATTTAAGTAAGAGAGCCTTTCCATTCATTATTGATCGATTTTTAGAAGAAAATTTTAATAATTTTCAACTTACTGATTTCATGTATTTGAGAGCGAAAGGTTTTCATGGTCCTTACCTAAGTTCAAATCTTTCAAGTAAAAACTATAAAGAAATTCTGTCAAAAAATCTTTCAAGAGAGGTTCAAGATGAGTTAGCTAAAGATAGGGTTGATACTCCCAAAATAAATCCAGAGTCTTTAGAGAGATTTAATTATTTTTTAGATTTAATTTTGAACAGAAGATCTCTATGTTTTAAATTAAATCGAACAATTAAAGACAAACAAGAAAAAAGTAATAAATTTGAACATGAATGGTCTCATGCGTTAAACGAATATCACGAATATCTGATCTTTAGCATCGATGCCGATGAATGCTTTACGTTAATCTTGGCTTATGATTAATGATTCAGAAAAGCCGCCTAAATCGATTTGGGCACTAGCTGCAGCTTTAGCTTGCGTAGGCGCAGGTCAATCTACAGTTTTTATTTTAATTCCTTCTGAAGTAAGGAATTTAGGCTTTACTGAATTTGAAGTCGGATTAATTTTTTCTATATCTGCATTGGCATGGATGTTTTTTAGTCCTTTTTGGGGAAGGCTAAGTGATAAGTTTGGAAGAGGTTCAATTTTTTTAATAGGTATGTTGGGTTTTGCTCTTTCTATGGGATCATTTGCAGCAATTCTAATTTCTGCTCAAAATTTATTATTGCCGTTGGCTTTAGTTTTTCCATTATTAGTTTTTACTAGGCTGATAAATGGACTCTTGGGAAGCGCGGTTAGACCAGCTGCTGGAGGTAGAATCGCTGATTTAACATCTCCAACAACCAGATCAGCCGGATTTGCTCGCTTTGACGCTGGATGGCAGTTTGGAGTTGTTATCGGACCTGTAGTTGTTGGAGTTCTTCTTTCACTATTCAATGAAAATTTATTAGCTCCATTTATATTTATTGCATTATTAGGAGCTTTGATTGGTTTTTATAACTTTAAAGATATGCAGGGACCTATAGAGCCCTTGGATGAAGAAACTAAAACAAAATTACAATTTACAGATTCAAGAGTATGGCCATCTTTGCTTATAGCTTCTTTTGTAGGTATGGCAAATGCCTGTTTAGTTTTAACAGTAGCACTTTATACAAAAGATGAAATCATAACAAATGGAGAAAGTGTTTATTCAGTCGTAGCAATTGGATTTTCAATAGTTGCTTTATCAGGGATGTTTGCAAACTTATTTATAGTTGATAAATTCCAAATAAGACCTTTAAATTTAATTAAATGGGGTTGTTCAATAGTTTTATTAAGTTATCTATTCCTGTCTCAAGCTACTTCTATTTCCAGTCTTTATCTTGCTCTTATTATGTATGGAATAGGCTCAGGTCTGGTAAGACCTGGAAATATTACAATTTTATCTTTGTCTGTTAGTAAAAATGAACAAGGAGCTGCAAGCGGCTGGATGGGAACAGTTTTTCCAATTGGCCATCTAATTACGCCATTTACAATCATGCCCCTATATATGATGAGTCCTAACTTTCCATATTTTTTGATTAGTTTTCTGGCTTTATTGCTAATAATATTTATACTTTTGAATCAAAAAAAATATTTTAATTATTGAGAAAAATTATGTTTAAAGATGAATTATTAAAGGGGAAAAGAATTTTAGTTACCGGAGGTGGAAGCGGTTTAGGTAAAGAGATGACTAGGCATTTCCTTAAGTATGGAGCAGAAGTTTATATCTGCGGAAGAAGAGAAAGCGTTCTTAGTGATACTGCCAAAGAATTGATGGATGAATATGGCGGTAAGGTTAATCATTTTGCGCTAGACATAAGAGACTCAAATAGTGTTGATGCAGCTATAGAAGATATATTTGTTGATGGGCCTTTAGATGGTCTGGTTAATAACGCTGCTGGAAATTTTATTAGTAGAACTAAAGATCTATCTCCAAATGGTTTTAACGCAATAGCTAGCATTGTTTTTCATGGAACCTTTTACATGACTAATGCTGTTGGAAGAAGATGGATAGAATTAGGTCATAAAGGAAGTATTCTTTCAATTTTAGCTACATGGGTTTGGACAGGCTCTCCATACGTAATTCCTTCTGCTATGTCGAAATCAGGCATACACGCAATGACCAAATCATTGGCAGTCGAATGGGGTCCTCACGGTATAAGATTAAATGCGATTGCTCCTGGCCCTTTTCCTACAGAAGGCGCTTGGGCTAGATTGAGTCCAGATACAGGAGATGGGAAAACATCGATAAATGATGGAGGCTCAATGTCTTCAAATCCTTTAGGCAGAGTAGGCGAGATGGATGAATTAGGAAACTTAGCTACTTTTCTAATGGGGGACGGTTGTGAGTATCTAACCGGTCAAACAATTGCGATTGATGGCGCAGCATATTTATCAGCTGGAGGAACTTTCTCAAGCTTAAATAATTTAAGTGATGACGATTGGGAAAATATCAGGTCTACTATTAAAAAAAGTAATGATAAAGATAAGAATTTAAGAAATACATAATCCTTGGGAGGAAAAATGACTATAGAAGAAACAGTTCAAGAAATGGAGCGCGTCTTAAAGCTTCAAAAAAAATTATATGTTGATGAGGAAACACCAAGCTTGGAGTTGCGTCAAGATCGCTTAACTCGATGTGTAGCAATGCTAAAAAAATACAATGTAGAAATATTAGATGCTATCCAAGAAGATTTTGGAAATAGAGACTCTAAAGCAGGGTTCATGTCAGAAATTATGTCAACTATTGGATCAATTGAACATTCTAAAGATCATGTAAAGAAATGGATGAAGGATGAAAAAAGAAAGAGTAATGGATCTCAGCCATTTGCAATACGCTCAATAATGTCATTGGCCGGAGCTAAGTCTTGGATAAAATATCAGCCCTTAGGAACCGTTGGCGTTGTAAGTCCTTGGAATTTCCCTATTAATTTAGTTTTAGCTCCTTTGGGGACTATTTTTGCGGCTGGTAATAGAGTAATGATTAAACCTTCAGAATATACTGAAGTCACATCTGAGTTAACAAAAGAAATGTTTAAAGAATATTTCGATGAAGGAGAAGCAGCAGTCTTTACTGGAGGTCCAGAAATAGGCGCAGCATTTAGTGCATTACCTTTTGACCATCTCCTTTTCACAGGAAGTACTCAAACTGGAAAACTCGTTATGAAATCTGCATCTGAAAATCTTGTTCCTGTTACTTTAGAGTTAGGTGGAAAATCTCCAGTAATCGTTGATGAAAAAGCTGATTTAAAGAAAACAGCTACTAGAGTTATGAGAGGTAAAACAATGAATGCCGGCCAGATTTGTTTGGCTCCAGATTACGTAATGGTTCCCAAAGGAAAGTCAGAAGAATTTGTTAAAGAATCTGAATCTGCCGTTACAGAAATGTTTGAAAATCTTAAATACAATGATGATTACACCTCTGTTATAAATGAAAAACATTATGATCGTTTAAATAGCTTGATAGAAGATGCTAAAGAAAAAGGGGCAGACATTAGGGTAATTAACCCAGCGGATGAAGATTTTTCGCAGCAAGAGGTCCATAAAATACCTCCTACTTTAGTTTTAAATCCGACTGACGATATGAAAATCATGAAAGAAGAGATTTTTGGCCCACTTTTGCCTGTAAAAGAATATGAAGATTTCGATGAAACCATTAATTATGTAAATGCAAATGACAGACCTCTAGGTCTTTACTATTTTGGTGACAACAAAGAAAGAGAGTCAGACGTTTTAAATAATACTATTTCTGGCGGAGTTACATTAAATGATGTTATTTGGCACATTGGCCAAGAAGATATTCCTTTTGGCGGAGTTGGTCCTAGTGGGCAAGGAAATTATCATGGTTTTGATGGTTTTAAAAATTTCAGTCACGCTAAAGCAATCTATAAGCAATTCTCTATAGATCTTTTAGCTCCTATGATGCCTCCTTACAAAGGGAAAATGTTTAAATCAACAAAAGAATCTGTTTTGAAATAGTATTTCTCTAGAGATTTTTGTCTTATGTTTAAAGAAAATATCTCTCTATTTATTGCATTAAAATATTTAAGAGCTAAAAGAAAAGGTTTTCTTTCTTTTGTATCTTCCATGGCATTCACATGCGTTGCTTTAGGAGTTGCTGTTTTGATAATTGTTACTTCGGTAATGAATGGTTTCGAGCGCGAATTAAAAGATAGAATTCTTAATGTTATTCCTCATGCACAAATTATTGGGTTAAATTCAATTTCTAATTGGAAAGAAATAAAAAAGAAAGCTGAGGAGAACCCAAATGTGATTGGAGCTGCTCCATATATCGAAACTCAAGTTTTAGTTGGCTCATCTAATGAAGTCTATGGATCAAATTTGTTGGGAATAGACCCAGAATTAGAAAGACAAGTCTCTGTTGTCTCTGAATTTTTGATTCAAGGTAGTTTTGAGAGTTTAGAAGCAAATTCGAATAACATAGTTTTGGGCGAGATTTTAGCTAGAAAATTAAATTTAGATCTAGGAGATAAAGTATCCTTGATGTTACCGGATAAAAATCCCTCGTTTGCAGGATACTTTCCTAGGATAAGTAATTTTAAAGTCAGTGGAATTTTTAGAGTTGGATCAGCTGATTTGGATGAATCAATAGCTTATATAAATATTGATGAAGCAGCTTCACTACTCTCTCTAAACGAGAACGTTCATGGTTTGAGATTAAAATTTGATGATTTATTTCAAGCTAATTATTTAGCCTGGGATGTCTTGATAAATGCAGAAACAGTTACAGAAGATATTCTTACTGTTCAAGATTGGACATATTCCTATGGGCCTTTATTCAAAGCAATATTACAAGAGAGAGTTCTTGTAGGGCTTCTCTTATCATTAATAATTTTAGTTGCTGCTTTTAATATCATTGCAATGTTAGTAATGATGATTAACGAGAAAAAATCTCAAATAGCTATTTTTAAAACTATGGGAATGAGTCGGAAAGAAATAAGAAATATTTTTTTATACCTTGGAATAATGATTTCTTTTATCGGTACGATAATAGGAACTTTCTTTGGTCTATTAATTACATTATTTCTTTCAACTTCTTTTATGGAAAGCATCATGTCTTCCCTAATGAGAGGCAGTTACTTTATAAATTACTTTCCAATTGATATTAGATTTTCTATCATTTACATGATCATCATAGGCACTTTGATAGTTACGATGTCAGTTTGTTTATATCCAGCAAAGCTTGCCTCAGCATTAATTCCCGCAGATGTATTGAGAAATGAATAATCTTTTAAAAATTATTAATTTACAAAAAAACTTTAGTGAAGATAAAAATACAGTATGTGCTGTAAATAACGTTTCATTAGATGTAGACACGTCTGAAATTTTAGTAATTTTTGGGAGATCTGGTTCTGGAAAAACTACTTTATTGCATTTAATTGCTGGATTGGAAAATTCATCTTCAGGTGAAATATTTTTTAAAGGTAGCTTAATTAGCAATAAATCCTCAGATGAGCTGTCAAGATTAAGAAGAAATAACATAGGATTCGTGTATCAATTCCATCACTTAATTAATGAATTTACAGCTGTAGAAAATGCGTCCTTACCTTTAATATTAAATGGACTTACGAAGCATGAGGCCTGGGAAAAGGCTGAATCTTTATTGGATAAATTTGGATTAGGGCAAAGAAAAAATCACAGACCTAGTGAGTTATCAGGCGGAGAAAGGCAAAGGGTAGCAATATGTCGTGCTTTAATAAACAACCCTAGTATTGTTTTGCTAGATGAGCCCACAGGGGATTTAGATAGAGAAACTGGGAAACAAGTTATCAACCAACTAAAAGAATTTATAATTGATTCAGAGGCGTCTTTAATAATAGCAACTCATGATAGAAACTTCGAAGAAATGGCTTCTAAAACATTAACAATGGATTCAGGATCTTTTCTTTAAATAAATATTTAAAATTTAGGAAATTCTATGGCTTATATTCTTCTTTCTGGCGGCGTAATAATTTGGCCTATAATTTTATTTTCAATAATTTCATTAGCTATTGTTGTTGAGAAAATTTGGAACTTAGCTCGTGATATTGTGTTGCCCAGAAACCTCACCAGAAATATTATTTCTCAATTAGAAAAAAAATCTTTATCTTCTCAAATGAAAGAAAAGATGAGCAAAGACTCTGTTCAGGGAGTAATTTTTAGCTCTTTGCTAGATGAAGAGCATAAAACAAAGCAAATTCTGAGACTTCGTGCTGAGGAAATAGGAAGATTTGAAATAAACAGGCTTGAAAAGTATTTAACTCTTTTAGGAACTATAGCCTCTATTTCTCCAATTCTTGGATTACTAGGCACCGTAACAGGAATGATTTCTGTTTTTAGCAATCTAATGGAATCAGGAAACAATGCGATTGCGCCTCTAGCAGGAGGAATTGCTGAAGCATTAGTTACAACAGCCGCGGGATTGATTGTGGCTATTCCAAGCTTAATATTTTATAGATCATTTCACAGGACTATTGAAAACTACGCTCTTGAGTTGGAAGAAGAATCAAACAAGTTAATTAACTACATTTCAAAAAATTGAGATTTCAAAGAAAAAAAAACATCGATATATCTTTAGATGTAACACCTTTAGTAGATGTAATTTTCTTACTTCTAATTTTTTTTGTTTTGAGTACAAATTTTATTGATATTAAAACTATGAATATCAATCTTCCGAGTGTTCAAGATCTTTCCATGAATAATTCATTAGAAGAAAAAGTAAGTATTGAGATTTTAAAGGGAGGAAGAGTTTTAATAAATAATAAGGAATTAAAAGAATTTTCTCTAAAATCTCTAAATAATGAATTGAATTTGATTTCTTCAGATATTAGTTCCGCGGTAATTTCAGCTGATTCTGATACAAAATATCAATATTTAGTTACTATTATGGAAGTTTTAAATAAAAATGATTTTAAAAGCATTCAAATGAATGGTGTATCAATAGCTGAATAATATGTCTGAAAATAAATCGTACTATCTTCGTTTGCTCTCATACGTATCCCCATACTTGGGTTTTTTTATTCTCAGCATCTTTGGATTTATTATTTTCGCTTTTTCTCAGGTAGCTATCGCAGAATGGTTTAAGCAAATAGTTGATTTTGTTGCTGATCCTAATCCTAAACAGACATTAATCCTTCCTATAGCTTTAGTTGTATTAGCTTTTATTAGAGGAATAGGGTTTTATCTCGGTAATTTTTTTATGGCTTACGTATCGACAAAACTTATTCACGATCTAAGATCTGATTTGTTTAAAACTCTAATAGCATTGCCTTCAAAATTCTATGATTCAAATAATAGCGGGCACCTGTTATCAAGAATTACCTTTAATGTTGGTTTGGTTAAAGATGCTGGAACTGAAGCTATTAAAATAATTTTAAGAGAGGGTCTAATAGTAATAGGCTTATTTGGATATTTACTATATTTGAATTGGAAACTATCAATAGTACTTCTTTTAACTGGTCCTTTTATCGCTGCAATAGTTTATTTTGCTGGCAAGAGACTCAGGAGAATAAGTACTAGGCTTCAAAATGCAATGGGTGATATTACTCATGTGAGTTCAGAATCAATAAACGCAAACAAAGAAATAAAATTATTTGGACAACAAGAGACTGAATTTTCTAAATTTGTAAAAGCCAGTAATGATAATGTTAATGCCAATCTAAAATTAGAGTCAACTAACTCTATAGCTTCGCCTCTAATTCAAATCATTTTATCCTTATCGCTTGCTACGATCACTTGGTTTGCTTTGGATTCAGATGTAATCGAAGTTATGAGTTCAGGAACTTTTATTGCTTTTTTTGGCGCTGCAGCAATGCTTGCTAAACCGATACGTCAGCTATCGCAAACTAATGCCATGATCCAAAGAGGTTTAGCTGCTTCTGAAGTAATTTTTGATCAAATAGATGAAAAACCAGAAGAAAATGGTGGTAAAGAAATTATAAAAAATTCTGAAGGAAAATTAGAGTTTAAAAATGTCTCTTTTACGTATGAAAATTCTGAAATTCAAACTTTATCTAATATTTCCTTTCAAGTTGATAAAGGAAAAACACTTGCTATTGTTGGTTCTTCAGGCGCAGGAAAATCCTCCTTAATAAATCTAATCCCTCGATTCTATGAAGTCACCGATGGAGAAATTCTTTTAGATGGATTGCCAATAAATGAACTTGAAATTTCTTCATTGAGATCAGAAATATCTGCAGTAGGGCAAACTACGGTTTTGTTTAATGACACTATTTTTAATAATATTAAATACGCAAATCCAAATGCCACTGAGCAAGAAATTATCGAAGCTTCAAAGAAAGCTTATGCAGACGATTTCATCACTAATCTCCCAGAGGGCTATGAAACTAAAGTGGGTGATGATGGTTCATTACTATCAGGAGGGCAAAGACAAAGAATAGCTGTTGCAAGAGCATTTTTAAAAAGCTGCTCTATATTGATATTAGATGAAGCAACCTCCGCATTAGATTCTGAATCTGAGAAACTAGTTCAAGAAGCAATTGACGAACTAAAAAAAGGAAAAACAACTATTGTTATCGCTCATCGTCTAGCAACCGTCGAAAATGCAGATGAGATAGTAGTAATTAAAAGTGGAGAAATTATAGAAAGAGGTATTCACGAAAAATTACTTGCTGAAGAGAGCGAATATTTTGATCTTTATAAAAATCAATTTTCCGATAAAACCACAAAAAAATCTGAAAATAAGCAAATCATTATTCCTCAAGCTAAAATTGAGGAAACTCCACCTAAAGGAATTATTCAAACAGCATGGTACGAGAATCATCTATGGATTAAATTGCTATCTCCGGTTTCTTTTGTTTTTAATATTATTGCCAGCTTAAGAAGAAAAAATTTACAGAAAATTTCTTGGAAACCAAAACAGAAAATAATAGTTGTTGGTAATCTAACCGTAGGGGGAAATGGTAAAACTCCATTTGTAATTTGGCTGGCTAAACTTTTAAGAAAAAAAGGAATGAAGCCAGGAGTAATTTCTAGAGGTTACAAAAGTAATGCGGTTAAATTTCCTTTAGAAGTTAATCATCAGACAAGTGTTTCGGCTTCAGGCGATGAACCTAAATTAATTTTTAATAGTACTAACTGCCCTGTTGTAATATCTCCTGATAGAGTTGAAGCAGCTCAGTTTCTCTTAAAAAAACATAACTGTGACGTCATTATTAGCGATGATGGTATGCAACATTATAAATTAGGCAGAGATATGGAGATTGCTTTAGTAGATGGCTATAAAAAGTTTGGTAATGGGTTTACTTTGCCTGCAGGCCCATTAAGAGAGCCTGTAAAAAGATTAAAAGAGGTTGATTATATTATTAGCGCAAATAAATCTTGGATTGAAGAAAAAGAAACTTCAGATAAAGATAAGCTGATGACTTATGAACCAGTTGCATGGGTAGATTTAAAAACTGGAATTGAAAAACCAATATCAGAATGGCCCTTAGATAAATTGGTATATGCCGTAGCTGGCATAGCGAATCCGCAAAACTTTTTTTCAACTCTGAGAAGCTTAGGTTTTGAGGTTATTGAAAATATCTTTCCAGATCATCACGAATATAACAAAGCTGATTTTTCCAGATTAACTGATTTACCAGTATTAATGACAGAAAAAGACGCTATTAAATGTAAAAATATTTCCGGAAACTTTTGGTACTTAAAAATAGAAGCAAAATTACCAGATGATTTTGCTGAAGAAATTTATACAAAAATTATCTCTTGAAAAAAATAGTAATTATCCCTGCAAGACTGCAATCAGAAAGATTGCCAAACAAACCATTAAAATTAATAGGTAACCGCTCAATGATTCAATGGACCTATCAAGCAGCATTAAACTCTAATGCAGATGAGGTATATGTTGCTACTGACTCGAATAAAATCAAAGACTTAGTAGAAAGCTTTAAAGGAAAAGCTTTCTTAACATCATCTAATCATCAAACTGGGACTGACAGAGTTTTTGAAGTAGCTAACGAATTAAATCTTTCAAACGAAGATATAGTAGTTAATGTTCAAGGAGACGAGCCATTCATTGATCCAATAGATATTGATCAGATTTTTAATTCTTTTGTTGCTCAATTTAATGAAAAAAATGATTTAAATGAGGCGCTCAGTGATGCGATAAATCATGATATATGTACTCTTTATTCTGTAGTTGAAACAGGAAAAAATATAGATGATCCAAATATAGTAAAAGTTAAAGTAGATGAATGCATTTCTTTAGATTTTTCAAGAAAAATAATTGGAGATAGATCTGACTGGTTTGTTCATCAAGGTATATATGGATATAGATTTAAATGTCTTAAAGATTTTGTAAGTTGGGAGCAAACTGAAAATGAAAAAATTAATAAATTAGAGCAGCTAAGAGCTTTAGATAATGGAATTTTAATTAAAGTTTTGCCATCAAAATCTTTATTCCATCTTGGCGTGGATACTGAAGAAGATTTAAGAGAAGCTAATGAAATTGCCAAGAAATTTTAAAACTAATTTTAGTTTAAAAAATAATAATTCTCTTAGGCTAGATTATCTCTCTGAGATTTATCTAGATTGTAATAGTTTTGAAGATCTTGAAAGAGTTTATGAATTTCTCCTTTTAAAAAAAAATAAATTTTGGGTAATAGGAGAGGGTACAAATTTAATTATAAAAAATAATTTAGATGGATTGGTGATTAGAAATAATATAAAAGGATTTGAATTAGATGATAATTTTATAACTGTATCGGCAGGAGAAAATTGGGATTCTTTCGTAAAGAAATCACTAGAATTAAATTTATATGGGCTAGAGAATCTTTCAGGAATTCCAGGAAGTGTTGGAGCATCTCCTATACAAAATATCGGAGCTTATGGCGCAGAAGTATCAGACTTTATTTCATATGTAGAAGTCTTTAATACTGATAATGGCTGTAATGAGATAATTTCTAGTGAAAACTGTGAATTTATTTATAGAGGCAGTATGTTTAAAAATAATCCCCATTTAATAATTACTAAAGTATGTTTCTGTTTAAGTAAAGAATTTAAGCCTAATACTCACTATGATTCATTACAGGGAAAATTTCACTCTGCTGAAGATTTAAGAGAGAGAATATTATTAGTTAGGTCTCAGAAACTTCCAAATCATTTAGAGGTTCCCAATGTAGGAAGCTTTTTTCAGAATCCAGTTATAAATTCGATCCTATTTAAAAGCTTAATTTTCAAATATCCAGATATGAAATATTTTCAGCTAACTTCAGATTTATATAAAATTCCCGCTGCATGGCTTATTGAAAAAGATGGGTGGAAGGGCTCCAAAGCAAACAATTGTGGAATTTCAGATAAGCATGCATTAGTTTTTTATAATTATTCTAACAAATCAGATGATATCTTGATGCACTCGTCAAAAGTCAAAGAAAGCATTGAACAAAATTTTCAAATATCTCTAAAATATGAGCCAACATTAGTAAGTTAAAAATGACTGAAAAAACCAATACAGCAAGCTTATTTAAAAATATTTTAGAAGCTCAAAAAAATGCAGAAGGCTTTCCTCCTGTTGAAAACTGGAATCCTCCGCTTTGTGAAAATGTAAGTATGAAAATTGCTAGAGATGGGAGATGGTTTTTTATGAATTCTCCAATTGGTAGAGAAAAAATGGTTAAGCTTTTTAGTTCAGTTTTAAGATTAGATGATGATGGCTTTTACTATTTGGTTACGCCCGTAGAAAAAATAAAAATTGAAGTTGAAGATAGACCATTTGTGATCACAACTTATAATAAAGAGGAGTCAGAAGGAAAAATAATTTATTTTTTTAAGTCTAATGTGGGTGAGATTATTCCATTGAATTCATCTCATCCGATAAAAGTAAAAATCTCAAAAAAGAATCAAGAGCCCTCGCCTTATATATTAGTTAGAAAAAATTTAGAGGCTTTAATATCTAGAAATGTTTTTTACCAACTTGTTGAAGAAGCTGAGCTGGATGAGGATTTAGAAGAGTTATTTATCTTTAGTTCGGGTTCCAAATACTCTCTTGGAAAGATAAATTAATTACATATTTGGATAATTAGGACCGCCCATTCCTTCTGGAGTCACCCAAACGATATTTTGACTTGGATCTTTGATATCACAAGTTTTGCAATGAACACAATTCTGAGCGTTAATTTGAAAAACCTTTTCTCCTTCTTTCTCAACCACCTCGTAAACTCCAGCAGGACAGTATCTTTGTGCTGGCTCATCATAAATTGGCAAGTTAACTGCTATAGGAATCGAAGAATCTTTTAGGGTTAGATGGCATGGTTGATCTTCTTCATGATTAGTATTTGATAGAAATACAGAGGATAGTTTATCAAAAACTAACTATTCCATCAGGTTTAGGATATTCAATTTTCTTACAATCCGAAGCTTTTTTCATACAAGCATAATCAGGTGTTTTATGATCTAGCGTAAATGGAAGATTACCTCTAAAAATAAATTGATCTATTGCCGCTAGGACTCCGCCAAATAAAGCCCCAAAACTATGCAAAAAAGGGTGACCAGTTTCTACCTTTATATAATTCTTTATTGACCCATGAAGATTTAAATCTTTCTTCATAATCAGTTAAATCTAATCCAAGACGATCAGAAGAAATAGCCTCAAAAACAGTTTCGGCAGCAAGCATTCCAGATTTCATTGCTGTATGAGTGCCCTTGATTTTAGGAAAATTTAAGGTTCCAGCGTTATCACCAACGATTAAACCCCCAGGAAATGTCATTTTTGGCCTTGATTGATAACCTCCTTTAATCAGGGCTCTTGCTCCATAAGCAACTCGAGTTCCTTTTCCCAATATTTTTTTAATATCTTTGTGCTGTTTCCATTGTTGGAATTCTTCAAATGGGCTTAAATGCGGATTTTCATAATCAAGAGGAACTACGTAACCTAAATAAACTTGGTTATTTTCGCCATGATAAAAATATGATCCTGCAACAGGCCCACTACTGGGCCATCCTAATGTATGCATAACAGTTCCTTGAGAATGATATTCTGCAGGAATATCCCAAACCTCCTTGAATCCGATACCGTAATGTTGAGGATCTTTACCAGCATCTAAATTATATTTAGCAATTAATTGTTTTCCGAGATGTCCTCTACACCCCTCCGCAAAGATAGTATATTTACCCCTAAGCTCCATGCTTGGCTGATATGATGGTTTTTTTTTCACCATCTTTTGAAATACCCATTTCTCCGGTTACAATTCCTTTCACAGTATTTTCTTCAAATAAAACTTCAGAAGCTGTAAAGCCTGGAAAAATTTCTACTCCTAAGGATTCTGCCTGCGTTCCAAGCCACCTACAAAAATTAGCTAAGCTCATTACATAATTTCCATGATTGTTAAAAGTAGGAATAAAAAAAGAAGGAAGGGGAATGCTTAAAGATAGTTTTTCATTGAACATATATTTAACAATATCTTTTTTAGCTGGATTATTTAAAGGAGCTTCTTTTTCTTTCCAATCAGGCATTAGTTCATTTAAAGCTGTTGGCTCAAAAACATTACCAGAAAGTATATGAGCACCGATTTCAGAACCTTTTTCTATCAAACATACACTTATGTCTTTATTTTGGGCTGCTGCTAGTTGTTTAACCTTAATTGCAGTTGAAAGTCCTGACGGACCTCCGCCTACGACTACCACGTCGTATTCCATCGAATCTCTGGCTACTTCATCATTCATATGTTTTCCCTAAAAAAAACTATTATATTTCAATTTATCATCATATAGAATTAAGTTAGATTTCCTATATAAGAATATTACATTCTGGTCTTTGCGAGAATTTCTTATATCCTTTAGAATACTTTCTTGCAATGAGCCAATCAATCACTACATATAGAATATAAATGAAAGTATTAGTACCAATTAAAAGAGTTGTAGATTACAACGTAAAAGTAAGGCCAAAGTCTGATGAATCAGGCGTTGATTTGAATAATGTAAAAATGGCAATGAATCCATTTTGTGAAATTGCCGTTGAAGAAGCTGTTAAATTAAAAGAAGCAGGTAGTGCTGATGAAATTATCGCTGTAACTATAGGGACTTCTGCTTCACAAGAACAGTTAAGGACTGCACTTGCTCTAGGAGCAGATAGAGCAATTTTAATTGAGACTGATGTTGAAGCAGACCCTTTAGGCATATCTAAATTATTAAAAGCAATCGTAGAAAAAGAATCTCCGGATTTAATAATTTTAGGTAAGCAAGCAATTGATGGCGATAATAATCAGACTGGTCAGATGCTAGGTGCCTTATTGGGCTATCCTCAAGCAACTTTTGCATCTGAAGTGAATTTGGAAGATGGTAAAGCAATAGTTACTAGAGAGATAGATGGGGGCCTTCAAACAATATCCATAAAATTGCCTGCAATTGTAACTACTGATTTAAGATTAAACGAGCCTAGATATGCCTCACTTCCAAATATCATGAAGGCTAAGTCTAAGCCTTTAGATGTAATAGCAGCAGCAGATCTTGGTATTGATATTGCACCAAGAATGACAACTTTAAAAGTATCCCTTCCTGCTCAGAGAGAAGCAGGCATTATGGTTGAAACAGTTGATGAATTATTAGATAAACTTAAAAATGAAGCTAAGGTGATTTCATGACAGCATTAGTAATAGCAGAACATAACAATGAAGAGCTTAAACCCGTAACTCTTAATACTGTTACCGCGGCGCAAGCTCTAGATCAGGATATACATATTTTGGTTGCAGGCTTTAGCTGCTCAAATATCGCTGAATCAGCGTCTAAAATCAATGGAGTTTCTAAGGTTTTGTTAGTTGATTCAACAGAATATGAAAATTTCTTAGCAGAAAATATTTCAGTATTAATTTCTAACATAAGTGGAGATTATGACTATATTCTAGCCCCAACAACTACTAATGGTAAAAATGTAATGCCAAGAGTTGCTGCTTTATTAGATGTTTGCCAGATTTCTGATATTTCAGCTATAGACAGTTCCGATACCTTTCAAAGACCTATATACGCTGGAAATTGTATTGCTACTGTTCAAAGCAATGACTCAAAAAAAGTCATCACTGTAAGAACCACTGGTTTTGATCCTGCAAATGGAGAATCTGGTTCTGCTGAGATTATCACTTTAACAGAGGTTAATGATGCCGGCATATCTCAATTTGTAAAAGAGGAGATCGCTCAATCAGATAGACCTGAGCTAACAGCCGCAGATGTAATTATTTCTGGTGGAAGAGGTATGCAAAATGGAGAGAATTTTTCATTGCTGGAAGGTATAGCTGATAAATTAGGCGCTGCTATCGGTGCTTCCAGAGCAGCTGTAGACTCTGGTTTTGTTCCTAATGATTATCAAGTAGGTCAAACTGGAAAAATTGTAGCTCCTGACTTGTACATAGCAGTTGGTATTTCTGGAGCCATACAACATTTAGCTGGAATGAAAGATAGTAAGGTGATAGTTGCAATAAATAAAGATGAAGACGCACCTATATTCCAAGTCGCTGACTACGGATTAGTGGCTGACTTATTTGAAGCAATGCCGGAGTTAGAATCGAAAATCTAAATCTACCAAATATCTTGATAACTGAATCAGCTCAAGAATATTTAGCTGATTTACTTTCTAAACAAGAAACTGAAACGAATATTAAAATATTTGTCTCTGAACCCGGTTCTCCAAAAGCAGAAACTTGTATAGTTTATTGTAAACAAGGAGAACAAGAAGCAGATGATCAGCTCATTGAGCTTGAAAAACTTAGCGTTTTTCTTGAGAAAGTAAGCTTACCTTTTTTAGAAGATACTAAAGTTGACTATAGTCCTGACAAATTTGGAGGACAGCTAACTATTAGAGCTCCAAATGCTAAAACACCTGCTCTTAAAGAAAATAGCAGCATTGAAGATAAAATTAATTACTATTTATATAGTGAAATTAATCCGTCTTTAGCATCTCATGGCGGGGAAGTTAATTTAGTAGAAGTTTTAGAAGATTCTAAAGCAGTGTTAAGATTCGGAGGAGGCTGTCAAGGTTGTGGGATGGTTGACTTAACTCTTAGGGACGGTGTTGAAAAAACACTTAAAGAGAATATTCCTGAGTTAACAGAAATAATTGATTCTACTGATCACTCCCAGACAGAAAACGCCTACTATAAATAATATTTGCTAAGACAAAAATTGTTCCTAATATCTAATATAATGTTTTTTCTATGGATTTAGAAAATAAAGCATATGTTTTTAATGATACCGAAACAACAGGTTTAAACACCTGGTTTTCTCAAATAATTCAAATCGGTTCAGTCCTAACTGATTCAAAATTTTCTGTTTCTGAAGAAATAAATATTTCCTCTGAAGTTCTTCCTTGGGTTGTTCCTAGTGTTGGAGCATATAAAGTACATAGGCAAATTTCTACTCTAAAAAATGATATGTCTCATTACGACATGATGTCTTTTTTAAAAAATAAATGGACTGATTGGTCTAAAGAAAAGCAGTTAGTTCATGTAACTTATAATGGAATGAAATTTGATGAGGAACTATTTAGAAGACAGTTTTATTGGAATCTATATGATCCTTATATGACTAATACCAAGGGATCTTTGAGAGTAGATCTAATGGTAGTCATGATGGTGATAGCTAATTTTTTTTCTGATCAAATTAAAATTCCTAAAGATGAAGAAGGAAAGTTAAAGTATAAATTAGAATTGTTAGCTGAAGAAAATGGAATCTCTGCTCAAAATGCTCATGATGCTGTTGTAGATTGTTATCTTATGATCAATTTATTAAGAATTATTAAAGAAAAAATCCCTGAAGTATGGAATTCTGCTGTTTTGGCTTCTTCGAAAGACGGCTGCATGGAATTATTAAAGTCTGCACCTTTCTGTATGCAGGGAGAACTATATGGAGGTCAATCTTTCGCTTATCCAGTAGTTCCTTGTGGGCAAAATCCTAACAATAAAAATGAAGTAATTTTGGCTGACTTATACTTTGATCCTAAAGAGCTTTTTGAAATGAAAGACTCGGAATTGAAAGGGCAATTTGGCAGATCTGGTGCTTTTAAAAAAATAGCAATTAACAAAACAATTCCTTTAATCAATGCAAATAAAGTTCCTGAATTGTCTAAATTTTTAGATGAGCCTGAAAAAATATTAACTGAAAGAGCAGAAATGATTAAAGATAATTTTGAATTTCAAGAAAGAATATCTTTGATTTTGGGAGAAAATATTACTAATTGGCCTGATCAAGAAATTGTTGAACAAAGAATTTATGATGGTTTTCCATCTGATGCAGATAAATTATGGATGGAAAGATTTGAAATTTCTCCTTGGGCAGATAAAGTTAATCTTATAGAAGGGTTTGAAGATGAGAGATATAGAGAGTTAGCTGAAAGAATAGTTTGTTATGAAAAACCTGAATTTGCTTCTTCAAAAATGTTAGAAAAATATAATGAATTCATAAAAACAAGACTTTTTTCTAAGGGACCTTGGTTAAAAGGAGGCCAAAGTCTGGATCAAGCCATAAGCGAAGCAGAATCTTCTCTAACTGAATCAGATGATGAGGAATTAAATTTAGTATATGAAAGTCTTCTTGATCATTATAGAGAAAAGAAGTCTAATTTTTGTTAAGTGGAGATATTTGGAAAATAACTCCAAATTTAGGATGATCAATATAGTGCAGCTCTTTAGATCTAAGTTTTCTTGATTGTTTTATTTCATATTTAATCTTAAAAAAAGGACCTTCAGCAGAAGTTATATTAATCTTCTTCTCTTTTAGAGTTCCTTCCTCTAAATACTCTTTTACATCTACTTCTAAGAGATTAAGCTCCTCTTGAAATGTTTCTTCAGAATAAAATAAATTTGCGTCTAGATGCAAAAACCTCTTTTTGTATGGCTTGATTTCACCAAATATCTTTACTCCCTCAACAACCTCAGAATTTATTAAGATTGAATCTCCAGATTCTTTTGAGATTATGGGTTGAAACCATGACTTGGATGTAATCAACCTGTAATTTTTACTTCTTCTAATACTTTCATTTATATCTTCTAACGCAAATTCTTTTCCTAAATCTTCTTGAAAGAAAATTTGCTTTTCTGACATTTCCACAACATCAATCTTTTTTTCTGTAGATAAATTTTCATTATTGATAAATGATGATATGGAGATATCTTGAAATAACTCTTTATATTCAAGACCAATATCTAGTGATTCAGGTTGAATAAATTCAGGGTATTGAAGTTGAGAAATTTTGATAATGTTTTCACTAAAAGAAATTTCTGGGGTCTCAAATTTTTCTTCCACATCTAATTTTGGTAAATATTGGAAGATAATTAAATCTATTCTATAAATATCCTCGGCTGAGGATAAAGAGCTCAAAGAAATAAGAGCTAAGAAGACAAACCTACTAAGATGCTTTTTTAAGCTGCTCATAGAATGATTTTAACTTATTTAATAAGAAATCTACCTTATCAGTCGAAGCATCAGGAATATTGATCATTATTTTTTCAATTTTAGAATCAGGAGGGGTCAGCAAATTATTTTCATCTAAAAACAAAGTAATTTTTTCTAGATTACTCGTAATTTTATTGATGGATAGTCTGCTACTTAATATTCTAATTTTAGTTAATCTTAACAAATCTACGGTTTCTTTTGGGATAGCTCCAAATCTATCCTCAAGCTCTTTTTTTATTTCTCGAATATCTTCTACATTCTCTATTGACGAAATTTTTTTATACAAAGATAGTCTTACTTCAGGCTGAGGTATGTAAGCTTCAGTTAGAAAACCATTAATTCCAATTTTTATTTCTATTTCATTAATTTCTGAATCAACATTTCCTTCTATTACTTTTATAGAGCGTTCTATCATGGAAGTGAATAATGTTAGACCGACAAAATCAATTGCACCACTTTGCTTTTCTCCAAGTATCTCACCTGCACCTCTAATTTCTAAGTCGCGCATGGCTAAATTAAATCCAGAATTTAATGAATCTCCATAGTTTAAAGCTTCAATTCTTGCTGCAGCGTTCTTAGAAAGTTTTTTTTCATTTGATGTCAGAAAATATGCATATGCCTGTCTTTTTGATCTTCCAACTCTTCCTCTTATCTGATGAAGTTGTGACAACCCAAAATTTTCTGAGTTTTCGATAAGTAATGTATTTGCGTTAGGAATATCTAATCCACTTTCTATTATTGTTGTACAAACAAGAATATCAATTTCATGGCGATGAAATTTTATCATTATATTTTTTAAATCTTTTGGATGCATTTGCCCATGTGCAAAATCAATTTTTGCATCAGGCAGTAATTTTTTTAGCTCTAATACTTTGTTTTTTAGATTAGCTACGCTGTTGATTAAATAAAAAGATTGACCAGATCTGTGAAACTCTCTTTCAAGAGCTTCTTGAATCAAGCTTTCAGAATACCTAGATACTATAGTTTCAACTGCTTTCCTTCCTGGTGGAGCAGAGCTTATGATGGAAATATCTCTTACCTTTGACAATGCCATGTTTAAAGATCTTGGAATTGGAGTGGCTGATAAGTAAATAACATTTACACCTTTTTTAATTTTTCTTAATTTTTCTTTTTGTCTTACGCCAAACTTATGTTCTTCATCAACAATAAGCAATCCTAAATCATTAAATTTTATAGAGTCATTTAGCAAAGCATGCGTTCCTAAAATAATTGATATTTCTCCGCTAGATAATTCTTCTTTAATATTTTGTTTTTCTTTGGCTTTTTTCTCTCTTGTAAGAAAGTCAATGTTTATTCCTGTTTTTTTAAATCTTTCTATAAATAAATCATAATGTTGTCTTGCTAAAAGAGTTGTAGGAGCCAGAATACAAACTTGTTTTAGATTTTTTGCACAAATGAAAGCAGCTCTTAAGGCTATCTCAGTTTTCCCAAATCCAACTTCACCGCATACTAATCTATCTTGTGGTTTCGTTTCAGCAAGATCACTTTTTACCTCTAAAATAGTTTTAGCCTGATCAAGAGTTTCTTGAAATCCAAAGCCGCTTGAGAATTCTTCATAATCCTTTTGATCAACTTCAAGAATATCTGATTTATCAATTCTTCTTTTAGCTTCTGCTTCAAGAAGCTCAGCTGCAATATCGTATGCTTTTTTTTCTGATTTTTCTTTCTTAACTTTCCAATTATTTTTGCTGAGTGAATCAAGTTTTATATCTTGATTACCAACATAAGGAGTTAGCAAATTCATGGAATCAACCGGTAAATAAAGAACTTCTTCTCCTTCATACTCAATGACAAAGCATTCTGTTTTGTTTAGATTTTTTAGACCCCTATAAATACCTATTCCAAAATTTGTATGAACAACTCTATTGCCTATTTTAAATTCATAATTTTGTTTGGTTAAGTCCGTATTAGTTCTTTTACTTTGAGCAATAAAGTTATCTTTAACTTCTTCTTCTGAATATATTTCATTTTGATCAGCTTTTATTACTTCTATTTCGCTTGATAAAAAATCATTAGGACTGTTGTAAAGAATATTAGGTTTCAGAGGTGGTCTATTGATGTCAGATATAAAATCTTCATATCTTCTATTAATTAATGACCAATATTTATCAGCTCCATTAAAGACATCCCCATATATAAATTTATGATAATTATTAAAGAAATCTTTAAAAACTGGTTTTTGTTCATAGAATAGAGGGAAATAAGATTCGATGCCTTCAGGAAAATTTCCTAGGGAAACTTGATCAAAAAAATCTCCATCTTGACTAAAGAGACTTCTCCAATTTTTTTTAAAAATAGAAATAGAGTTCTGATCTAATTCAAAACCTTTACTAGAACGGCATTGATATTTATCTATTTTATTAATCGAAATTTGTGAATCTTTATCAAACAATCTAATTGATTCAATTAAATCATCATCTAAATCTATCCTAATTGGCAGCTTAGAATTTGTTGGAAAAATATCTATAACCGATCCTCTAAGCGCAAACTCTGATTTTTCTGTAACTATTTCCTTAGATTTATAACCGGCGGAAGCTAATGATGAAATTAAATTATCTCTATCTAAAGAATTGCCTCGAATAAAAGTATAAGAAAAATTATTTATAGATGCTTTATCAAAATAAGGCTGAATTAGTGAATTTATTGTTGTTATTACGATTAATTTTTCTTTATTAACAATTTTAGCCATGGAGTCTAAACGGCTTGCTAATTTTTCTGAATGCGGAGAAAAAATATCATAAGGAAGAGTTTCTAAATCCGAAAGAACACAATAATCTGTAAAATTTTGATTTGCTAAGAAATTTTCAACCTGATTGATAAAAAATTGATTTTCACAAATAATTAAAGTTTTTTGATGCCCTAAAATTCTATGCATATGTATTAGTTTTCTACTTTTGAAGAATAAATCTGTGTGTATAATACCTACCTCGACAACAAATCAAACTAAATTAAAGGAGTTTTTATGAACTTATCTTTTTCAGAAGAAGATTTAAAATTTCAACAAGAAGTTAAATCGTTTATTAAAGAGAATTATCCAGCTGATATTAAAGAAAAAATGGATAAAGGTATTCCAACTACGAAGGAAGACATCGTAACTTGGCAAAAGATTTTAAGTAAAAAAGGCTGGTTCGCTGTTAATTGGCCTGAAGAACATGGAGGAACTGGTTGGTCAGTGACTCAAAAATTTATTTTTCAGAATGAATTAGCCGAGGCTAATACACCTAATATTGTTCCTTTTGGTGTCAGCATGTGCGGACCGGTTATTTACACTTTTGGAAGTGACGAGCAAAAAGAAAGATTCTTACCTGCGATACGCGATAACGATGTTTGGTGGTGTCAAGGTTATTCTGAACCAGGATCTGGTTCTGATTTGGCTTCATTAAAAACAAAAGCTGAAAAACAAGGTGACAAATATATTGTTAACGGATCTAAAACATGGACTACTTTGGCTCAAAATGCAGATTGGATATTTTGTCTAGTCAGAACTGATTCATCTGGAATAAAACAACAAGGTATTAGTTTCTTACTAATCGATATGAAAACTCCAGGAGTCGAAGTTCAGCCTATTATTACTATTGATGGTTCACACGAAGTAAACAGTGTATTTTTCGACAATGTTGAAGTTCCTGCGGAAAACTTAATTGGTGAAGAGGGAGCTGGTTGGAATATAGCTAAATTTTTACTTGCTCATGAAAGAACAGGAATAGGTGGCATACCTCATTTAAAAAGAGAGATAAGAAGACTAAGACAAATAACTGAAGATCTTCCTTTGAATGATGGGTTATTGAAAGATGATAGTTTATTCATGGATAAACTTAACAAAATTGAAATAGATTTATTATCTGCTGAATTCACAGAGTTAAGAACTTTAGCTGCTATGTCTGCTGGCGGGCATCCTGGTCCTGAATCATCCATCTTAAAGATAGGGGGAACAGATATTCAGCAATCGCTATCAGAACTTTTTGTTGAAGCTCTTGGTTATTATGCTCATCCTTTTATGAGCGAGAGTGATCTTCTTTCTAACGAAAAAAGAATTGGACCTGATTACGCTGCTAATGTAATGCCGCATTACTTAAACTATAGAAAAGTTTCAATTTATGGCGGAAGTAATGAAGTTCAGAGAAACGTAATAGCGAAAGCTGTACTGGGGCTTTAATTTTTATAGGAATTTATTATGGATTTTTTACTCAGCGATGAACAAAAGCAACTTCAAGATTTAATTCAACAATTTATTCAAAAAGATTATCCCTTTGATGTTAGAGAAAAATTAGTTAAATCTGATGATGGTTTTAGCAAAGAATTCTGGAAAACTTTTTCTCAATTAGGTCTTTTAGCCATGCCTTTCCCTGAAGAAGATGGAGGATATAATGGCGGTCCTATTGACATTATGGTTATTTTAGAAGCTTTTGGAACGGGCTTGATTGTAGAGCCATATATTCCAAATATCGTTCTTGCAGGAAATTTAGTAAGCAAGCTAGGAACTGAGAATCAAAAAGAAGCAATCTTACCTAACTTGTTTTCAGGTGACATGCATCTTGCTTTCGCTTTCACTGAACCACAAAGTAGATTTGATTTAAATGATGTAACTACTTCTGCTGAAAAAGATGGAGATAATTTCAAACTTAATGGATATAAAGCAGTTGTGATGAATGGTCCTGCAGCGGATAAATTAATTGTTTCTGCTAGAACTTCAGGGGAACAATTAGATAAATCAGGTATAAGTTTGTTTATAATTGATCGGGATGCTTCTGGAGTATCTTTGAGAGATTACTCAAATATCGATGGAACTAAAGCATCAGAACTTACTCTAGAAAATGTTGTCATAACTAAAGAAGCCTTGCTTGGTGAAGAGGGAGAATCCTTTTCATCAATTGAACACGTTGTTAATCTAGCAACGTTGGCTATCTCAGCTGAAGCAATTGGTATTATGCAGAAAATGAACGAATTGACTCTAGAGTACACAAAAACTAGAGAACAATTTGGACAAGCATTAAGTCAGTTTCAAGCATTACAGCATAGAATGGTAGATACTTTTATGGTCCACGAACAAACTAAATCTCTCTTACTGATGGCAGCAACAAAATTAAATGACCAATCTGAGGATGCAATAAAATCTATTTCAGCTTTAAAGTATCAAATTGGAAATGCTGCTAAATTAATTGGCGAGGAAGCGATACAACTTCATGGAGGCATGGGTGTTACAGAGGAAATGAGTATAGGTCACTATTTTAAACGACTTACAACGATAAGAACTATATTTGGAAACTCTGATTATCATCTCAAGAAGTATTCATCTCTCTAAATTTAAATGACTCCAACTGATTCAGATAATAATCCTGATAAAAGAACCAGAGCAAAACCAGATAACTATCTAGAAAACTGGATAGAAAGACAGGCTTTAACAGAAGCTATGATTCCTTTGATAGGTAAATGGCATAGAAGTAATGTGCGAATTTTGCTGTATGGAAACCCCTTAATGAATTTATCTGTAATTGAAATAATGCAATTGCATAGAAGGGTTCGAGAAGTAGAAAATAATGAATTAAGCGAATACGAAACATCTATGGTTTTGGCTAGTATAAATAAGCTTGATGTAGGTCCTTCACAAATCGATATTGGAATACTTGCTGCGGGATATATGTTTGACGACAAGGGTATAGGGATAGATGAATTTATCCAAGATCAAATTAAGGATGTAATAGGAAAACATGATCCAATCTTGAATCAATCGCAAGACTTAGTTTTGTTTGGTTTTGGAAGAATAGGCAGATTAATTACAAGGCTTCTTTTAGAAGATAGTGGAGCTGGAGAAACTTTCAAACTAAAAGCAGTTGTCACAAGAAAAAAAACTAGTAACGATTTGCTTAAAAGAGCTGAATTAATAAGGAAAGATTCTGTTCATGGACGATTTAAAGGCACTATAAGGGTTGATGAGGAAGAAAATGCCTTAATTATGAATGGAAATGTAATTAAATTTATTAATTCCGATGATCCCGGAGATATAGATTATTCAAAATATGGGATTAAAGATGCTCTATTAATTGATAACACTGGCATATCTTCAGATGAGAAAGGTTTATCAATTCATTTAAAAAATAAGGAGATTAAAAAAGTTCTTTTAACCGCTCCGGTTAAAGAAGGTCTAAAAAATATTGTTTATGGAGTTAATCATGATGATATTGACGATTCCGATAAAATTATAGGTGCAGCTTCTTGCACGACAAATGCCATTGTTCCTTTGCTTTCTGCAATAGACAATGAATTTAAAATAAACAACGGCCATGTTGAGACTGTCCATTCTTACACTAATGATCAAAACTTAATTGATAATTTTCATATGAAATCAAGGAGAGGAAGAGCTGCGGCATTGAATATGGTTATTACGGAAACTGGAGCTGCAAAAGCAGTCGCAAAAGTTTTGCCAGATTTAAAAGGAAAACTTACTGCTAATGCAATTCGCGTTCCAACGCCAAATGTTTCTTTGGCAATTTTAAAGCTTTATCTAGATAAATCTTCAACTCTAGAAGACTTTAATGATTTTCTAAAGAAAACAGCAAATCATAGTTTATTAAAAGATCAAATAGATATTTCGGTTTCAACTGAAAATGTATCTTCAGACTTTGTTGGAAGTAAATATGCCGGAGTTATCGATGGACAGTCTACGATTGTGAACGGAAAGAACGTGATAGTTTATGTCTGGTACGACAATGAAATTGGATATTGCGCACAACTACTAAAAGTAATTAAAAAAATGTCAGGAATAAAGTATAAAAAGTTACCAAACTTTCTATAAATAAAAAACTCTCCTCTGCCAATGCAATTTAAAATTACAAAAGGTTTAAATGTACCTATCAAGGGTGAAATAAATAGTTCACTTAATGAAAATATAAATACAAAAAAAGCAGCTCTGCTGGGCGATGATTATCATGGATTAAAACCGACTATGCTTGTTCATGAAGGTGATTCAGTAATCAAAGGACAACCTTTATTTGAAGATAAAAAAAATCCTGGAGTCATTTTTGTTTCTCCAGCTACAGGGAAAATTATTGAAATTAATAGAGGAGATAGACGAGCTTTTTTATCACTAGTCATAGAAAAAGATCTAGAAAATTTAGAAGAAGTAATTTTTGATCCTGTTTCAAAGAAGGAAGATCTCAATAAGGAAAATATTTTAACGTTATTAAAAGATTCAGGATGCTGGACATCTTTTAAAACAAGACCTTTTTCAAAAATACCTAAAGTAGATAGCATCCCCAATGAAATTTTTATTTCTTTAATAGGAACAGATCCTCTGAACTTTAACCCAGAAGATTATTTAAAGAATCACTTAGAAGATTTTAATTTTGGACTGGAAGTTTTATCACATATACCGAAAAATTTTGTACATATTTCAACTAGTTTGGATTCAAAGCTAGCAAAGATGGAATCTGATAAAATTTTATATCATGAATTTGAAGGTCCTCATCCAGCAGGATTAGTGGGAACTCAAATACATAATATTGCACCAGTAAGCTTAAATAACATGGTTTGGACTATTGGATATCAAGAAGTGAAAATGATAGGTAATTTATTCAAAAAGGGAAATTTAGATTTTTCAAGAACAATAGCTCTTTGTGGCCCGCAAGTTAAAAATCCATGCCTTGTAGAGACAGAAGTAGGAGCTTCTATAGAAGAATTAATTTCAGAAAAAGAAGCCGATGGAGAAAATAGATATATTTCTGGGTCTGTTTTATGTGGCAAACGATCTAAAGATAAGACAGGTTATTTAGGTAGGTTTGATACTCAAGTTACTTGTTTGAGAGAGGCGAATAAATCAGATAGAGAATTTCTTAATTTTTTGAGACCGGGACTTCCAAAGCATTCTTCTTTAAGAGTATTTTTATCTAAATTTAATGAAAAATATTTAAAATTAAATTATTCAACCGCTATGAATGGAGCTGATAGAGCAATAGTCCCAATTGGACTTTTTGAAGATATTTTTCCTTACAACATCATGATTACACAGCTTTTAAAAAGTATTGTTACAAACGACACGGAGTTAGCTCAACAATTAGGAGTCTTAGAATTAGATGAAGAAGACCTATCACTTTGTACTTATTCTTGTCCAAGCAAATATGATTACGGCTCTTTATTAAGAGAAATGCTAACTAAAATAGAAGAGGAAGGCTAATGTCAGATCCTTTAAGAAGTTTCATTGATAAGGTTAAACCTTCATTTGAGGGCAAAGGAAAATATTCAAAATATTTCCCTATCTTTGATGTTTTCGAAAATCTTTTTTATTCGTCCGATAGAAAGACTTCTGGCTTAACTCATATTAGAGACGGGAGTGATATCCAAAGAATAATGGTAGTGGTATGGCTCTCTGCTTTTCCGGCTATGTTTTTTGGAATGTACAACATAGGAAATCAAGCATTAACAGCTATTGAGTTAGTTAATCTTAACGGAGGAGTATTTGAAAAAGACTGGCACTGGCCAATTATTCAAATGGTATCAGGATTAAACCCTAATAATATCTTAGATTGTATAAGCTATGGAGCAATTTATTTTTTACCAATTTATTTTGTTACTTTTGTAGTTGGTATTGCTTGGGAGGTAATTTTTGCAGTCGTTAGAAAACATGAAATTAGTGAAGGTGCATTTGTTACAACCATATTATTTGCTCTTTCCTGTCCTCCTGATGCTCCTTTATGGCAAGTTGCTTTAGGAATAAGTGTAGGACTTGTAATAGGTAAAGAAATTTTTGGTGGTACCGGAAAGAATTTTTTAAACCCTGCTTTAACAGGAAGAGCTTTTTTATATTTTGCTTATCCAGCATCCTGGTCAGGTGATATGTCTTGGATAGCAGTAGACGGATATACCGCTGCAACAATGCTTGGAATGTCAGCTCAAGAGTCATATTTGAATATGCCATATGCCTGGTCAGATGCGTTTTTAGGATTTATTCCAGGCTCTATAGGAGAGACTTCTGTAGTTGCAATATTAATTGGTTTAGCAATACTTCTTTATACAAAAATTGCATCGTGGAGAATTGTTTCAGGAGCTATTATTGGAACAATATTCACAGCTACGCTTTTCAATATAGTCTCAAGCGATACGAATCCTATGTTTGCTATTCCATTTTGGTGGCATATGGTAATGGGTGGTTATATGTTTGGGTTAGTTTTTATGGCAACTGAACCCGTTTCTGCATCCCATACTAATAAAGGAAGATGGGTTTATGGATTTTTAATTGGCTTTATGGTGATTATGATTAGAGTTTTAAATCCCGCTTATCCTGAAGGTATGATGTTAGCAATACTTTTCGCTAATCTAGTAGCTCCTTTAATAGATCATTATGTTGTTAGTGGAAATATAAAACAAAGAGCTAGAGTTCTAAATGCAGAATAAAGATAGCATAAAAAATACAATCTTTATCGGCATAGGGCTTTGTCTTGTTTGTGCTGCAATTATTTCAGTTATTGCTGTCGGCTTAAAAGAGCAACAAAAGAAAAATGCAATATTAGATCAACAAAAAAAAATAGTTGCTGCAGCTGATTTAGAGCCCTTTTATGGCTCAGTAAATAATGCATTTAACTCTATAGAAGAAAAAATTATTGATATAGAAGCAGGGCTTATTACAGGCCAATTAACAGATAATTATGAATTATCTAAAGAGTTGAGAGATCCAAGTAGGTTTGTTCTACTTTCATCTGCAGAAGACATAGCCACTATTAAAAAGAGGGAAAATTTTTCTAAAGTTTTTCTAGAGTACCGTGAAGGCCAGTTAAATACTGTAATTTTGCCTGTAAGAGGATATGGATTATGGGGAATTTTGTACGGATATTTAGCAATTTCAAATGATTTAAATACGATTGTAGGGTTAGAATTTTACGAGCATAAAGAAACTCCTGGATTAGGAGCTGAAGTAGATAATCCAAATTGGAAGGCTTTATGGAGAGGAAAAAAGATTTATGACGAAAATGGAAAAATTCTTATTAAAGTTGTTAAAGGAAAAGTAGATAATAAGGCAAATATGTCTTCTTATGAAGTTGATGGATTATCCGGAGCGACTCTTACCAGTAATGGAGTTTCAAATTTGCTGGCTTATTGGTTGGGTAACGATGGATTTAAGAATTTTCTCGATAATTTAAAAAAGGAAAAAGCTAGTGGCTAAATCATCTGATGTTTTATTTTCTCCGATATTTAAAGAGAATCCAATTGCTCTTCAAGTTTTAGGAATTTGTTCAGCTTTAGCAGTAACTAGTAAGCTTTATCCAACACTAATTATGTGCGTTGCTCTTACAGCAACCGTAACACTTTCAAACTTTTTTATTTCTCTTATTAGAAATATCACTCCTAGCAACATAAGAATTATTGTACAAATGACCATAATTTCGTCGCTAGTTATTATTGTTGATCAATTACTAAAAGCCTACGATTATGAAACGAGTAAAACTTTATCTGTTTTTGTGGGTTTGATAATAACTAATTGTATCGTGATGGGTCGTGCAGAAGCCTTTGCTATGCAAAATGGACCATATATGAGTTTGTTGGATGGTTTTGGGAATGGATTAGGGTATAGCGTAATTTTAATAATTGTAGGATCTATAAGAGAATTAATTGGAAGTGGGCAATTGTTAGGAAAGCAAATTTTACCATTGGCATCTGATGGAGGCTGGTATGTAAGCAATAATTTCTTTTTGTTACCTCCAAGCTCATTTTTGATAATAGGATTGTTTATATGGTTTTTAAGATCTTGGAAAACTGATCAAATAGAAGCTCCTGATTTCAAAATGAGTAAAAACTCCCCTAAAGAAATAAAGGTAGATCATGCTTGAAAACTATTTAAGTATATTTATAAATGCAGTTTTTATAGAAAATATAGCTTTGTCTGTGTTTCTAGGAATGTGTACTTTTATTGCTATTTCAAAAAAAATAGACGCAGCGATAGGCTTAGGAATTGCTGTAATAGTTATTATAGGAATTACTGTCCCTTTAAATAATCTTATTTATACATATATCTTAAGAGAAGGTGCTTTAGCTTGGTTAGGATTTCCAGAAGTTTCGTTAGAATTTGTCGGCTTGATTAGTTATATCGGAGTAATCGCTGCTACTGTCCAAATCTTAGAAATGTTTCTAGATAAATATGTACCTGTTTTATATAACGCACTTGGTATATTCCTTCCTTTGATAACCGTTAACTGTGCAATATTAGGAGCATCTTTATTTATGGTTGAAAAAAGTTTAGCTTTTGGAGAAAGCGTTGTTTACGGCTTAGGAGCTGGAGTTGGCTGGGCTTTAGCAATTGCAATGTTAGCTGGAATAAGAGAGAAACTAAAGTATAGCGATATACCAGACGGTCTTCAGGGCTTAGGAATCACTTTTATAACAGTCGGTTTAATGTGTTTTGGATTCATGTCATTTGGAGGAATTAGTCTCTAATGGTTGATTTAATAGAAATATCTTTAGGAATAGTAGCTTTTACATTAATCGTAAATTTAATGATATTTGTGATCTTATTTGCAAGAACTAGGTTGGTTTCAACTGGTGACGTAAAAGTTGAAATAAATGGTGATCCAGATAAAACAATTACTGTTCCTGCTGGAGGTAAGCTACTTCAAACTTTAGCTGATCAGAATTTATTTTTATCTTCTGCCTGCGGAGGCGGTGGAACTTGTGCGCAATGTCGTTGCCAAGTATTTGATGGCGGCGGATCTATACTAGCTACTGAGGAAGCTCATTTTAATAATAGAGAAAAAAAAGATAACTGGCGTTTATCCTGTCAAGTGCCGGTTAAAAGCGATATGAAAATAACTGTTCCAGATGAAGTATTTGGAGCAAAAAAATGGAACACAACAGTTTTATCAAATGACAATGTCGCTACTTTTATTAAAGAATTAGTCTTGAAGCTTCCGGAAGGAGAAGACGTTGGTTTTGATGCTGGAGGTTATGTCCAAATGGAAATCCCCGCCTACGAAGCTAATTATAAAGATTTTGCTATAGAGGGGGATTATATTGAAGATTGGGAAAAGTTTAAGGTATTAGATAATGTTTCAGTCGTGAAAGAGCCAGTAATTAGAGCATATTCAATGGCTAATTACCCTGAAGAAAAAGGAGTAATGAAATTTAATATAAGAATTGCTTCTCCACCTCCAGGATCAAGTTTTCCTCCTGGCGAAGCGTCTTCATATTTATTTAATCTTAAACCAGGCGACCCTTTAACTATTTTCGGTCCTTTTGGAGAATTCATGGCTAAAGAAACTAATAATGAAATGGTCTTTATTGGTGGAGGAGCTGGAATGGCACCAATGAGATCTCATATTTTTGATCAATTACTTAGTTTAGATTCTTCTAGAAAAATATCTTTTTGGTATGGCGCTAGAAGTTTGAAAGAAATGTTTTATGTAGAAGAATTTAATAGGCTTCAAGATGAATATGAAAATTTTTCTTGGCATGCGGCACTTTCTGATCCTCAACCTGAAGATCATTGGGAAGGAATGACAGGTTTTATTCACCAAGTCTTGCATGATAATTATTTAAAAGACCACGCATCTCCAGAAGACTCTGAATACTATATGTGCGGACCTCCAATGATGATGGATGCTTGTTTCAAAATGCTTGATAATTTAGGAGTAGAGCCTGAGAACATAATGTTCGATGATTTTGGCGGCTAACTTGTATCAATTTTTATGTAAATTATTCCTCTTATTAACTTTTTTAATAAGTTGTTCATCAAATTCTAATTTAAAAGTTTTTCAGGGAGAAATCTTTGGAACTACTTGGCAGGTTAAATATTTTGATGAAAAAGATAAAGATATAAAGCCTTTAATTCTTAATGAATTAAAAAGAATTGATAGTATTTTTTCTACTTATAAAAAAGACTCATACATATCTAAAGTAAATAGAGGAGAAGTTTCTGAATTTGAAAATGACGACTTTCTAAGATTGATAAACTTATCTCTGAAAATAAAAAATAGATCTAATGGAGCTTTTAATGTTTTTTTAAATGATCAATATGATTTAAATGCTATTGCAAAAGGTTACGCAGTAGATACTTTGTCGAAAATTTTAAAAGAAGAAGAGATTATTAATTTTATGATAGAAATAGGTGGCGAAATGCGATTTGAAGGTCAGAAGGGAGCTCATGAGTGGAGTTTCGCTTTGATTGATCCTTCATTTAATAAATCTATTCATAAAGATTTTAAAGTTAAACAAAATATATCTATCGCAACATCCGGCGATTATAGAAATCCAGGCCATATAATTGATCCACTTGCTCTTTCTTCGATTGATACAAATTTATTATCTGTATCTGTCTTAAATGAATCTTCAACTGCTCTGGCCGATGCATGGGCAACTGCCTTGTATGCAACCTCAAATAATGAATGGATAGATTTAGCTAATTCGAATAACTTAGCTGCATATTTTATTTATCAAGATTCAGAAAAAATTGTTTCATCAAGTACCTTAAGATGGGATGAATTGATAGAATAACTTATGGCTACAGTAGTTTTCGCAATAATTGTAATAGCTTTATCTATAGGAGGAATGGCTATCGGATTAATCTTACAAAATAAACCACTCCAACCAAGCTGTGGAGGGATTTATTTAGATAAAGGTGAGTCTTGTAGTATTTGCGGTAAGGTCAAAGACTAGAACTGATTCATAGTATTGTCTTTACCAGAAGCTTTTAGAGCTGCATCACCTGCAAAGTACTCTTTGTGGTCATCTCCCATGTCTGAACCAGCCATATTTTGATGTTTCACACATGCAATCCCTTCTCGAATTTCTTTACGTTGAACACCTTGAACATATCCTAGCATTCCTTTTTCTCCAAAATATTCTTTAGCTAAGTTATCAGTAGACAATGCGGCAGTATGATATGTTGGAAGAGTAATTAAATGGTGAAAAATTCCAGCTTCTTTTGCAGCATCGGCTTGGAAAGTACGTATTCTTTCATCTGCTTCTTTTCCTAACTCAGTATCATCGTATTTCTCATCCATTAAAGCTTCTCTTTCATATGCAGAAGTATCTTGACCTTTTTCAGTCATTTTATCGAAGACCTGTTGACGGAAATTAAGAGTCCAATTAAAAGAAGGGCTATTGTTGTATACCAATTTAGCATTGGGAATTACTTTCTTGATCTCATCCATCATTGCTCCTATTTGGCCTATATGAGGCTTTTCGGTTTCTATCCAAATAAGATCCGCACCATTTTGTAAGCTAGTTATTGAGTCAAGAATACATCTTTCCTCTCCAGTTCCTTTTTTAAATTGATAGAGATTACTAGGTAATCTTTTCGGTCTTACTAGTTTTCCATGATAATTAATACAAACATCACCATGTTTCATATCTTTATCTGAAACTTCTTCAAGGTCTAGAAAAGAATTGTATTGATCTCCTAAATCACCTATTTCATGAGTTATAGCTATTCTTTGAGTCAATCCAGCTCCAAGAGAATCTGTTCTGGCAACGATAACCCCATCATCGACACCTAATTCAAGAAATGCATATCTGACTGCATTAATTTTTGCTAAGAAGTCAGAATGAGGAACAGTAACTTTTCCGTCTTGATGGCCACATTGTTTTTCATCTGAAACTTGGTTCTCTATCTGAATACAGCAAGCACCTGCCTCAATCATTTGTTTTGCCATTAAATAAGTAGCTTCTTCGTTACCAAATCCTGCATCTATGTCAGCAATAATTGGAACAACGTGAGTTTGGAAATTATCAATTTTTTCTTGAATTGCTGTTTTAGCATCACCCTCGGCTGCATCCAATTCTCTAAATAATCCACCCAATTCTCGAGCATCTGCTTGTCTTAGAAAGGTATAGAGTTCATTTATTAGACTAGCAACAGATGTTTTTTCATGCATTGATTGATCAGGAAGAGGTCCAAATTCTGATCTAAGAGCTGCAATCATCCAACCTGAAAGGTATAGGTAATTTCTTTTGTTTGTTCCAAAATGCTTTTTGATAGAAATCATTTTTTGCTGACCAATAAATCCATGCCAGCATCCTAAAGATTGAGTGTATAAAGAAGGATCTTTATCGTAAGCATCCATATCTTCTCTCATAATTGAAGCAGTATATTTAGCAATATCTATTCCAGTCTGAAAACGATTTTGCATTTTCATTCGGGCAGCACTTTCAGGATTAATATTTCCAAAAAGATTTTTATCAGAATCTGTTAGTTTGCTGCACTCTTCTATCGTTTTTTTGTAATCAAGCATTTTATTTCCTTAATTGATTTAGGGTTATATTTCTTTAGCTAACTGCTTAGCTAAGCCGACGTATTCTAAAGGAGAAAGTAGGGAAAGTTTAGTTTTATCTTCTTCGCTAATCTCTAGATTTGCTATGATATCTAAATAGATCGTTTTATCAAATGGTTTTCCTCTAGAAAGTTTTTTTATTAAATTGTAACTATCTTTAACTCCATTTTTTCTCATAATGGTTTGAACAGCTTCAGCTAATACTTCCCAACTTTTATTGAGATCCTGGTTGATTGTGACTTTGTTAGGCTCAATTTTAGAAAGACCTTTTAAAAGAGACTTATAAGCCAAGAATGAATAAGCAAATGCTGATCCCAAGTTTCTCTGAGTTGT
This sequence comes from Gammaproteobacteria bacterium, assembly GCA_045564455.1. Taxonomy (GTDB): domain Bacteria; phylum Pseudomonadota; class Gammaproteobacteria; order Magnimaribacterales; family AG-339-G14; genus CASICS01. The sequence continues at coordinate 173,550 of JBJLHG010000001.1, forward strand.
GGAATCCGAAAGGTCTCTCTGAAGTCTTGAGATTTGTAGTTTATCCTTCATAGAAAATAACAAACCGTTACTCAAGACTAAATTGCCTTCAGCATTTTCAAAATCAATAGGGTTAACTTTGTGAGGCATCGTTGAAGATCCAACTTCGCCTGATATAACTAACTGTTTCAGATAACCTTTTGATATGTATAACCAAGCATCCTTTGATAAATCTAATAAAACATTATTTAGATTTTCAATCACTGACATAATGGATACCAAAACATCTTTTTGTTCTATTTGAGTTGAATATTTAGACCAACTTAAACCTAGTGAATTAACAAACTTTTTTGAAATTAATTGCCAATTAATTTTTTCATCAACAATTAAATGAGCATTGTAATTACCTACGGCACCATTAAATTTTCCTGCTGGAATATGACTTTTTAAAAGGGTTAAATGAAATTTAATTCTTTCATGAAAATTAGCTATTTCTTTTCCAAGAGTAGTCGGGGAAGCAGTCTGTCCATGAGTATGAGAAAGCATAGCTATGCCGGACCATTTTTTTGATTTTTGTTTGAGTTCCTTAAGCAGAATGTTATTAATGTCTTTATATTCGTTATCTAAAAAACCCTTTAGCATAAGGCTATATGACAAATTATTTATGTCTTCTGAAGTGCAGCAAAAATGAACAAATTCATTATATTTAGAAAGATTAAGGTCATTAAGTAATTTACAGATATAAAGTTCTATTGCTTTAACGTCATGATTCGTTTTAGATTCAATTTTCTTTATTGCTTGAGCATCTTTTAAAGAAAAATTAATTATTAGGTTTTCTAAAGTTTTTTCGTTCTTTTTTGAAAAGGGTTTTACAAAAGGAATGCTTTTGTTTTTTGACATAAAAATAAGCCATTTTACTTCAACAATAAATCTATTTTTTATGAGAGCAAATTCGCTAAAATATTTTTCTAATTCTGCAACCTTAGCTGCATATCTGCCGTCGAGTGGAGAAATTGAATTAAGTGTGTCTTTAAGCATTAGAAGCTTGAAGATTATACATTAAAAGAATCTTTTTTAGATGTAATAACGCGAATTTATATCTACATAGTTAATTTTAATTTATTTCTCCACCTCCAAGGCAAATGTTATCTTTATAAAATACTATCGATTGCCCTGAAGTAATTGCTCTTTGAGGATCTTCAAAATCAACCAACCACTTGTTTTCAACTTGTTGTAAAGAACACTTTTGATCTTGTTGACGATATCTTATTTTTGCAGATAATTTGTCTAGAGCAGGCTTTTTTTCTACTAACCAATTAACCTCAGATACTTCTAGTTGCGAAGAAAATAAAAGAGGATGATTGTTGTCTTGAACAACCATCAAAGTATTGTCTTTAATATTTTTTTTTGCAACATACCAAGGCTGCTCTGGAGAGCCTTTCACGCCCCCTATTCCTAGACCTTGTCTTTGCCCAATAGTGTAAAAATATAATCCTTTATGCTCACCAATCTTAACTCCCTTTTCGTTTATGATTTCACCTCTAATTTCAGGTAGATATCCTGATAGAAACTCAGGGAAAGGTCTTTCTCCAATAAAACATATTCCAGTACTATCTTTCTTATTATGAGTTATTAAATCTCTATCCTTAGCAATTATTCTTACTTGAGATTTTTTAATATCTCCTATTGGAAATAAGCACTTAGCTAATACTCTTTTGTTTATATTATTTAAAAAATAAGTTTGATCTTTTAACTGATCAACAGCTTTTATTAAAAAAGTTTCATCTTCACTTTTTTCGGTTTGGCAGTAATGTCCTGTTGCTACAAAATCATAATTATTATCTTCAGCATAATTAAAGAATTCTTCAAATTTTATGTATTTATTACAAAATATATCTGGGTTAGGAGTTTTGCCTTCTTTTAAGCCTGATAAAAAGTAATCAAAAACCTTTACACTGTATTCTTTAGCAAAGTTAAGTTGAATTAACTCTATATCTAATTTTTGACATACCGATGCCGCATCAAGAAAATCTTCTTTAACACTGCAGTATGGAGTGCCGTCATCGTCACTCCAATTTTTCATGAACGCACCTGTAACTTCAAAACCTTGGTCTATAAGCAAGGCAGCAGCTACTGAAGAATCTACTCCTCCTGACATTCCTACTAATACTTTTTTTGTCATAACTTAAGACTTTTAAAAATGATATGATATCTTTTTACGTTTATTCTAAATCGTTTATATGAAATATAAAAAAATAATAGTTCCCGAGGATGGAACAAAAATCACTTTTGATGACTCTGGCAATATAAATATTCCTAATAATCCAATCGTTCCCTACATAGAAGGAGATGGGATTGGTACTGATATAACTCCTGTTATGAAAAAAGTCATAGACTTCGCAGTTAAAAAAGCCTACGGAAATGAAAAAAAAATCAACTGGATGGAAGTTTTTGCGGGAGAGAAATCGTTAAAAGTTTACGGAGATAATGTATGGCTTCCTGATGAAACATTAGCGGCCCTTAACGAGTTTGTTGTTGGAATAAAAGGTCCTTTAACAACCCCAATTGGCGGTGGAATTAGATCTTTAAACGTTGCATTAAGGCAGAAACTAGATCTGTTTTTATGTCAGCGTCCAATTCGTTACTTTGAAGGTGTTCCGACACCGGTTTTAAGACCCGAACTTACTGATATGGTTGTCTTTAGAGAAAATTCTGAAGATATATATACAGGAATTGAATTTGAAGCAGGAAGCGAAGAAGCAAAAAAAATTATTAATTTTTTAACTGCAGAAATGGGAGTAACGAATATTCGTTTTGAAGACAATTGTGGAATAGGTGTGAAAAATATTTCCAAAGAAGGAACGGAAAGATTGGTTAGAAAAGCAATCGAATACGCAATTGAGCATGATAGATCTTCAGTCTCAATTGTACATAAAGGAAACATAATGAAATTTACAGAAGGCTCATTTAAGAAATGGGCCTATGAACTTGCAGAAAGAGAGTTTGGAGCTTTATCCTTAGATGGTGGCGATTGGATGAGAATTAGAAACCCAAAAACTAGAAGGCCAATTATCATCAAAGATGTAATTACAGATAATTTTCTTCAGCAAATTTTAATTAGACCGGTTGATTATGACGTTGTTGCGACTATGAATCTTAATGGAGACTTTATTTCTGATGCATTAGCAGCGAAAGTAGGCGGATTAGGTTTGGCTCCTGGAGCAAATATTGGCTCATCTGTAGCCTTGTTTGAAGCTACTCATGGAACGGCACCTAAATATGCTGGCAAAGATAAGATAAATCCATCTTCATTAATTCTTTCTGCTCATATGATGCTTGAGTTTATGGGATGGCAAGAAGCAGCTGATTATGTTTTAAAAGGTATTAGCTGGTCAATCAAGTCTAAATTAGTAACTTATGATCTTGATAGATTAATGGAAGGGGCTACTTTATTAAAATGCTCTGAATTTGGTGATTCAATTATCAAAGGAATGGATCAAGAGAAAATAAATTAGAAATGATAAGAGAGTTATTGAAAAATAACAGCCAAAATGATTTTGAAGATAATTCTTCTGTTTTGGTTAAACCTGCTGATCCTATTTTAAAAAGGCCCTCCTTATATCATGTAGTTCTATTGAATGACGATTACACACCAATGGAGTTCGTTATATATATTCTTCAATCCTTTTTTGGGTATGATAAGGAAAAAGCTACAGAAATTATGTTGGCTGTTCATACAAAAGGAAAAGGAATATGTGGTGTTTTTACTCGAGAGGTAGCAGAAACTAAGTCATCTCACATTAATAACTTTGCCCAACAAAATGAACATCCGTTAATTAGCGAGATTGAACCCGCGGAGGATGATTAATTGTTAGAAAAAAATTTAGAATCTTGTCTGAATAATTCGTTCAAGTATGCCCATTCGAATAAGCATGAATTTGTTACTACAGAGCATTTGCTGCTTTCTCTTTTAGAGAATGAAGAATCTTTAAAAGTATTGGCTTCTTGTAATGTAGATACAGAGCTTTTAAAAATAGAATTGCTAAAATTTATTGAAGAACATACCCCTTTATCGCAGGATGAAGCCAAAGAAATTCAACCTACGCTAAGTTACCAAAGAGTAATTCAAAGAGCTGTATTTCATGTTCAATCTACTGGATCAGGTGAGGTTACTGGCGCCAATGTTTTAGTAGCCTTATTTAGCGAAAAAGAAAGTCATAGCGTCTATCTTCTTAAGAAACAAGGAATGAACAGGCTAGATGCTGTAGCTTTTTTAAGCCATGGCGAAGAAACGTTAGAAAATGAAGAAAATGTAAATTTTTCTGACGAAGAGACGACAGATGAAAATTTAGATTCGGATATTTCTAAATATGCGTTGAACCTCAATGATGAAGCACAAAAGGGAAGAATAGATCCTATTATAGGTAGAGAGAACGAGTTGGTAAGGATTTCTCAAATTCTTGCAAGGCGCTCAAAAAACAATCCAATTTTAGTTGGCGAATCAGGCGTTGGAAAGACAGCATTAATCGAAGGGTTAGCTAAAAATATTGTTGATAAAAACGTTCCAGAAAATTTACTAAGCGCACAAATTTTTTCTTTAGATATGGGTTCGCTTTTAGCGGGAACAAAATATAGAGGAGACTTTGAAAAAAGACTTAAAGTGATACTTAAAGACTTGTCAGAGATAGATAATGCTATTTTATTTATTGATGAAATTCATACAATCATTGGTGCTGGAGCTACATCAGGTGGAGTAATGGATGCCTCAAATTTGTTAAAACCTATTCTAGGTAAAAGTTCTATTAAATTTATTGGATCAACAACATTTAAAGAGTATCGAACTGTTTTTGAAAAAGACAGAGCTTTAGCTAGAAGATTCCAAAAAGTAGATTTAGATGAGCCTTCTGTAGCTGAGACAGTTAAAATCCTTGAAGGGTTAAAAACTAAATTTGAAGAACATCATGATTTAAAATATTCACAATCTGCATTAAAAGCAGCAGCAGAGCTATCAGCCAAACATATAAATGATAAGTTTTTGCCTGATAAAGCAATAGATGTAATTGATGAAGCCGGCGCAAGAATAAGACTTTCTTCTGATAAAAAGAGAAAAACTGTAGGCGAGTTAGATATTCAAAAAGTTATTTCTCAGATTGCTAGAATTCCAGAAAAAAGTATTTCTACGAAAGATAGAGTCTCGCTCGGAAAATTAGAAGAGGACTTAAAAAGGGTTATCTTTGGTCAAGATCAAGCCATCAATAAACTTGCTAGTTCGATTATGATGTCTAGGGCAGGTTTAGGTAACGATGAAAAACCGATGGGATCTTTTCTTTTTTCAGGGCCTACTGGAGTTGGAAAAACTGAAGTATCTAGACAATTAGGCCATTTATTAGGAGTTGAATTAGTTAGATTCGATATGTCTGAATATATGGAAAGACATACCGTCTCTAGATTGATAGGAGCACCTCCAGGATATGTTGGATATGATGAAGGTGGTTTATTAACAGAGGCTGTAACCAAAAACCCTCATTCAGTTATTCTTCTTGATGAAATAGAAAAAGCTCACCCAGAAGTTTTTAATGTTTTATTGCAGGTGATGGATCATGGAACTCTTACAGATAATAATGGCCGTAAAGCTAGTTTTAGAAACTGCGTACTAATTATGACTACTAATTCCGGAGCTCAAGAAATGGCTAGAGAATCAATGGGTTTCCAAAAACAAGATAATAGAAGCGACGGTTCAGAAATGATTAAAAAAACATTTTCTCCAGAATTTAGAAATAGACTTGATGCCATTGTTCAGTTTGATCCATTAAGTGAACAAGTTATACATACTGTCTTAGATAAATTCTTAACTGAATTACAAGCCCAACTAGATGATAAAAAGGTTACTTTAGAAGTAGATTCTAAAGCCAGAAAATGGTTAGTTAAAAATGGCTACGATGAAAAAATGGGCGCAAGGCCAATGCAAAGATTAATTCAAGATAAAATTAAGAAAAATTTAGCTGAATCTATTCTATTTGGAGATCTTTCTAAAAAAGGCGGAACAGTCTATGTAACTTGCATAAAAGATGATTTAAAAATTTCTTTTGAGGAAGTTGAGATTAATAAAGAAAAAGCAGAAGAAAAAAATTAATTTATTTCGATCTAAAAGTAATTCTACCTTTAGATAAGTCATATGGAGTCAACTCCACTTTAACTTTGTCTCCAGTAAGAATTCTTATATAGTTTTTTCGCATTTTTCCAGAAATGTGGGCTGTAATTATATGATCATTTTCTAATTTTACTTTAAAAGTAGTATTAGGCATCGTATCGATCACTTCACCTTCCATTTCTATTAAATCTTCTTTAGCCATATGTTAATGTTAGTTTTTTAAAAATAGGATTATGACAGATCATGAGCGAAGATAAAGAGTTTAACTTGAAAGGGCTTCTTGCAGTATTGGTTTCAGTAACGGTATTCCTTGGTGTTATCAGTTATTTAATCGACTACTTTTTTTAAATGCTTCTTACATTAATACGACATGCCAAATCCTCTTGGAATGATTCCTCATTGAAAGATTTTGAAAGACCGTTAAATGAAAGAGGAATTACTGATGCGTTAAAAATGGCCAATTGGTTTTCTGATAATATTCAAGAGAAACCTATTCTTTACAGTAGTCCGGCCAATAGAGCTTTATCAACAGCAAAATATTTTAAAAAAGAATTGACTCCAATTAACTTAAATATAGTTGATGATTTATATCATGCAAATTTACAAGACTACAAAAGTTTAATTTTAGAAAACAACCATGAGAAGCATGTTGTTATTTTTGGGCACAATCCGACAATATCTTATGTTGCTGAGGAGATTCTTAAAACCAAGTCTATTTACCTTAAAACCTGTTCAATTTGTCAAATAAATATACCTAAGCCTGATACTCTATCTGGAGTGCTTAATTTTCTCAAAAATCCAAAAGAGCTAACCTAAGTGTTAAACTATTCAGGAAGCATTACAAAATTGTAAAATAAATTTTTTATCTAACAAGAAAAAACTATTTCTAGTAAAATTAGAGTATGAGTAAAGAACACATTTTATTGGTAGAAGACGAACCTGATTTGCTTCAGACTCTTTCTTTTAATTTTGAAAGTGAAGGTTACAAAGTTTCAAAAGCAGTGAATGGCAAAGAGGCCATGAAGTTGCTTGAGAAAAATGATTCCATAGCTCTAGTTATTCTTGATCTAATGCTGCCAGATACCAGCGGTTTAGATATTTGTCGACACATTAGAAATAAAGACGACCTAAAAAATCTCTTGGTTATTATGGTCACTGCTAAAGGAGAGGAAGTAGATAGGGTGGTAGGTTTTGAAGTAGGGGCAGATGATTACGTTGTTAAGCCTTATAGTGTCAGAGAGTTATTGCTTAGAGTCAATGGCATGCTTAAAAGATCCTCGAAAGAAAAAGACGAAGGCGAGGAAGAAGTGCTTATTTTTGAAAACCTAAAAATAGATACCAATAAGCATAAAGTTTACTTATCCGATAAAAAAATATCTTTAACCTCAAAAGAGTTCAAACTTCTCAAACATCTCTTATCCAAAGCTGACAAAGTTCAAACTAGAGACAATCTACTAAATAAAGTATGGGGCTATGACCAGGATGTCACAACCAGAACTGTCGATACGCATATTAAAAGATTGAGATCAAAAATTGGAAAATACGGAGATAAAATAGAAACAGTCAGAGGAGAAGGGTATATCTTCAATAAATTAGATTAAATGAAATTTTCCGTAAAAGTAAAACTGTTTTTGTTGGTCCTAACAGCTGTTTCTTTCGCCACTTTGTTTGGATATGCCATTTATAGAGGAAATATTTTCTTAAATGGAAATTTAATAATAGGATTCTATTTATTACTTCTTACTGCTTTTGTTGCAACCTATTTAATTTATCAATATTTTAAAAGACTATTAAATTCAGCAGCTCAGCTTATCGCCAAAAATAATATGGATGATCCTTCAGTGGCTTCTGAAGAAATTTTTGATAGGCTTCTTAAGGAATCTAGGCAAGTTAAAGATGAGCTAGTTAATTACTCTCAACAAACTGAACAATTTAGCTCTGTGTTATCAAAAATGGGACAAGGAGTTATTTTAGTTGATAGAAACAATCGAGTATTGTTTGCGAATAAGACTATTAATTCAGAATTTTGGTCTGACTTAAATATCGGCGATAAACTTTTTGAAAAAATTAGTTACCCTCAATTTAAGAAATTTATCGAAAAAGCCTGGAATAAAGAAGACTTGGTTAGAGAGATTTCAGGCCCTAGATCTATTAAGACTGTTTATCTGGTGAGTGCTAAAAAAGATGATATGAGAGATGAATTGCTGATTGTTTTTAGTGACATATCCAAATCTAAAAACCTTGAAAAAATGAGAGAAGATTTTATTGGCAACGTCTCTCATGAATTGAGAACACCAATTAGTGTTATCAAAGCTAATGCTGAAACTTTGATTAACAATAAATTAATTAAAGATGATGAAAACGCTAAGTTATTCACGGAAGCAATATCTTCTCAATCAGAACGTATGAAAGTAATAGTTAATGATTTGCTTAAAATTTCAAGCATGGAAGCAGGGGAATATCCGATCTCAATTGAGTCTTTAGATGCATTTTTAATTGTCAATAACTTAATTGAAGGATTTAAATCCAGTTTAGAAGAGAAAAAATTAACTGTGCAAAATAATTTGAACGAACAAACTAGGGTTATGGCTGATGCAGCTGCTTTGAACATTATCCTGACAAATTTCTTAAGTAATGCTATCAAACATTCGCCTAAAAAAAGCCTCATAAACATAGAAGAATCTTACTTTTCTAGGGGTTTTATAAGACTATCCGTATCAGATCAAGGTAAAGGCGTACCAAAAAAATACAGAGAAAGAGTTTTTGAAAGATTTTACAGAATAGACAAAGGTCGATCGACAAAAATAGGCGGTACAGGTTTAGGCCTTTCGATCAGTAAAAATTTAGCTTTGATGATGGGGTATCCCTTAGGAGTTGGATCGAATGAGCCTAAAGGTGCAACTTTCTTTATCGATGTAAAAATCGATGAAGAAAAATCAGTTCAAGCTGCTTGAATATTTTTGTTTTCCTGAAGTTCTTTTTCCATTACCGCGTCAGCAATATTCCAAGAACTATCGAATAAGAAAGAGTTAGGAAAAAATTCAATGATTTCTATAAAAATAGCTATAGCATGTTCAAGAATATCGGCTCTGTCCTCGGGTAGAGAATAAAATGATACTTTTTCTTCAAAATTCTTATTCTCTAGTTCTTTTTTTAAAACTTTTAATTCCTCTAAGGATGATTTTCTATCTTGTCTGTTGATAATTTCATTGATGAGTCTGGCGTTTCCACCAACACCAACTATATTTCTTATATTTTCAGATGGAATTTTTGTTAGCCACTCTTTTAAATTATTCCAATGCTTGGGTGAGTCTTTTCCTTCTAAAATTCGCACCGCACCAAGCGGAAAAGACTTTGCAAGATGTTTGCCATTTCCTTGATGGAACAACTCGGTACTGCCACCACCAATATCCACGACCAAGGTTTCATCTTTTTTAAAATCTTTGTAATTAAAAAAATTTAACAGTTGAGCTTCTTCGTCTCCGGATAAGATTTTTATTTCTATATCGGTTTCTTTTCTTATTCTTTTACAAATTTTATGTCCATTTGAAACTGTTCTCATTGCAGAGGTAGCCACCCCAGTAATTATTTTTATATCTTTTTTATCGGCCTTGTCTTTGAGTTTCATTATGCTTTTTAATAATTTCTGTTCTGTTTCAGAAGAAATTTTTTTAAATTTGAATGCGTCGGTTCCAAGTCTCACTGAAATTCTTTTAAAGGTATCCAATTCAGCAAAATTTTTATTCTTTTGTTTTGATATACGATATTGACGATATTTAATTGCGTTTGAACCAATATCAATACAAGCTAAGCGTTGAGTTTTATTCTTCATCTGCCATAACTTTTAATACCTTGTATTGCTGATAACTTAAGTTATTAAAAGGGACTTTATTTATCTTTAGAGAGTAATCATTAATATTCTCTGTCCAAACTTTTGGCTTTGGCAAGTCTTTATCAGGATAATCAAAGCTTCCTAGGATGTAGCGTAATGCATGAAGCACCGCTATCTTTTTGTCGTTTGCATTTAAAACTATCCAAGGTGCCTCGGAATAGGAAGTATTCTTAAACATTTGCTCTTTATATAGGGTAAAAATATCCCATTTGTCCAAACCTTTTAAATCGTTTTCACTTATTTTCCAATATACCAAAGGACTATTCTTGCGTTTTTCTATTCTCATTTTTTGAGTTCCTTTTTCTATGGATAAATAAAACTTAAGTATTTCTGTACCATTTTCTCTAAGTTTTTGCTCCCAGGGCACAACTCTTTTCATAAAAGATTTGTATTGTCCTTTTGTACAATAGCCCATGGTTGATTCAACTAAAGCTCTGGTATACCAAGACCGATCAAAAAAAACTAATTCACCCACACCTGGTAACTGTTTCTCATATCTTTGAAACCAGTTTTTTGATTCTCTTGCAGTAGGAATCCCTAATTTAACTAAGCGACAGTGTTTTGGTATCAGATATTTAGATAACACAGAAATACTTCCAGTCTTACCAGCTGTGTCTCTTCCTTCAAACACAACAGCAATCTTTTTTTTCTCTTGTATGATCCAATTCTGGAGTTTGACAAGTTCAATTAAAAGCTTTCTTTTTTCTTTTTCATAAAGCTTAGAATCAATTCTTCTGTAGTTTGGTATATCAAATTCAATCATGTTTTTTTGTGAAGATCTATTCTAGCTAAGTTTTTATGGAAGATTAAATTTTTTATTGTAAACAATTTTATTTTGGCTTCTTATCACCAATTCATAAGCTATTCTAAATGTTTATGGCAAAATAAATATTGCTGCTAATGACGGTAATGGCATTGATGATTATTTTATCAATGCACTCAGATAAGGAGTAAAAGGAGTTTTGGGTTTTGACGGATTGACTGAAATTTACTAAGTTCAATAAGAATTAGATCCTACCGATGGTTATGCATGAGATGAAGTAAAAAATTCCAACGGTGTTGTAACGGACTACGTTTGAAAAGATCTTATATTTATAAAAGGGCTAAAACTTAGCCCTTTTATAACATATTCATATCTATTGATTACTTGCCAAGAATAAATTTCGATTAATATCTTTACAATGATTAGAATAAAGATCTACGAGATCATTTTGCTTTTCCTCTATTAGATAATTAACTTTTAAATCACAAGTCAAAGAACTATCTATTAATCCAGTATTTGAATGTTGAAGATAATCGCTATAAAGACCAAAAATCACAACATCATGATGCGTTTTCGATAAATCATTTTCTAAAAATATTCTACCCATGTCAGCAGATATATAGCAGCCTACTGATTGTCTTGGACAAAAGTCTTTAACTAGATTGAAATCATATTCAATCTCTATATATTTTGAGTCTAAATTTAAATGTTTTTTAGCACTTTCGAAAATTGCTTTATCAGCCATGACACTTGTACTAGCCAAAATGATTGATAAAAAAATTATATTTTTAAAGTATTTCATAACTATTCCCCTTATTACATATGTTACATAAATGAAACATAATTAACATAAATGTAACATATCTGTAACATATTCGTCAAATTAAACTTTTTAGTAAACTTTTTTTAACCGTAACTAAATCTCTCATATGTCAAAACAAAAAATTTTTTTTAAAATTATTTTTTCGTAATAGTTTTCATTAGTTTTGTAAAGACGTAACATTTTCGTAATACGACGTAACATTTCCGTCACTATCTCTGTGTAATATCTTTCTATATATTTTTAATTCATTAGTTTAAGAGGAAATCTTATGAACCTAAATTCAACTAAATACTTATTCTTAGTTCTTTCAATCTTCGTTATAGTTTCTTGTGGTGGCTCCGGTGATACTGACATTGCTTCGCCCGGTGAACTAGCACCACTAGCAGCCCCAGCTAGTTCTTCTAGTACTGCAGCTACTGCTGGTAGCACTTTATTAACAGGAACATGTCCTACTTCTTCGTTTATCTCTAATGATGCAACGCTTGCTGGAAACACATTATGTGCAATTACGGGACCAATTACTTCAGATCTTACTTTGACAACTGATGTAATGTATCGTTTATCTGGTTTAGTTGATGTTGGAGTCGATATAGGGGGCGGAGACGTTCTAAAAACTGGAGGAGTTTCTGCAACATTAACGATTCCTGCTGGTGTAACGATTGCTCAAAAAACACCTGATGATTATCTTGTTGTTCAAAGAGGTTCGAAAATAATTGCTAATGGAACAAGATCTAATCCTATCAGATTTACTGCAGCTTCTGCTGTTGATGGAACTTTAACTAATCCGGAAAGTGCAACTGGTCTTTGGGGAGGAATAGTAATTTTAGGAAAAGCACCAATTAATAGATGTGATGCCGCTAATTTAAACACTGCAGATTGTGAAAGAGTGGTTGAGGGTTCTACTACTGCTATTATGGGTGGAGCTTCTCCAGCTGATAACTCTGGTGTCTTAAACTTTGTAAGAGTTGAATATGCAGGTAAAGAAATATTCACAGGTAACGAATTAAATGGTATTACCTTTGGTGGTGTTGGTTATGGTACCGAAGTAGACTACGTTCAAATTCATAACAACCAAGATGATTGCGTAGAGTTTTTTGGTGGAACTGTAAATGTCAAACATTTAGTTTGCACGAATGCAGGTGATGATAATCTTGATATTGATTGGGGTTATCAAGGAAAAATGCAATTTGTTGTTGTTAAACAAAATGTTGGCGCAGGTGATCACATTGTGGAATCAGACAACACAAACTCTGATGCAACAGTAGGCTACCTAACAGAGCCTAGATCACAACCAATGGTTGCCAACTTTACCTTTATTGGAGGAGGAGCTGACGAACCACTTAAGTATAAAGAAGGTGTATCTGGAATTTATATCAATGGTATTGTTGTAAATCAAGCATCGCAAAATCTCATAGAGGGTACTTTTAAAGAAACTATCCAAGATGGCTTATTAACAGATAAAATTGCCCATCATTCCATATTTTTTGATTCAGGTAATGACACAAATTTCCCTGTAGTGTTCACCAATTCAACAGGTGCCGCTGCTACTGACATAGTAACTGATGCAGAGTTCGAAGCATCACTTACATCAAGATCAACTAACTTAAACTTTGGATCCAACACTTTGGTAGACACATATTTCTTGGGTGATACAGAATCTGCTGTTCCTAGCGCTTTCTCCATAGGATCAAAGAACGCTATGTGTGCAGTTCAAAGACCAGGTACAGCTACCGGTGCTCTTTCTGAACTATGCCCTGCTTATGATGACACTAAATACTCAGTTAATACTTGGTTTTCAGCGACTGATTATATTGGTGCATTTTCACCTGGGTCTGATGCAGAAAATAACTGGGCTGCAGGTTGGACAGTTGGTTTATTTACCGATCCTGCATGTCCAGCTGGAACTCTTGAATCAGAAGTTCTCTTAGGTAGAAAAGTTTGTGACTTAAGCGGAGTTATAACAGATGACCTAACTCTAGTTGCAGGAAACTATTATAAGCTTGATGGTAAAGTTCAAATCGGTGTTGATGTAGGAGCAGATAGCTTAGCTGCAAACGGTGATACAGCTACACTAACTATTAATCCTGGCGTTACAGTTTTTGGTGAATCAGGTAATGACTATTTAGTTGTCATGAGAGGGTCCGATATTAATGCTGTTGGAACAAGATCAGCTCCAATTGTGATGACCGGAAGACTAGATATTCTTGGTCAAGCAGATGTTAACTCGACACGAGGACTTTGGGGTGGATTAGTCATTCTTGGTCAATCACCTATCAATAAGTGTACATACACAGGAGGAGCAAAAGCTTCCCCTTGTGAAAAAGTGGTTGAGGGATCAGCTGGAGATGTAATGGGTGGTGAATTCCCTACTGACAGCAGTGGAGCACTCAAATATTTAAGAGTTCAGTATGCAGGATATGAGGTATTTCCAGGTAATGAGCTAAATGGAATCACTTTTGGTGGTGTTGGAAGCGGTACTTCGGTTGAATACATCCAAGTGCATAACAATGCTGACGATTGCGTTGAGTTCTTTGGTGGAACAGTCGATGTGAAACGTTTGATATGTACTGGATCAGATGATGATAACTTGGACATTGATTGGGGTTATCAAGGAAGACTTCAATACGTAATAGTTCAACAGGCCAACGATAAAGGTGATCACATTGTAGAATCAGACAACACAAACTCTGATGCATTAGTAGGCTACCTAACAGAGCCTAGATCAAACCCCATTGTTTCTAATTTCACATTTGTAAGCAGAGGTCATGACGAGATATTCAAGTTAAAAGAGGGTGTATCAGGTCAATATTATAATGGAGTTGCTGCAGTCCTTAACGCAGCTTCTGGTAAATCAACAGGTTGCATTGAAACAACTTTTTCAGAAACTGTTTTAGATGGAGCTTCTACTCCTCACTTCTCAATGAATTCCGTTGCAATGGATTGTCCTAGTTATATAGCTACAGATCGTAATAATGCGGTTACTCCCCCTACTGGTGCAACAATTGCAGAGGTAGATGCAATTGTAAAAGCAGGAACAAACAATCTCTATGGAGCTAATTCAGGCGGAGGTACTTATGTGAATACTCTTTCAGGAGTTGTTAACGGTACTGCAGAGAGCGCAGTTACTGTGACAGCTATTCCTGATACATACAATGCCGATGGATTTTTTGATAGTCCTACATATATAGGTGCAGTTAGCGGAGCTACTGATGATTGGTACAAAGTATGGACAGTACCTGGATCAATAAAACTTAACTAATACCTTTTAAAATCTATTTTGGAGTCAAAATGAAATCTACAAAAAAAATAAACAAACTAATGGGTTTTTTAAAGTTTACTTTACCCCTCATAATAGTTTTTCCATTATTTATTAATGCTCAGGAAGCTGATGAAGAAATGGTTGTAAGTGGATCTTTTATACCAGATGCAAAAAGGAATACATCTGAGATTTCTGCAATATTAGATTCGTCAGATATTGAAAGAGCTGGTGATGACAATATTGCTATCGCCCTTACAAGACTTGCGGGTCTAAGTCTAGTGCGAGGTAAATACGTATTTGTAAGAGGTTTAGGTGATAGATATTCATCTGCTTCACTAAACGGCCTTAATCTTCCAAGCCCAGAACCACTCAAAAGAGTTGTACCACTTGATCTTTTTCCAACAAGCATCATTGGATCGTCTGTAGTACAAAAAACCTATTCAGCTGACATGCCTGGTGAGTTTGGTGGAGGCATGGTTGAGATAAAAACAAAGGCTGTGCCTTTAGATAGAATCTTTGAATTTTCAGCTTCAGCAGGCTTCAACTCCGCTACTTCGTTAAAAAATGATGGGTTGATGTATGACGGCGGAGAGGATAATTTTGGGTACGATGACGGGGTCAGATCAGTTCCAAGCAGTATTCAGGACGCTATCAATAACAACCTTAAACTTGATAGATCTAACTTTAATTCAACACAATTGGCTAACTTTGGTCGAGATTTTGAAAATTCAAAGCTATGGGTCTTACAATCAGGAGAAGTTCCTCTAGATCAATCTTATAGTTTAACTTATGGAGATAGTTTTGATGGTTTAGGAATTGATCAAATCATTGGTATTCCAAGTGCAACAATGGGATTTATGGTTACAGGAGGTTACAAAAATTCTTGGGATACACAAGAAGGAATCAGACAAACCGGTGATTTACAAAATCAGGGTGATGGAACTGTTAATGTAGTAGTTCAAAATGACAAAACTTTTAGAAGCACAACGAATGATATTACAGCATATGCAATGGCTGTTCTTGGTGTTGAAACGGATTTATCTGAATTAAAATACACCGGATTATATATTCATAAAGGATCAAAAGAAGCTCGTATCTTGCAAGGGTATGACTCAAGTGATTCAGCTAATGTCCGAGAAGATTTTCTAGAATTTTACGAAAGAGAATTAACAAATCATCAGTTAAATTTTAATAAGACTTTTGAAAATGACTGGAATTTAAATGTAGGTTTGGGTGATGGAGAGGCAGAGAGAGATTCTCCATATGAAAGAGTTGCTTTCTATGAAGATGGAAACAATGACGGAGTTTACTTATACGATGTTAATACAGGTAGGAACCAAACCCAGTTTAGTATGGTCGAAGACCAAACTACAAATGTTGTTATAGATTTAGAGATACCCTTTGGTTCCTCATCATTTTTAAGAGCTGGAGTTGAAAGTCTTGAAAATGACAGATCGGCTGAAGTTAGAAGTTATAGGTTTCTGGACGCTGGTGGTTCCATACCTCTAACTGGTCTAGATAATAGAATAGATTATATTTTTGCTGATCAAAATTTTGATCCTAATAGATTGTTGGTAATTGAGAATACTGCAAGTTCATCGCCAGCTGGGTACTTAGGATTATTGGAAGTTGATTCAGCGTATATTAGCGTTGAATCTGAAATTGGAGATAACTTTGAAATTACTGCTGGAATAAGGCATGAAGACGGCCTTCAGCAAGTTAATACATATGATTTATTTACAGGCGTTGACTCTACTATTGATAAATCAATAGAAGAAGATTATCTGCTACCTTCATTGACATTAACTTATCTTCCTGAATTTGATGAAAACCTTCAAATTAGATTGGGTCTTTCTCAGACAATTGCTAGGCCATCCTTCAGAGAGCTTTCTCCGACACTATTTTTAGATGTTGATACTGACAGAGTAATAGCTGGTTCACTATATTTGCAAAATAGTGAGATTGACAATATTGATTTAAGAGCTGAATACTATTTTGGTTTAAATCAATTTTTAACTGCTGGAATTTTTTACAAGGAAATTCTTAATCCTATCGAAGAAACTGTTAATGAGTCAGGTGATTTAATTATTACTTCTTACCAAAACGTTCCTATGGCTGAAATCACTGGTTTTGAAATTGAATATGAGCAAATATTTGAGGCAATTATGGATTCTAGTAACGACTTAATCGTTAAGTTCAATTATACGGATACTGAATCTGAAGTAATTGTGAATCCTGGAGATACTTATATAAATACTCTTGGTACTTCAGTAAATGCTCAAAATCTTCTAGCGAATGGAAGAGATACCAGATTACAGGGTCAATCAGATACAATTGCAAATTTTCAACTTGGTTTAGATAATTTACAAGATCAATCTGAAGCCACCCTAATCTTTAACTATGTTAGTGATAGAGTAAGAGCTAGAGGTATTGATGTTTTACCAGATATTGTTGAAGAACCTCCATTATTGGTTGATTTTACATATTCAAGAGTCTTAGATTACCCTAATTACGATTTGAAATTGTCGCTTGAATTAAGAAATTTACTTGACGAGGAGTACTTTGCTTCTATGAATAATATTGCAATATATGATCAATATGATCTTGGTCAATCAGCTTCATTAGGATTTAAAGTCTCCTTTAAATAAGAGGTTTATTTCTATGAATCGAAGTTAAGTTTTTATTTTTTCTCTGTTTATAATAAAAAACTTCAAAAAGGCCATATTTAGATATGGCCTTTTCTGATACAAGTATTAAATTAATTTAATTACTGTTAAAGACAAAGAGAGCTACTTATCGAAATGAATTTAAATAAAACACAAGAAGTAGTTTCCTCAATATTGATGTAAAAATATGAATTAGAAACAGGGAAATTGTATGAGCTTTTATATTTATTTAAAGAAAAAAGTTTGATTTTAGGAATTAATGAAAATAAAAAAATACATTGCTGAATTCTTAGGAACCTTTTTTTTAGTGGCTACAGTCATTGGTTCCGGGATCATGGGTGATAATTTATCTTCTGGTAACGTGGCAGTGGCTTTATTAGGTAATACGATTGCAACCGGAGCAATTCTTTATGTCATTATTAAATCTTTTGAAGATTTATCAGGAGCTCACTTTAATCCAATTGTCTCAATAGCCTTTTATTTTTTAAAAGAGATCAACTTAAAAGATTTACTCTTCTATTTAGTTATTCAATTCATTGCAGGAATTTTCGCAGTAATATTAATCCATTTCATATTTGAACTTAGTTTGCTTCAAATTTCATCCAAACCCAGGATGGGAATCAGCATGGTTTTTAGTGAAATAATTGCATCATTGGGATTAATTTTAACTATCTTAATGGTTAGAAAAAATAATAAGTCTAATGTAGCTATTTCAGTTGCTTTATTTATTACAGCGGGTTACTGGTTTACATCGTCTACTTCATTCGCAAATCCAGCAGTAACTCTAGCTAGGACATTTACGGATACCTTTACTGGAATTTCACCAGAGTCGATTATTTATTTCTTTTCAGGCCAATTAATTGGTCTGTTTATTGCTTTGTATATTTATAAATTTTTAAGATGAGAGAATCAAAGAAAATATTATTTCTCTGCACTGGAAATTCTTGTAGATCGCAAATGGCTGAAGGTTTTGCAAAAAAATTTACTAGTTTTCAGGCTTATTCAGCTGGCACTAGAAAATCTAATTTAAATTCATATGCAATCAAAGTAATGTCAGAAGTCAAAATTGATATATCTGATCAATTCTCTAAAACCATAAACGAATTGGAAGACATAGATTTTGATTATGTTTTTACTTTATGTTCAGATGCTGAAGAAAACTGTCCAGTCTTATTCAAAGGGAAGACCATACACAAAGGTTTTGAAGATCCTCCTAAGCTCTCAGAAAATATAAATGATGATGAAAAAATATTAAATATTTACAGAAGGGTAAGGGATGAAATTCTTGATTTCATTCTAAATATCAATCATGACATTTAAATTTAGTCACACTGGGACAATAGTTTCACAACAATTTTATCGTGTATTATTTTTAAATCTAGAGAAATAAAATAGGAATTGAATTAAATTTTTAAATATTTAAATTTCATAGTTTTTAAAAAAAAATGCTAGTTTTTTCTATAAGATTAGTCTATTGTGTCTATTATGTGACATATAAGTGTCATTTAAGTTACAAAAAAATATGAATACTAAAACCGTTCTTAAAGATCAAAGATTAATACCTGCAAACTCTCAAGTACAAGAGATGATTGCATTTGGTTTTATTTCTTTATGGATAGTTTTGGTGGCAGTTCTTTATTTTTCATAAATATCTCAGAAAAAACCTAAGTCTTTTAATTTATCCTTAAATTGTAAGGATTTGAATCATTCACTATTTCATCTAAATTTTACTTTAATATCTAAAATTAAGTCACATTAAGGCAACAGTTTCTTAACAATTTTGTAGTAAAATTTATTTTTAATTTATAGACTCTCAATATGGAAACTTTGTTTTTGGATCCTTTTAATATACTTTTGATTGCAGGATTTATTGGTTTTTTTATGGCTTTCGGCATTGGTGCTAACGACGTTGCAAACTCCATGGGGACTTCTGTAGGAAGCAAAGCTATAACCCTTAAACAAGCAATAATAATTGCGGCTATTTTTGAATTTTTAGGAGCTTTTTTAGCAGGTGGAGAAGTAACTTCTACAATTAGAAAAGGCATCGTAGATCCGAATCTATATACCAATGATGTAAATATATTTGTAATGGGCATGATATCTGCTCTTTTAGCAGGAGGTACTTGGTTGTTTATCGCAAGTTTAAGAGGCTGGCCTGTTTCTACTACTCACTCAATAGTGGGAGCTATTATTGGTTTTGTATTAATTTCTAAGGGAGTAGATGCTGTGTCTTGGGGTAAGGTTGGTAATATAGCAATGAGTTGGGTAACTTCCCCTTTATTCTCTGGAATTTTAGCTTTTGGACTCTATATATCTGCAAAAAAATTAATTTTAGACAGAGCTGATCCAGGAAAAGCAGCTATTACATATATTCCTTTTTATAGTTTTTTAGTAGCAGTTGTTATTTCACTAGTCACAGCAAGGAAAGGCCTTAAACACGTAGGAATAGAATTTTCAGAAAATGAAATTTATTTATTTATTTTAATCTTTAGCGTTATTGTTGCAATTGGAACAGCATTTTTTTTAAGAATAAATAAAGACAAAATAATGAGAGATGGTGGCATTGAATTTGCATTTGGATTGCTGATGGTAGTTTCTGCCAGCGCTATGGCTTTTGCCCATGGTTCAAATGACGTTGCAAATGCTATTGGGCCCTTAGCAGCAATTGTAAGTATCGTGGATACTGGCGTAATAGGATCTGAATCTTCAATCAGCCCTTGGGTTTTGCTTGTTGGAGGTATTGGGATAGTATTTGGTTTAGCTACAATTGGTTCTAGAGTCATCACGACAGTTGGGAAAAAAATTACAGTTCTCACTCCAAGTCTTGGCTTCTCCGCGGAAATGGCCACAGCGTCTACTGTTGTTGCTGCAACTTATCTTGGGTTTCCTATTTCAACAACACATACACTAGTTGGTGGAGTTATAGGTGTTGGTCTAGCTAAAGGCGCAGAACACTTAGATTACGCTTCCATAAAGAGAATAATTGCTTCATGGTTAGTAACTATTCCAGCTGGAGCAGCTTTTACAATTTTATTCTATATTTTATTAAGAATAATTTTTAGCGTATAAAGTTTTTTATTCAAAGAATAAATAACAACCAAATTCCAGACAAAGCAATGTGCGGACCAAAAGCTATAGTTTTTTCTAAAGTATTTCTCTTATTAAAAAAATACCAAATTATCCCTGATAAAGATGAGACAAATAAAATAAAGGGTAAATTGTGGATGCCAAAAAATAGAGATAGGTTAGATATCAATATTACATCTCCCCAACCAAAAGAATCTTTCTTCAATATATAGTCTGATATGTATTTGATAGCAAATAACACGGCAAAACATATCAAGAAAGAGACAAACCCCAGGCTTAAAGAAGTGAAATAAAAATTGTTAAGAATTCCAGTAAAAAAAACAATTAAATTAAGCGAGAAGGGAATTTTAAAAAAACTTTCATCCAAACGAGCGATCAAGATTAAGGTAAAAATAAAGAGACAACTTATAAGAAAGATATAATTTATCGAACCTGCTTTGATGAACATTAAAGCGAACAAAATCCCTAGCAAGATCTCGAAGAAAGGATAACTGATTGAAATATTTTTTTTACAAGATTTGCATTTACCCAATTGAATAAAATAACTTAAAACTGGTATGAGCGAAAATACCGATAAAGGCGCTTTGCAATTTGGACAAAACGACCTAGGAAAAGATAGTCCTAAATCTGAGAATTCTTTCAAAGCATTCTGGTAATTCAGGATAATAGGCATGCGATATGACAAGCTATTTAGAAAGCTTCCAAATATAAGTCCTAGTATGAAAGCATATAAAATTTCCATAAAATAATAATATTCAATTTGTCACTTAATTGTCATTTAAATTAGCTTATTTAGTAGATAATATATCTTTTAAAGGCCAAATTGATATATTTACAACATGAACATAAATTTTTTTAATGTCTACAATAAAAGCGTTGATTTCTTTTCTAACAAGACCAAAACAATTTTTATCGCTATAGTTGCTTTGATATTATCTTTTGAAACTTCAAATGTGATTTTAGAGATCGTATTTTCCGATAAACCAGTTTTAAATCAGTCTTCGTCTACAAAAATACAAGGCAATAAAATTGCTAAGAATCCTTTCTTGACGAATAATGAGTCTCAAGGAAATTCCAATGCTCTTTTAAACGCTATTAAAGCTCCAGAAACATCTTTATCTTTGAAGTTATTCGGCGTGACTTCATCGGAGGATAAAAATTTTGCAATCATTGGGCTTAATAAATCAGATCAAAAAGAGTATCAGGCAGGAGATCGCGTCTTAGATAATGTATTTTTAGATTTGATTCATAAAGATTATGTAACGATCAATAGATCCGGAGTTTCTGAGAGCCTCTCATTTAATAAACCAAACTTAATTTCAGGAATAGAAACTGAAACTTTAAAAGATCTTTCAAATAAAAATGACAATATAATTTCTGCAGAGTGGTTAGCTAAACAAGATCTTTTAGATGTTATTTCCTTTGTGCCAATTTTTTCAGATGGTGCTCTGTCTGGCCTAGAAGTCAATCCAGGAGACAATGAAGAATTTTTTTCTAATTTAGAACTTTTACCGGGAGATATTCTCGTATCTATTAACGGTTTGTTAGTTTCAGATTTAACTGAAAACTATTCCTCAAATTTAGAAACTTTATTTAAAGAACCTAAAGATCTTAATTTAGAAATACTTAGAAATAATAATCCAATTTCTATTGGAATAACAATCAATTAACAAAAAATGCTTTTTAAAAATTACTTTAAATTTTGCACGACCTTGACGCTTTTTTTAGCTCTTTATAGTCATTCAGTCACGATAAATATGAGAGATGCAGATATTAGAGCTTTTATTTCTGATATTTCTTCTCTAACTGGAAAGACATTCGTAGTTGATCCTAGAATAAATGCAAAAATTACTATTATTTCTAAAGAAGATTTATCAATTGAAGAAGCATATGAAGTTTTTCTTTCTGTTCTTGCTGTCAATGGATACACAGCTGTAGAGCAAGATAATGCAACTAAGATAACTCCAGAAATTATTGGCAGGCAATCTTTTAATAGATTTTCTGCCCGTAATAGTCCTGAAGATAAATTTGTGACTGATGTGATAAAACCAAACTTTGCCTCAGTAACTGCTCTTGTATCAATTTTAAGACCTCTTATGTCGTCTCAAGGACACTTAGCAGTTTATGAGCCAACCAACTCATTTATAATTGCTGACAGAGCAGGAAACATAAAGAAATTTAGAGCTCTTATAGGAGAATTAGATAAAACTCCTGGAGAGAAATACGAACTAGTCAGCTTAACTTATGGCTCTTCTAAAGAAGTATCAAACATTTTAGATAGAGTTTTTAATGATAACAGTGGCGGTATAAATCCTAACCAGTTTACTGCCTACTCAATTGATAGAAGTAATAGTATTTTACTTGTAGGAGATGAACCAATTGTTGATAGGATGAAAGCCTTGGTTAAAAACTTAGATACAGAACAAACTGGCTCCAATACTTTAAAAGTTAAATATCTCAAATATGCTGACGCTAAATCATTAGAGAAGATTTTAAAAAATTTATCTGAAAACTTATCTTCCAAGGATAGAAGCAATAATAAAATTAAAACTAGCATTGAGGCTCATGAAGGAACAAATTCATTAGTCATTTCTGCTGATCCTGAAATTATGATTTCTATCGAAGATGTCATCTCAAGTTTAGATATTAAAAGAGCTCAGGTTTTAGTAGAGGCAATAATAGTAGAAATATCAGATACGCTCGCGAAAGAACTGGGAGTTCAAATTTTATTTTCTGGAGATGGATCAGATACTCCAATAGTTTCTCAAAGGTTTGGAAATCCAACACCTGATTTAACTGCCATTGTTGGTGGGGAAGTTTATAACACAACAAACGGATCTTCTCTCTCAGTCCCTGCAGCGGGGCTTCAATCATTGCTGACTTTGGATGGGTTTGCAGCTGGAGTTGGAAGTTATAAAAAAGACCAAAAAAGTTTTGCTGCGATTTTGAATGTTCTTCGAAAGGATACTGATTCTAACGTTCTTTCAACTCCTTCAATTCTAACAATGGATAATGAAGAATCTTCAATCATTGTGGGTCAAGAGATACCAATTACAACGGGTGAATCATTGGGTGCTAATAATACTAACGCTTTTCGAACAGTTAGTAGAGAAGAGGTTGGAGTAAAGTTATTAGTTAAGCCACAAATTAATGAAGGTAACTCTATTAGACTTAATATAGAACAAGAAGTATCAAGTGTGTTTGGGCCTTTGCTAATTGGAGCATCTGAAATTGCTACTAACAAAAGAGTGATTAAAACAGTTGTGATGGTAGAAGATACTGAAATTATTGTTTTAGGCGGATTAATAAGTGATGACGTTCAAGTGTCTGAAAGGAAAGTTCCTCTCCTTGGCGACATCCCACTTTTAGGAAGATTATTCAAATCCACTTCAACTTCAAGATCAAAGAAGAATCTGGTGGTTTTTTTAAAACCTACCATTGTTAGAGATGCCGCCGATATGCAGCTAATAACCAATGAAAAATATAATTTACTTAAAGCGGAGCAACTTTTAAAAACTAAAAGAGGCAGACCAACACCTGACTTGAAAGTTTTAGAAGACTTGATAAACGACAAAGATAAGTAACCATATGAGTAATAAAGACATCGTTCTAAGTTATAAGTATTGTAAAGATAATCAGGTCCTGCCTGAAAAAGAAGAAAATTTCCTTTCAGTTAAATATACTGAAGACACAAAAATTTTTGCAATATCTTATTTGCAAAAATATTTCGATTTGCCTTTAAATATATCAAAAATTTCATTTCAAGATTTTAATAAAGCTTTATCAGAAAGTTTTACAAATAATACATCTTCTTCCGAAGATTTAATTCAAGGTGTTGATGAAAAAATTGATCTTGACTCGTTGGTATCCAACCTACCTAAAACAGAAGATTTATTAGATGACAGTAACGATGCACCAGTCATACGACTAATCAATGCAATCTTGTCTGAGGCAATCAAAGATGGGGCATCGGATATTCATATTGAGCCTTATGAAGAAAACTTAGCTATAAGATTCAGAGTTGATGGGATTCTAAAAGAGAAACTAAATCCTAATAGCAGAATAGCTCCTTTGTTAAACGCAAGAATAAAAGTGATGTCTAACTTAGACATAGCAGAGAAGAGAGTTCCACAAGATGGAAGAATGTCCTTAAAATTAGGAGAAAAATGGATTGACATAAGGGTATCGACTTTGCCATCTAGCTTTGGAGAAAGGCTGGTTTTGAGATTGCTTGATAAAGCAGACGTAAGCTTAGATTTAAGAGAGCTTGGCATGACTGATGAAATGACTAAAGATTATTTAGATCAACTCAAAAGCACAAGTGGAATAATTCTTGTAACTGGACCGACAGGCTCAGGTAAAACTACGACTCTTTATTCAGGTCTCAATTACTTAAACGATCAAACAAGAAATATTTTAACTGTTGAGGATCCAATTGAGTATGCTATGGAAGGTATAGGCCAAACCCAAGTAAATAATAAAGTAGGTTTATCATTTGCAAAGGGTTTGCGAGCAATTTTAAGACAAGATCCAGATGTGGTTATGGTTGGTGAGATAAGAGATAAAGAAACTGCCGAAACGGCAATACAGGCTAGTTTAACCGGGCACTTGGTTTTATCCACTATTCACACAAATGATGCTGTGGGTGCCATAACAAGATTAGTTGATATGGGAGTAGAGCCTTATCTTTTAGCTAGCTCAGTCAAAATGGTAATAGCACAAAGACTGGTTAGAAAAATAGATGATGAGCAAAAACTTTCAGGCAGAATAGGAATTTTTGAGATGATTAAAATTGATAATGATATTAAAAAATTAATTAATGAAAATATTGATGAGGATTCGATTAGAAATAATGCTTTTAAAAAATATATATCTTTAACTAAAGATGGAGAAAGCAAAGTAAAACAGGGGATAACTTCAGATATAGAGTTAAAAAGAGTTCTCAAAGAAGTTGAATAAATATGGCAAGTTTTTCTTATAAAGCTTTAGATCATAAAGGGGAAACTGAAAAAGGGTTTCTTGTAGCTGAGAATATAAATGAAGCCCAAAACGAGCTTAAAAATAGAAAACTAATTCCAATTAAGCTTAAAGAGTCTAAGCAAAGAATTAACTTAAGTTTTTTCTCTTCTATCAGCAACTCAAAATTATCTTTAATCTCTAGGCAACTATCAACTTTAATCAATAGCGGAATACCAGTTGATCAGGCATTAGATTCAGTTTCTGAACAAATAGAACCCGCAAGAATTAGTAATAAATTAAGACAAGTTTCCTTGAAGGTTAAATCAGGTTACAAATTATCCGAGTCTCTTGAAGAACATCCTGAATCCTTCGATAGACTTTTTTGCTCTCTTATAAAAGCAGGGGAGTCTTCAGGGGAACTAGGAATAATTTTAGAAAAAACGTCAGATTTTTTAGAAAAAAGGGCAAATATGTCTCAAGAAATAACTGGCGCTTTGGTTTATCCTCTAATTTTATTCACTGTAGCCATTGGAATAATTAGTTTATTGCTTGTCTATGTAGTGCCAGACGTAGTCTCTCAATTTTCCAGCCTTAACAGAGAGTTGCCTCTTCTTACTCAATCTCTTCTTTTCTTGTCCCAAGTAATGACAAATCCAATTTTTCAAATATTTATAGTTTCATTTTGCTTACTCGCTTATATTCCTTTGAAATATTTTGGAACTAAAAAAGCAAAGTTAAAATTCGATGAGATTTTGTTAAAAATTCCCGTCATAAAAATTTTTCTGTTAGATGCTGATCTGTCTAGATTTACTAGTTCACTTAGCCTTTTAAGATTAGGGAATGTATCTATTTTGAATGCTTTAAAAATTTCTTCAGATACAATTTCAAATTCCTATCTTAGATCTTCGATAATAAAAGCTTCCTCAAGAGTGGGAGAGGGGGAATCTATAGCAAAATCTCTTGAAAGAGTTAACGCTATCCCCCCACTGGTTATTCAAATGATTCAAAATGGAGAAAAATCGGGCAAGCTAGAGGATATGCTATCTAAATTATCTGATTATTTAGAAACGAGATTTAGAAATTCTACAAAAATTGCTATGAATCTTCTTGAACCATTGGTTATTATAATTTTAGGAGTTTTTGTAGCCCTAATTGTTTTAGCAATTCTTTTACCATTAATACAATTAAATACATTTACAACAACGTTATGAAAAAAAATAAAAACAAAAAAATTAACTCTAAATCTTTAGAAAATGGATTTAGTTTGATAGAAATTTTAGTAGTTTTAATGATTATTGGTATGTTAACTGCGGTAGTAGCTATCAATGTTTTGCCGAGTCAAGACAGAGCAAGAGTTGATAAAGCTAAAGCCGATGTAAGAATAATGGAGCAAGCTTTAGAACTTTATAGATTGGATATGTTTTCCTATCCAACCGAACAGGAAGGTTTAAAGGCACTAATTGAAAAGCCTGTAAATAATAGATTTTCAGATAGATACAGACAGGGTGGTTATATAAAAAGATTAGAAGCCGACCCTTGGGGTAATGACTATCAATATCAAAGACCAGGGAAGAATAATACATTTGATATCATTTCATTAGGAGCCGATGGCCAAGAAGGCGGCGATGGTCTCGATAGCGATATATCTAATTGGGACTAATTTGAGTGAAAGGTTTCACTTTAATTGAAGTTTTAGTTTCTTTGCTAATTTTATCGATGGCGGCCGCAGCAGGGCTATCCAGTATTTCTTTTTCAACTCAAAGCTTTCTAACTTTAAAAGATAATTTCTACAATTCCACAATCGCAGAAAATGTTTTATTACTTTCTTATTACGATGATAATTTTCTCACTAACAATATAACCAGTCAGCAAGAAGTTTTAATGGGTAGCTCTTATATTTGGAAAAGAAATATTAATATTGATAAGTCTCAAAATTCCTTGAGCATATCTGTAGAAGTTAACTCCGAACTTCAATCCAACCCTTACAAACTTGAAATTTTCAAAACAATAAAATGAAACTCAACAAAGGTTATTCTTTGATAGAAATGTTGGTCGTTCTATTAATTTTTAGTTCTATTGCAATAATTTCAGCATTATTTCTGTCCTCTTCAGCAAATTCATTTTTTCAAGTAAGTTCAAAAACCGATGAACTTAGGGAACTCATAATCGCTACAGAAATAATAAAAGAAGATCTGATTCATATTGTAGACAAGTCAACACGGAATGAATTTGGAATAAAGAAAAAATCTTTTTCACTATCAAATGAACTAAAACAATCAGGAAAAATAATAGAGTTTGTAAGATATTCTTCCAGTGACGGCATAGGAGATTTGGGGTCTTTGCATAAGGTTAAATATGTTTTAGAAAACGGAATGCTAAAGAGGTATGCAAGTAATTTTTTAAACTCTCCATACCTTAAAGATTATGTAACTCTGATTCAAAACGTTAGTGAAGTAAAAATTGATAATCCAATAGCTTTTTCAACTGTAACAAACGATTCAAATCTAATGCCAAAAATCATTAATTTTAAAATAAAAATTAAAGAAGTCTTTTTTAACAAAGTTTTCGTAGTTTCTAATGCTTAACAAAGAATCAAAAATAAACAATGGAGCTGCTCTTTTGCTGACTCTTTTCATCACAAGTATTGTTTCAATTATTGGCTATAGGCTTTTTGATTTAACAATGTTCACATCTGAAATAGAAAAGAGAAATTTAAGTCATCAACAATCTTTTTTAATGGTACTCAGTCTTGAATCTTACACACTTGATTACATGAGTTCAGCTGAAAAAAGAAAATCATTATCTTTAATGACTAATAGATATGATCCATATAGTCCCATAAAGATCCCTTTGGAAAGAGGAAATATAGAGGCCCAAATTGAAGATAAAAGTGATTGTTTTAACTTAAATTTGATTGTTACAAATAATGAAGAATCAAAGACAAAAACAATAAATCAAGATGAACTTCTTTTTTTCAAAAATTTACTGTCTAGTTTGGAAATCCCAAGCGATAGCATTGAAAACATTAGTGCATCTTTGATAGATTGGTTAGATGAAGATGATTTTCCTGATAATTATAATGGCGCAGAAGATTTTTATTATTCTAATTTGAAAACACCATATCTGACTTCTAATCAGTATATGCAAAATATTTCGGAACTAAGAAAAGTGAAAGGCGTCACAGAAGTTATTTATAAAAAAATAGAGCCGTATATATGCGCACTGCCATCAAATATGAAGTTTATAAACATAAATTCGATTTCGCCTCTAAAACCAAAAATACTGGTAGCTTTAAGTGAAAACAAACTTTCAGATCAAGAGGCTATTTCAATCTTGGAAAATAGACCTCTAAGTGGGTATAAAAACACTGAAGATTTTTTTGATGATGAATCTGTAAATCAATTTCTTTCATCTCAGTTTTCAAGAAAGAAATTAAATGCTGAATCGTTTTATTTTAATTTAGAAATGCAAATAGAATATGACGAATTCACCTTTATAATGAACTCTAGAATCATTAACGATGATGAAGATATGAAAATAATTTCGAGAAAAATAGGTAGCTTCTTATGACTAAGGCAATTTATGTTCTTTTTAACTATTTTTCTGATGAAAAGTTTTATTTTTTAATTGATAACAACGAAGCAAAAGAATTAAAAGAAAAAGAGCTTGAAAAATTTTCAAATATTAAAAAAAATATTTTTTTGATCTCCGACTTATTTGATTCTTTAGATGTAGACTTACCTGAAACAAATATAACTAATCAAAAAAAAGCTATTCCTTTTTTAATTCAAGATAGTTTGCTAGATGACGTTAATAATTATTCTTGGCTTTTAAATGTTGATGATAAAATCCTTCTTTTAACCAATAAAGAAAAATTAAATAATCTACTAAACAAGATAGATCTTTTTTCAACCTCCTCTTTAAGCCCTATCGAAGCATCTTTTGATAGAGATAATTTGATAATTATTGATGATAAGGTGATTTTATCGTTACAAAATCAATGGTATTGGTCGGGCTCTTTAGAAGTTTTTTATAATCATCTCACTTTTCTTGAAGAAAAGTTAAAAGATAAAACTATTGAAAGTCATTGCCTGGGTAAGGTCCCTGAAGAATTAATTGATAAGAATTTTTTAAAATTCACTTTATATAAAAATATTCAATCCTTGTGGATGGCTAATCTTTCTTCTTTAAAACAAGGTTTCAATATATTGAAAGGAGAATTTGAGCCTAAAATAAATTGGGTCCAAAAAATAAAGGATTTAAAATTTTATATTTATTCTGCTTTAGCTATTTATTCTATTTTCTTAGTTTCTAATCTTATTCAAATTAGCTCGTTATCAATTTTAAATTATCAATTAAATAATCAACTTTCTGAGGTTTTTAAATCAAAATTTCCTAATGAAACAATCGAAAATGATCTTATCTCGCAGGTAAATAACTTAGTAAATTTTGATTCTTATTCCAAGAAAAATTTAGATTCTTTGAGACTCTTGTCTAACGAAATTGCTTTGATGGAAAATTTAAGTCTTATTTCAATTAATTCTGATAGCAGCAAAATTACCATAGAAGTAGAAGCAGTAGATTATGACCAATTAGAAGAATTAGTAAAATTAATGTCGACCATGAATATTGACTTATCTATTGGAAGTTCTAGGAGATTAAACAATCTATTAGTAGGAGAGCTAAATGTTAGAACTTTTTAAAAAGATTTTAAACATTAGAATATCAAGACAAAATCAAATTATTGTTGCAGTTCTTGCTCTCTGCTTATTGATATATATTTTGTTATCATCATTAATAAATTTAAATAACAATGTTAGTAATTTAAAAAAAGAAAATGCAATAACTATCAGCAGAATAGAGTTTTTAGCTGCTATTAGAGAACAGGAAATAACTTCTAAATCAGCATTCTCATCAAATTTTGCTTCTTCAGTCAATTCTTCTGCAAGAGATAACGAATTAAAAATAGATCGGACTTTGCCTTTATCCAACAATGAAATATCGATTTGGATTAATGAATCTAATTTTATAGATTTATTTAATTGGCTTTTAGAAATCAATAATAATGGTGTTGAAATATCAAAGATGAGCATTAGAAGAATTTCTAAAGAAACAGTAAGTGCGCAATTAACGTTTAAATCATAAAAGAAATGAAATACTTTATTTACTTTATCATTTCAAGTTTTTTGATTATTTCACTAGTTGTTATTACTAATTTACCTATGAGAATTATCAAGCCTATTATGGCTGAATATTTTCCAGAAATTACCTTTAGTAAAATAGATGGAACTATTTGGTCTGGAAAAATCTATGATTTAAATTTTGCTAATGAATATTTAGGAAATTTAAATACCGAAATGGATTTAAGGACTTTAGAATTTTATTTAGATGACAATGAAGTTCTAGTGCAAGGGAAACTAAATATTATTAGCTCACTAATTGAAAAAAAAATAAATTTAAGAGAAACAAATTTTGAAATAGGCTCTAGGAGATTTTTGCAAAGAATACCTTCAATTTCTGCTCTTTCTGGAAACAACTTAAATATGAAGTTTGACTTAGATGGGTGTTACGAGGCTTCAGGAAACCTATATGCTGACTTTGATAGAAAAGGTCTTCTCAACCAATCAGTAACAACAAAAATGGAAGTGATCTTGGGTTGCAAAGACAATAACCTGACAGGAGATTTTTTTAGCACTCCTAATCAAGATGTTTTGAAGGGCAATTTCACAGTTGATAATGAGCTAGACTATGTTTTGGAAGCAAATTCAGCATTAGTTTTATCAAAAATTTCAAAGCTTTTAAGAAAACCACTAAGTCGTGCACCAGATATTAAAGTCAAGGGCAATTTATATTCATTTTTTTATGGAGATAGCTAATGCTAATAGGAAAGAATCCACTTAAAGAGCAACCCGATTGGTTTAAAAAAAATATTGAGATAATTCCACTTTCTTATTCCGTAGAAGTTGATGATAAAAATATAAAATACTTTATTTGGGGTGATCAATCTTTACCAAAAGTAATTCTGCTTCATGGATTCAATGCACATAGTTATTGGTGGTCACACATTGCGCCTTTTTTTACCGAAAAATTTTGTGTAATTGCTATGGATTTCAGTGGTATGGGAGAAAGTGATCACAGAGAGGAGTATTCTCAAGAAATTTATTCAAAAGAAATCAAAGCTGTATTGGAAGATACAAAATGTGAAAAACCAATATGCCTAGCTCATAGCATGGGTGGAGCTGTTGCAATGTATAGCACATCAATTTTCCCCAATCTTTTTTCAAAAATAATTTTGTTAGATTCTGTAGTAATTTTACCCCCCGAAAGAGCAGAAATGATGAAATCAAGAAGACCAAAAGCAAGAATGGAAATTGCATCTGATTCAATGGAAGCAGCAGTATCAAGATTTAGGTTAATGCCTCCTCAACCCTGTCAGCAAGAATACGTACTAGAGCATATTGCGAAAACATCCTATAAGGAAACTGAGCTAGGTTGGGTTTTAAAATCAGATCCAAAGATTTCTAATACATACAAATATAATGATTTACATGAGACTCTTATGAACCCTTCAACAGCTTTAGAAATAATTTACGGTCAGCTGAGCCAAATTTTCACTTCTGATGTTCTTGAATATATGAAATATGCAGGACGGTTAGAAGATAAAAACATTCATCAATTAGATGGAGCAATGCATCATTTGTTTCTAGACAGACCTTTGGAATTTAAAGATTTAGTTTTAAAAATTTTAGAAAATTAATAAATGAGCATTGACGGATATTGCGATCCTAAATTTATTGACTTAAAAAAGTATTTTGAAGAATCCATAAATTCAAAATTCGAACTTGGTGCAGCTATTTCCATTGAAATAGAAGGGAAAAGTGTTATTAATCTATGGGGCGGCTACCAAGATGTCAACAGACGGCGCGCTTGGCAAGAAGATACTTTGTGCAATACTTTTTCTGTATCTAAAGCCATGACTTCTGCTTGTATTCTTAAACTCATAGAAGAAAAAAAAATTGATTTAAATGAAAAAGTATCTTGTTATTGGCCTGAATATGGTTGCAATGGGAAAGAAGACACTAAAATTATAGATCTACTAACTCATAGAGCTGGGATGTTTGCTTTTGAAGATAATTTTACAATTAATAATGAAGACTGGACTAATTGGAATTTATTTGTGACCAAATTAGCAAAACAAAAACCCTTTTACACTCCTGGCTCTGCCCAAAGCTATCATGCTTTAACCTTTGGCTTTCTCGTCGGAGAGATTGTAAGAAGGGTAGACGGAAGGTCTCTGGGAACTT
The DNA here is from genome assembly GCA_045564455.1 of Gammaproteobacteria bacterium. Lineage (GTDB taxonomy): Bacteria > Pseudomonadota > Gammaproteobacteria > Magnimaribacterales > AG-339-G14 > CASICS01. The sequence continues at coordinate 206,433 of JBJLHG010000001.1, forward strand.
ATTTCAAAGAGAATATTGCAGATGCTTACAATATAGATTTTATATTCGGACTAGATGATGAGGACATAAAACGTACTTCAGATATTGTCATGTCAAAAATAAGATCACCGATCTTAGCAAAAGCTTTCTTTGGTATGCCTACTTGGCTTCTTCCAAAAAGAATTAGACCTATAGTAAGTCTCCTAAAAAAAAGTGACTTTCAGAAAGCATTCTTCAATATACAAACAGAAAAAAATTCTGTAAATAGTAATGCATGGAAGAAAGCTGAGATTCCAGCTGCTAATGGATTTGCTACAGCAAAAGGCATTTCAAGATTTTATAGCTTTTTGAGCGATTTGAACGATAACTCTTTTATTAAAAGGGATATTCTTGAACAAGCTATTAAGGTCCATTCTTCAGGTCCAGATACAGTTTTATTAAATCTCCCAATTAAATTTGGACTTGGTTTTATGATAGAAAATCCATACTCCCCTCTAGGACAAAATCCCGATCTTTTTGGTCACTCAGGCGTTGGAGGTTCTGTAGGGTTTGCTGATAAAAAAAGAGGCATTGGATTTGGATTCACAAAGAATTATATGCACCCACCTGGAAAGTTATTTAAATCAGCTAATGATTTAACAAAGTTGTTCTATTCAATTTTGTAGATTCTTTTTCAACTGCACTCTAGCCTAGCAATTAATTCAATAATTTTATTATGAAAATCTATATAAATTTAAATATAAATAAGCAATGTTACACAAAAGTTATATTACAGCGTTATCAGCGTAACAATTTAATTATTTGAATAGCTCCATCTACTATACTATTGATATGGTTTTAGAGCCTTTATTTTACGTTGTAGCTTTTCTTTCGGTATTTGTGCACGGAATGGGAAAGGCTGGATTTGGAATGGGCTTGCCTATTCTAGCAATTCCAATGATGTCTCTTTTCATCTCACCAATACAAGCATTATCAATATTGGTAATTCCTTTAATATTTATGGATTTAATTACGATCCATAGATTTAAGGGATTATGGAATAAAGAAATTTTAAAGTTTATTATTCCTTTTTCTCTTCTAGGTATAGTAATTGGAACAATTACTTTTCAGTATCTCTCTGAGAATTCTTTAAGAGTTATATTAGGACTCATAGCGTTAGGATTTGGGTTAAATTATTTTTTGACATCCATTAAAGAGGTAGCTTTTAATTCTTCAAAAAAAACTGGCAGTTTCTGGTCTATTCTTTCTGGTTTTACAAGTTTTTCAATTCACGCTGGGGGTTTGCCAATAAGTTTTTATTTGTTGCCCATGCGACTAGATAGAAGAATTTATGTTGCTACAACAGCCGTTTTCTTTTTATCATTAAATTTAATTAAATTAATCCCTTATGCGTATTTTGGACAAATTAATTTACAAAATTTTTATATCTCTGCCATCCTTCTTCCTTTGGCTCCACTTGGAGTATATTTTGGAGCCTATTTGACTAATAAAGTTAGTCAGGATTTTTTTTATAATCTTAGTTATTTTTGTTTGATCTTTGCTGGATTAAAGTTGGTTTATGACGGAACAGGAGTATCATTATTTTAATGACCAATTTAAGCGTTAATGTAAACAAAGTAGCTCTCATAAGGAACTCTCGTAAAGGAGAAGTTCCTTGTATAGAAAATTTTTCTAGAATTTGTATTCAAAATGGAGCTAAAGGAATTACAGTTCACCCCAGACCAGATCTAAGACACATTCGTCCTGACGATCTTGAATTATTATCTAAGGTTACAAATGAACTAGACGTGGAATTTAATATTGAAGGAAATCCATTTGAGGGAAGTTCAGGCGACTATCCAGGATTTATGAACTTGGTAGAAAATTTTATTCCAACACAATGTACTTTAGTGCCAGATTCAAGCAATCAATTAACGTCTGATCACGGATGGGATGTTCTTTCTGAGAAACAGAGGCTTATTCCAATTATCAATCAGTTAAAATCTTTAGGAATTAGGACAGTACTATTTTCTGATCATGACATTGATCAAATTGAAGCTGCGCATGATATTGGCGTAGACCGAATTGAAATTTATACTGGGCCTTATGCCAAAGCATTTAAAGAAAATGATTTAAAAGTTATTGAAGATTATAAAGAAGCAATTAATTTCGCCCAAAGTATTAAGCTAGATTTGAACGCAGGACATGATTTAAGTCTATTAAACTTAGAAAATTTTTTAAATCTTGGTAAAATTCATGAAGTATCTATAGGACATTCATTAGTTTCGGAATCATTAATTTATGGTGTTCAAGAAACTATAAATCAATACATAAATATCATAGGAAATTAAAATGACAACTGAAGAAAACATAAAAAAACAAATTAGTGATAATTCAATATTATTATTTATGAAGGGGTCTCCAGACGCTCCTCAATGCGGATTTTCTCAAAGGGCAACTCAGATTTTGATGGCTTGCGGAAAAGAATTCTCATTTGTGGATATTTTAAGCAATCAAGATATAAGAGAAAAGCTTCCTAGTGTTTCGAATTGGCCAACGTTTCCTCAGCTCTTTATTAATGGTGAATTAGTTGGCGGAAGCGATATCATGATGGATATGTATCAAAGCGGCGAATTACAAACAATGATAGATGGTATAGATTCAGAGGGTAAAGAAAAATAACTTTATATATTTTGCTCTATAAGCTTCATATCTTCATTTGTTATTTTTAGATACCATAGTTTCTTATCCCAGTCTCCTAAAACGATTCTCTTTCCATAAGTCTCCTCATGAATTTTTGGTCTATGTGTATGGCCATGAACCAGTAAAGAAGAATTATTCTCTTGAAACGCTTGATTTACTGCCATTTTATTTACGTCCATAATTTCAAAAGATTTATCTTTGTTTTCTGTTTTACTTACGTCTCTTAAATTCTTAGCTAACTGAACTCTTTCATTTATGCTTTTAGATAAGAATTCATTAATCCAAGACTCATCTCTTACAACGGATCTAAATGATTGATAGTCAATATCATCTATACAAAGTGAATCGCCATGCATTAGCAAAATATTTTTATTGCATATTTTAACTATAGATGGATCTTTTAGCAGAGAAGCTCCGATGGAATTACAGAAATTTTTTCCTATTAGAAAATCTCTATTACCATGCATTAGATATAATTTAGTTCCAGAAGATGAGAGATCTTTTAAAATTTTTTTTATAGAGATTATAAATTCATCTTCAAAATCATCACCAATCCATGCTTCAAATAAATCACCTAAAATATATAAAGAATCAAAAGAAGAAGCGATATTTTTTATGAAGATACTAAACGCATCTGCTAGATCGGGCCTATCTGCTTGCAGATGCAAATCAGAAATTAAGCAAGCCGACATATATTATTTTTTTTCTACACTAATAATATAAACATCTTCTACGGGCACATCTTGGTGATATCCAGCATTAGTTGTTTCAACTTGTGCAATTTTATCGATTACCTCTTGTCCAGTAATTACTTTTCCAAAAACTGCATAACCGCCCATAGAAGGATAATCTAGTGATTTATTATCAGAAAGATTAATAAAGAATTGAGATGTCGCTGAGTTAGGGTCATTAGTTCTAGCCATCGACAAAGTGTATTTATCATTTTTCAGTCCATTGTCAGCTTCATTAATTATAGGATCTTTGGTGGGCTTTTGATTCATGCCAATTTCAAATCCTCCTCCTTGGATTACAAATCCAGGAATTATTCTATGGAATAAAACATTTTCAAAAAAACCTTCCTCTGCATATTCTATAAAATTAGCAGAAGTTATCGGTGCTTCTTCAGGGTATAGTTCTATTTCAAAGCTTCCCATTGAAGTTGTAAGGGCTAAAATAATAATTTCGTTCATAATGAGAAAGTATAATACGCTTTAATAGATATATATAAATGAAAATTTATAATTCTGAAACAGGAAACAAAGAAGAATTCAAGCCTTTAAAAAAAGGCGAGGTGAGCTTGTATGTCTGTGGGATGACTGTATATGACTCATGTCATATAGGACATGCTAGAACGGTATTAAGTTTTGACGTATTTGTTAGATTTTTTAAATTCATAGGTTTTAAAGTTAAATATGTCAGAAATATTACTGATGTAGACGACAAGATTATAGATAAAGCAGCAAATCAAAAAATGCCATTTAATAAAATCTCTGAACAATTTACTCGAGAGATGCATCATGATTTCACTTCATTAAACATGCTTCCTCCATCTACTGAACCAAAAGTTACTGAGAATATGAAAGAAATAATTCAGATGATCTCAGATCTTGAAGAGGCCGGATTTGCATACTCTGTCGATGATTCTGATGTTTTCTTTGATATAAAAAAATTTCCAGAGTATGGAAATTTATCTAAAAGAGTTCAGGAAGAATTAGAGTCTGGCTCACGAATTAAAATAGATAATAAAAAAAACAACCCAAATGATTTTGTTCTGTGGAAGGTGACCGATGAAGAGCCTTGCTGGGATTCAAAATGGGGAAAGGGGCGTCCTGGTTGGCATATTGAATGCTCAGCAATGAGTAATAAATTTTTAGGTAAGAACTTTGATATTCATGGAGGTGGATTAGATCTTAAATTTCCTCATCATGAAAATGAAATAGCTCAATCCAAGTGCGCAACTGGAGGAGATTTTGCTAATTATTGGATGCATGTCGCACCTTTGAATATAGATGGAAAAAAAATGTCAAAATCTCTTGGAAATTTTCACTCTATTAAGGAAGTTCTAAATAAATATCATCCGGAGGTTATAAGGATGTTTTTCTTACTTTCTCACTACAGGAATCCAATAAATTATTCCTTTGAGTTGATCGATGAAGCTAAAATTATTTTAGATAAATTATATGATTCTCTTCAGGACTTAGATTTGTCATCAAAAAAAATAGACGATGAACTTAAAAAATCTTTTATAAAGGTTATGCAGGATGATTTTAATTCCTCACAAGCAATTAAAATTCTTCAAAATATAGCTCAGGAGATTAATTCTTCAAAACAATCTAATTCTGTGAATGCATCAGATAAGGCAAATACTTTAATTTCACTAGGAGAAGTACTAGGAATTCTTCAGCACCCTCCAGAAAATTATTTTCAATTTGGTGTGGATAATGAATTTTCTTCCGAAGATATTCAAAAGCTTATTGAAGAAAGAAATAAAGCGAGACTGAGTAAAGATTTTTCTAAGGCAGATTCTATTCGAAATAAACTTTTATCTAAAAATATAATTCTTGAAGATAAAGAAGGGAAGACTTCTTGGAAAAAGTTAAGTTAAGTAGAGACTAGCCTGATAATAAATAGTCCAAATTAGAAATAGGGAACCCATTATTGGGTATAAAAATTTTTTTACTGATCCTTTCGAGTCTCCAAAGATAATAAAAATTATAAATATTGAAGTGTAAATACAAACCAATAGAAAATCTCTGTTAAATATAGTTTCACTTAATAAGAAAGAAGATGTAAAGCCTATTAAAGGAAACACTAAGACAATATTCAAAATATTTGATCCAATAATATTTCCTATAACCATATTACCTTTTCTTTGCCTAAGAGCTGTTAGCGAGGCTGCTAATTCAGGCAAACTAGTACCAATAGCTATCATAGTTAGTCCAATAATCTCATTCGATACATTTAAAAGTGAAGCTAAATTTGTGCCACCTAAAACTGTAAGTTCTGACCCAGAAATTAGCACAATTACGCTAACTATTAATAGAAAGGTTAGTTTGAAAAAACTATCAGATTCATTATCATCACTTGGCTCTCTTCTCTGTCTAAAAAGGTGTAAAAGAAATAAAATAAAAAATGCAATTAGAATAATCGATTCGGGTCTAGATATTTTGTAATCAAAAAGAATATAGCCTGTCAAAAGAACGCTTAAAATTAAAAGAAAAATATCTCTTAAATTTATATCTAAAGATGACTTAGATAGAAAAAAACAACTAACTCCAAAGATTAAACCTATGTTGGCAATATTTGATCCTATTGAATTACCAACAGCTATTTCAGGAGTGTTGTTTAGAATAGATGAAATGGTCACGAAAACTTCTGGAATAGATGTACCTAATGCAATGATAGTTATTCCTAAAAACATATCACTTAAGCCTAGTTTTGAGCCAAGCTTTGAAGTATTTGAGACAAACAATTCAGCCCCAATGACTAAAAATGTTAGTCCTGCTAAGAGGGTTACAATATTTAATAACATATTTATAAATTAGCTTTTTTAATGTATCTACAGTACTCGCAATTTGAATTTGATTCAGGAATATTTTCTGAATTAAGAACTTCCGACATCATTTTAATAGTTTGATCAATCCAAGAGTCATTTCCTTTATAAGGAATAAGTTTTATTTTAAATTTAAGCTCATTATTAAATAAAATTCCTTCTTGAATTCCATTGCAATAAACAAAATAACTAAGATCTTGGACATCAAAACCATTCTTTCTGAAAAGCCATTGATATATTTCTATTTGTCTCTTGTAAGAAATTTGCCATGGAGCATCGAGAGATACTTCGCCTTTCTTAGAGGTTGCTTTGTAATCAACTAATATTATTTGATCAGTTTTAGTATTAATCCAGACATCATCTACGAGACCATAAAAATATAAATTTGTTTCTTCATCAAGATAACCAATTCCTTTGTTTCTAGTTCGCCAATCTTCAATATTAGGATGACTAAATGGCTTTGCATCTAATCCAGCGTTTAAGATATAGGGATGATTTTCATCTGTACCTCGAAAACTATCAAACTCTTCTTTAAGCAGTTCATCGACTGCATTATTTAAATTGAATGGAAATGAAGAGGGTTTAGCAACACCAAGTTTCTCTTCGAGGTAAAAACATTTTTGACATTTACAGAAATTCTCTATCCTGGTTCTGCTGAGTTTGTAAGGCTCTGTGTTATCTTTATTATAAATTGGCATTATTTAATACTGGCTCCGCGAGCAGGGCTCGAACCTGCGACCCAATGATTAACAGTCATTTGCTCTACCAACTGAGCTATCGCGGAAAACGAGGTGTATTATAATCAAAAATATTAATATATGAGTAAAACATTTGAAATAAAATCAGATTTTAAACCTTCAGGAGACCAACCTAAAGCAATTTCTAAATTAGTTAATGGTTTGAATGATGGATTGTTGAATCAAACGCTTCAGGGGGTAACCGGTTCAGGGAAAACTTTTGCTATGGCTAATGTTATTAATGAAGTACAAAGACCTGCAATTGTTATGGCTCACAACAAAACTCTTGCTGCACAGCTTTATGGAGAATTTAAAGAGTTTTTTCCCAATAATGCAGTTGAATATTTTGTTTCTTATTATGATTATTACCAACCAGAAGCTTATGTCCCTACATCAGATACATTTATAGAAAAGGATGCTTCTATTAATGAACACATAGAACAAATGCGTCTATCTGCTACTAAGGCCATTATGGAGAGAAGAGATGTAATTGTTGTCGCTTCTGTTTCAGCAATATATGGCTTAGGAGATCCAAAATCGTATTTAAAAATGGTTTTACACTTAGATAGAGGAGATGAAATTGATCAAAAAATATTATTATTGAGACTCGCAGAACTCCAATACAAAAGAAATGACATGGAATTTAAAAGGGCAACTTATAGAGTTAAAGGAGACGTAATAGATGTTTTTCCCGCGGAATCAGAATCTGAGGCCTTAAGAATAGAGATGTTTGATAATGAAATTGAGTCCCTTAAATTTTTCGATCCATTAACGGGTGAAATTTTTAGAGAAGTACCAAGGGTAACAATCTTTCCTAAAACTCACTATGTAACTTCAAGAGATATCATGCTTGAAGCTGTAAAAAAAATCAGAACTGAAATGCTTGAAAGAGTTAAATATTTTAAAAAAAATGAAAAGTTTATTGAAGCTCAAAGAATAGAAGAAAGAACCAAATATGATATTGAGATGATAAAAGAATTAGGATTTTGTTCAGGCATAGAAAATTATTCAAGATATTTATCTGGAAGGGAAGAAGGAGAATCCCCTCCGACTCTCTACGAATATTTACCAGAAGACGCGATAGTTTTTGTTGATGAATCTCATGTGTCACTTCCGCAAATAAAGGGAATGTATCGTGGCGATAGATCAAGAAAAGAAACTCTTACAGATTATGGTTTTAGATTGCCTAGTGCATTGGATAATCGCCCTTTAAGATTCGATGAGTGGGAATCAATTTCTGGCCAAAAAGTTTTTGTTTCTGCGACTCCGGGAGAGTATGAAGAAAATAATATGGAGCAAAGAGTAGATTTAATAGTTAGACCTACAGGATTAATAGATCCGACTATAGAAATTAAGCCGGCGACAAATCAAGTAGATGATTTGATGTCAGAAATAACTGAAAAGGTAAAAAAGAAGGAAAGAGTTTTAGTCACAGTATTAACAAAAAGGATGGCAGAAGATTTAAGTCAGTATTTATTTGAAAGAGATGTAAATGTTAGATATTTGCATTCAGACATAGACACTGTAGAAAGAATAGAGATTCTTAGAGATCTAAGATTAGGCAATTTCGATGTTTTAGTAGGAATTAACTTATTAAGAGAAGGCTTGGATTTACCAGAAGTTTCTCTAGTAGCTATTTTAGATGCTGATAAAGAAGGTTTTTTAAGATCAGAAACATCAATAGTTCAAACAATAGGTAGAGCGGCAAGACATATAAATGGTCATGCTATTTTATATGCCGACAAAGTAACAGGGTCTATAAAAAGAGCTATGGAAATTACAGATTCTAGAAGAAAGATTCAATTAGCTTTTAATAAGAAACATAAAATTGAACCAACTGGAATCATCAAACCAGTTTCGGATATTATGGAAGGATCTAAGAACTTTACAAAAAAGCAATTTATTTCAGAGATGGATAAAAAAATTGAAGATGAATATCTTTCTCCTAAAGAATTAGCTCATCAGATAGATTCTTTAGAAAAATTAATGATAGAGCATGCTAACAAATTAGAATTTGAAGATGCAGCAAATTTAAGAGATAAAATTTCTGAATTAAAAAATAAATTATTTGCCGCTTAATTATTTATAAAAAGACGGATGAGTTATAATCATCTTTTCTTTTAAAATGCCAAAATCTTATAAAATAAATTCAAATTTGGTTGCTCTAATGGGACAAGACTCGCTAAGTGTATTTGCTTTCGAAGAACTCTCACAAAAGATTAAAAAAGCAACAAACTTTAATTTAATAAGCGCTAATGATTTTTATCTTATTGAAACTTCTTGCCCTTGGGAAAAGATTAATGATAAAAAAAAAGATCAGGTATACAAGTTACTTCAAACAATTGATCAAAACTCAGATCTTTCAATAGAAAAATATTTATATGTTTCTCCTCGACAAGGAGTGCAATCTCCATGGTCGTCAAAAGCAAAAAATATATTTGAGAGCTGTAATTTAAACGAGATCACTAAATTAGAAAAGTTGATATCTTTCAACATAGATATAGAGAATAAAGATTTAGATAGGTTGAAAAATTTTTTATTCGATCCATTAACTGAAGATATATTCCAAGGAACTAATCAATTCAAAGAAGTGTTTAATATTCCAAATAAAAAAAATACTACTTTTATAAGTTTACATAATGACACAAAGAGTTTAGATGAATTAAATAATTCAATGGGTCTTGCTTTAAATGATTATGAAAAAGAATATTTAATAAATGGATACAAAGAACTTTCTAAAGAGACATCAGACGTTGAATTAATGATGTTTTCTCAAATTAATTCAGAACATTGTAGGCATAAAATCTTTAACTCTACTTGGCTAGAAAATGGGGAAGAGAAAAAGAATAGTTTGTTTGGTTTTATTAAAAATACTTATAAAAATTATTCTGATGGAGTTTTATCTGCATATAGTGACAATGCTGCTGTTATTAGCGGTTTAGGAAGATTAAGATTTTATCCAGATCCTTTATCAAGAGAATATTCATTCAAAAACGAAGATAATAATCTTTGCATAAAAGTTGAAACTCATAATCATCCTACTGCAATAGCTCCTCTACCTGGAGCAGCAACAGGTTCCGGTGGAGAAATAAGAGATGAAGGCGCTACCGGAAGAGGTGCAAAACCAAAGGCAGGCTTATGCGGATTTTCTGTCTCTCACCTAAGGTTTCCTGATAATAGAGAAACATGGGAAGAAGACGAGGACAAGCCTAAAAGAATTGCATCACCTCTTCAAATAATGATGGAAGCTCCAATTGGAGCAGCTTCTTTTAACAATGAGTTTGGAAGACCAAATATTCTTGGTTATTTTCGATCTTTTGAATATAGAGATGTAAATACAAATGAACATTATGGGTTTCACAAACCTATTATGTTGGCCGGTGGATTAGGAAATATTCGACCAACGCATACTGATAAATTGAAAGTTTCTAGCTCAGCTAAAATAATAGTTCTGGGTGGTCCAGGATATTTAATTGGACTAGGTGGAGGATCTGCATCATCTGTAGAGTCTGGAAAATCTAAAGAGGGTTTAGACTTTGCTTCAGTTCAAAGATCAAATCCCGAAATGGAAAGACGCTGCCAAGAAGTGATAGATCGGTGTTGGCAGCTTGGGGATAGTAATCCAATTGCTTTTATTCACGATGTGGGAGCAGGAGGTCTTTCCAATGCTCTTCCGGAATTGGCTAAAGATTGTAGTTTGGGAGCAATTATAGATCTAAGCAAGATACCAATTGAAGATGAATCTATGAGTTCCTTAGAAATTTGGTGCAATGAATCTCAGGAAAGATATGTGATAGCAATAGAAGAGAGCGAATTAAATCTTTTTGAAAAAATTTGTCAAAGAGAAAAATGTCCTTATGCAGTAGTCGGAGAATTTACCGAACAAAATAAATTTATTCTTTTAGACAAGGAATCAATAGAGAATCCAATTGATCTTGACATGGACTTTATTTTTGGAGCAAAAGAACAGTTAAAAAGAAATCTTGTTAAACCCATAAAAAAAACTTTTACTGAATTTAATATTGATTTTGATTTAAAAAAAATTTTTCTAGATGTTTTAAGACATCCCACTGTTGCTTGTAAAAACTTCTTAATCACAATTGGAGATAGAAATGTTGGTGGATTAACATATAGAGATCAACTAATAGGACCCCTTCAAATTCCTATAGCAGATAATGGAATTACTCTTTCTAGCTATAAATCAGTTGAAGGCGAAGCAATGTCGATAGGAGAAAGATCACCTGTTGCTATATATGATGCTCCAGCTTCAGGCAGACTTGCTATATCCGAGTCATTAACGAATATCCTTTCTTCCGGTATAGAAGATATTTCGAAAGTTAAGTTATCTGCAAATTGGATGGCTTCTCCTAATAACGATTCAAACAATTTTGATCTTTACGAGACCGTTAGAACAATTAGTGAAGACCTATGCTCAGCTTGGAATATTACAATTCCTGTTGGGAAAGATTCTCTTTCTATGGAAACTACATGGGATAATAAAAAAACTACCTCTCCTCTGACTTTAATTATTTCGGCTTTTTCTCAAATAAGAGATGTCACTAAAAGCGTTACTCCAGATTTCAAAAACGATTCTGATCTGATAGTTGCAAAGATAGACTTTGGCGTAAATAAAAACAGACTAGGAGGCTCAATTCTTTCCGAAGTTCTAGGAAAGGAACTTGGCGCAGTTCCAGATATGAATTTCATTGAAGAATTTCCTAAGGTATTTAATCATATTGCTAAATTAATAAATGAGGAAAAAGTATTTGCTTATCACGACATATCTGACGGAGGACTAGCCGCTTGTATAACGGAAATGATGATGGCAGGAGATTGTGGATTTTCAATTGATTTAAATTTAAAGAAAGACCAATTATATAAAGAGTTATTCTCTGAAGAAATAGGTATGGTCATTCAAATCTCAAGAGAAACTTTTGAAAGTTTAAAAAATTATTTTAAGAAAATTAAATGCAAAGAATTTTTAAAAGAAATTGGAAAAACAACAAAAGAAGATACTTTAAAAATTAATTCTATCAATATTCAAGAAACCTTTACCTTTGAAGATCTCATGAAAAATTGGACCTCAGTTTCAACGCAGATAAAAAAACTAAGAGATAATCCTCAATCAGCAAAATCTGAAGCTGTTGCTTTTTTAGATAAACAAAAAAATAAACTTCAGCAGAAAATTAATTTTAAAAGTTCTTTAATTAATTTTTCGTCTAAACCTAAAATGGGTGTGATTAGAGATCAAGGCATAAATGGACAAGTTGAAATGGCTGCAGCATTTAACGAAGCAGGATTTAATGTAGTAGATATCCATATGTCTGATTTAAAAACTGACTCTATCAATTTAGATGACTTTAATGGACTTGCTTTTCCAGGAGGCTTTTCTTATGGAGACGTTTTAGGCGCAGGAAGAGGATGGTCAAATTCTATTTTAATGAATACAAAACTAGCCGATATATTTGAAAAATTCTTTAATCGTTCAGATACTTTTTCATTAGGAGTTTGCAATGGATGTCAGGTTCTATCTGAAATGCAAAGCATAATTCCAGGAACAAATAATTGGCCGTCTCTAAAGAAAAATATTTCTAATCAATTTGAAGCAAGGCTGGTTCAGCTAAAACTAAATGCATCAAAGTCAATATTTTTTCAAGGAATGGAAAACTCTCAACTAATTGTTCCAGTTGCGCATGGCGAGGGAAGAATGGTTTTTAAAAATGATTCAGATATAGATAAATTATTTATAAATAATCAAATTCCTTTGCAGTATGCAGATAATTCAGGAGCTCCAACAGAAGAATATCCATCTAATCCTAATGGATCAGAGCAAGGCATTACTTCTGTATGCTCTGATGACGGAAGAGTTACTATATTGATGCCTCATCCTGAAAGAGCTTTCTTAAACGCTCAGCTTTCGTGGACTGATGAGAATGAGTCTATTTTAAGCCCTTGGATGGAGATGTTTATTAATGCAAGAAGGATGATCAATTAGGTCTTCTAATTATATCTTCTATACACATAGGTATTTCTTTCTTTTCAAAATTATCATAATAATGATTGATAGCTTTTGGAACAAAAGGAAAGGCAATTTTTTCCCATGGGATATCTTCTTTAGAAAATAATTTTACATCTAAGCTTTCTGATGTTGGCCCATAAGAATTTTCTAAAATAGATGCTTTATAAATTACGTATATTTGATTTATTTGAGGAATATTAAATATGGCTAGGATATTATGCATTTCGACTTCTGCTTGAGTTTCCTCTTTTGTCTCTCTCCATGCACCCTCAAGAAGTGATTCGCCATTTTCAAGAAAGCCAGCTGGAAGAGTCCATAAGCCAACTCTTGGTTCAATCGCTCTTTTACATAAAAGAATCTTATCTTCAAAAGTAGGCAAAGTTCCTACAACAACATTTGGATTGGAATAATGAATTGTATTGCACGAATCGCAAACATACCTTTCTCTATTATCTCCTTCCGGAATTTTCAAAGATATTTTAGAAGAGCCACAATTCGAACAAAATTTCACAATATTTCTCAATTAATAATGATGGAAGGGCAGTATAATTGAACTATCACCCCAATAAAAATGTTATCAATCATCAAATCAAGAATAAAAGAAATAAAAGCCTCAGGTCCTTTAAAGGAGGGGCCTCAAGCTGCTGTGCTTATTCCATGTTTTGAAAAAAACAATGAGCTTTATATAGTGATGACTGAAAGATCTCGTAATCTTCCTAGCCATGCTGGAGAAGTAGCTTTTCCAGGTGGAAAAAAAGAGAATGATGATCAATCACTTGTAGATACAGCAATTAGAGAATCGTTAGAAGAAATTAATTTAAACCCTCAAGATGTTAAAATTATCGGTGAATTAAACACTTTAGAATCAAGATTTGGTTTGAGTGTTACTCCCTTTGTGGCTGAAATAAAAGCTGATTTAATTCTATCTCCTGATCCCGCAGAAGTTGAAGAAATATTTACTATTCCAGTTTCTTTTTTTAAAAATAATCCTAAAATTTCATCTAAAATCACTAATTACAAAGGGGAAAGTTTTGATACGCCAGTTTTTACATATGAATCGCATAAAATTTGGGGATTAACTTTAGCTTTTACGCTTAACTTTTTAGAATTATTAGATATACAATTTGATTATGATTTATGAACTAAATGGAAACAAAGTTAAAACTGATGGAGATAATTTTTATGTAGCTCCTTCTGCTTCAGTTATTGGGAGAGTTTTTCTTGGAACAAATACAAGTATATGGTTTGGAGCTGTTATTAGAGGTGATGTAGAGGATATTCGTATTGGAGAAAATTCTAATATTCAAGACTTATCAGTTCTTCATGCCGACCCTGGATTTTCTTTAATAGTTGGTAAAAATGTAACAGTAGGGCATAAGGTAATGCTTCATGGATGTGAAATTGGAGATAATTCTCTTATTGGAATAAATAGTGTTGTGCTAAATGGAGCAAAAATTGGTAAAAATTGTCTTATAGGAGCAAATTCTTTAATAACAGAAGGAATGGAAATTCCTGATAATTCTTTGGTTATGGGTTCGCCAGCAAAAATAAAAAAAGAATTAGGACCTGAAATGAAAGCAATTCTTATAGCAAGTGCTATGCATTATGTAGAAAACTCAATTTTATTTAAAAAAACCTTAAAGGAAGAAAACTAATGAAAACTGAATTAATAAAATATAACTCCAACGAAAAAAATCTAATTGGATTTTTAGCCCTGCCTGGAGAAGAAAGATATCCCTGTGTTTTAATTGCTCATACTTGGTCAGGCAGAGATTCTTTTGTAGAGCAAAAAGCTAAGCAATTATCAAAATTAGGCTATGCAGCTTTTGCTATAGACATGTATGGAGATGGAAAAATCGGTTCTTCAAATGAAGAAAATGCTTCAATGATGCAGCCTCTTTTAGACAATAGAGAAGAATTGACTGAAAGAGTAGTTTCAGCTTTAGATGCGATTAAAAGTAATCAACATATAGACCCAAATAATATTATGATTATGGGCTACTGCTTCGGCGGTTTGGTTGCTTTGGATCTAGCTAGAGCAGGAGCTGATATTAAAGGCGCAGTCAGTTTTCATGGTTTTCTTTCTGGACCAGAAGAAGATTCCGCGAGAGAAATCAAAGCAAAATTAGTTGTTCTTCATGGTCACCTTGACCCGATGGTAGGTGAAGATCAAATAAGTTCATTCATATCAGAAATGTCAGAAAAAAAAGTTGATTGGCAGATTCACAATTTTGGTGATGCTATGCACTCATTTACTAATCCTCAAGCTAATGATCCTGATTTTGGAACGGTTTATTCAAAGAACGCTGATAAACGTTCTTGGAAAATCTTTATGGATTTTTTAGAAGAAATCTTTGCATAAAAATATTGATGAACTCTCAAGAGGTAAGACAAAGATTCCTTGATTTTTTTACTAAAAAAAATCATTCCAAAGTTCTTAGCTCTAATCTTGCTCCTGAAAATGATCCAACCTTGCTTTTTACAAATGCTGGCATGATCCAATTTAAAGATATTTTCTTAGGTTCAGAAAAGAGTAATTTTTTAAGAGCGACTTCTTCTCAAAAATGTATTAGAGCAGGTGGCAAGCATAATGACTTAGAAAACGTTGGATATACACTAAGGCATCATACCTTTTTTGAAATGCTCGGGAACTTTAGCTTTGGAGATTATTTTAAACAAGAAGCTATAGAGTTTGCTTGGGAATTATTAACTAAAGAATATGGGATCGCAGAAGAAAAATTGTGGGTAACTGTTCATATTAATGATGAAGAATCTGAAAAAATTTGGCTTGATGTAATAGGGATTCCAAAAGAGAGAATTTCACGATTAGATGAGGATAATTTCTGGGCTATGGGCGATACAGGTCCCTGCGGTCCTTGCAGTGAAATTTTTTATGATCATGGATCAGAATTTGAAGGGGTTCCTCCTGAAGAAGGAAAAGAGTCAGGTGATCGATATATAGAAATTTATAACCTTGTCTTTATGCAATATGAAAGAAACAAAGAAGGCAAACTTAAAAATTTACCCAAACCATCGGTAGATACCGGAATGGGTCTAGAGAGAATAACAGCTGTTCTTCAAGGAACGAATGATAACTATAAGACTGATTTATTTGCTCCATTGATAGAAAAAATTTCTAAAAATTTAAATTGTAGCGATATCACTGATCCATCTTTAAGGGTAATAGCTGATCATTTAAGATCAAGCTGTTTTTTACTTGCGGAAGGCATAACAATAGGAAATGAAGGAAGAAGCTATGTCCTAAGAAGAATAATTAGAAGAGCGCTAAGACATGCTTATAAACTAAATTCAAATGCTGATGCAGTTCTTTCTGTTCATGTAGACGATTTGGTAGAAAATTTAAAAGCTACATATCCTGAATTAGTCAATCAATCTGAAATAATAAAATCTTCTCTAATAGATGAAGAGAAACAATTTATTGTTACGCTAAGACAGGGCATGAGTATTCTTGAAGAAGAATTAAAAAATATAAAGGGAGATAAAATATCTGGTGATTTAGCATTCATGCTTTACGACACTTATGGATTTCCTTTAGATATGACTTTAGATTTAGCAAGAGAAAGAAAGTTAATAGTAGATGTTGAAAAATATGATCAATTAATGTCTGAACAAAGACAGAGAGCTAAAGATTCAAATAATTTTGATGCCCTTGTTCCTTCATCGATAAATATTGAAAAAGCTACAGATTTCATTGGATACGAAGAGTTGTTTTCAGATTCGTTGATAAAAGCTATCTATAAAGACGGAGATCAAGTAAAAGAAATTTCAAGCGGAAAAGGAATATTAATTTTTGATAAGACTCCTTTCTATGCTGAATCAGGAGGACAGGTAGGTGATTCTGGTCAAATTAAATCAGCACAAGGACTAGCTAATATTGTCGATACTAAAAAAATAGGTGAATATTTTCTTCATTTTATAGAAATTACTGAGGGCTCTTTTTCTGAGTTAGATAATGTTCTCTTGGAAATAGATGTATATAGGAGAGCCAAAATAGTATCCAACCATTCAGCCACTCATTTAATGCATGCTTCCCTAAGAGAAAAATTAGGAACTCATGTTGAGCAAAAAGGTTCATTAGTAGATGAAGAGAAATTAAGATTTGATTTTTCTCATAATAAGTCTTTATCAAAAAATGAGTTAAAAGAAATAGAGAATCAAGTTAATAATTTAATTAGTGAGAATATAGAAACGGAAATTTATGAAAAATCATATGAAGAAGCCATTGAATTAGGAGCGCTTGCCTTTTTTGGCGATAAATATGGTGAGCGAGTTAGAGTGCTTAAGATTGGAGGCGATTTTTCTGTTGAACTATGTGGTGGTACCCATGTCAAAAATACAAGCGAAATTAAAAAATTTAAAGTTCTTTCTGAATCAAGCATTTCATCAGGTATAAGAAGAATTGAAGCAGTCACTGGAACTAAAGCTGCAGAATTAATTAAAGAAGAAGAAGGCTCTCTTCAAGAGATTTCAAAAATGCTCAATACATCAATTAATGATATTCCTATTGCTATAAAGAAATTTAATGAAAAATTAAAAGATATTCAAAAAAGGCTGAAAAGTATTGAGCAAAAAAATAATGAAAAATTAATGCATGATTTAAAAAATAAATTTGAAGTTGTAAATGATCTAAATTTATTAATCTATAGAATAGATAATACAAATCTCTCTTCTTTAAGAGGCTCTATAGATTCTCTTAAGGGATCTATTGATAAAGCAGTTGTTGTTCTTGCTGGAGATTTTAATGGAAAAGTAATGATATCAATTTCTATATCAAGTGACATCTCTGATACTTTAGACGCAAGAAATTTGTTAGAATCTTGTTTTCAAATCGTTGGCGCCAAGGGTGGAGGACGAGCAGATTTTATCCAAGCAGGCGGAGATAATATTGAAAAGATTGATGAAGCTCTTCAGGCAGTAAGAAATTTTTTTAATAATTGATATATTATGAATCCTAATTTAGTGGTTTTAAAATTCGGCGGCACTTCTTTGGCAAACCCAGAAAGAATTCAAGAAGCTGCTAAAATAATTGATCAAACAATAAGTGAAGGTTTTCAAGTAGTTACTGTTGTTTCAGCTATGGCTGGAGAAACTCAGCGATTAATAGATTTAGCTAAAGAAATTCAAGATAATCCAGATCCTAGAGAATATGACGCATTGATATCCTCTGGAGAGCAAGTTTCTGTAGCATTATTGGCAATGGCCCTAAAGGCTAAAAATCATTTATCGAAGTCATATACGGCTTTTCAGCTGGGGTTAAAAACAGATAAAATTCATGGCAAAGCAAGGATTAACTCTATTGATACAAGTTTCTTAAATAAAGATTTAAAAAAAGAAGTAGTTCCGGTTATAACTGGCTTTCAAGGAATTAATAATTCAGGAGATATAACAACTCTTGGAAGAGGCGGATCGGATACTTCTGCTGTTGCATTAGCTGTTGCTTTGAAAGCTTTAGAATGTCGTATTTATACGGATGTAGATGGAGTATATACCACTGATCCTAGAGTTTATGACAAAGCAAAAAGAATCGATAAATTATGTTTTGAAGAAATGTTAGAGCTTTCAAGTTTAGGTGCTAAAGTTCTTCAGATAAGATCGGTAGAATTTGCTAGTAAATTTAATATGCCAATAAGAGTATTATCGAGTTTTAAACAAGGAGGAGGCACTTTGATAGATAAAGAAGATGAAAATTTAGAAAATGCGGTTATCTCGGGAGTCACACATAGTAAAAATGATTCCAAATTAATTATCAGAAAAGTTCCAGACTTGCCTGGAATCGCGGCTAAGATTCTATCTCCTATCAGTGAGAAAGGAATTGAAGTAGATGTTATTGTTCAAAATGTTGCAGAAGATAATACTACTGATTTTACTTTTACAGTTAAAGACGAGAACGCAGATAGTGCTGCTGAAATTTTGAATAATTTATCTGATGAACTTGGCGGTGGAAAAGTAGAACTTGCAAAAGAAATAAGCAAAGTTTCCGTTGTAGGAGTTGGAATGAAATCTCATGCTGGAGTTGCAGCAAAAATGTTTTCCGCTCTCGCAAATAGAAATATAAATATAGACATGATTTCTACATCAGAAATAAAAATCTCTGTTGTCGTTTCTAGAGACAACGCCGAGGAGGCTGTTAAAGCTCTTCACGATGAATTTGAACTTAGCTAGCATGAAAACAATTGATGCTTTACTAACAAGAAATTCAACGCCAAGGCTAACTGATCCTATTCCTACTAAAGAGCAACTAGATATTGCCTATCAGTGTGCCTTGAGAGCTCCAGATCATGCATGGATAAGGCCATGGAAATTTATTCAAATTAGCGGAAAAGGATTAGATAAATTGTCAAAAATCTTTATGGAAACTGCACAAGAGTTAAACTCTGATACTCCAAAAGAGATTATGCAAAAGTATAAAACTGCTCCATATAGAGCTCCGCTTATAATCGTTCTTATCTCAAATACTAAAGATCATCCCAAAGTTCCAAAAATTGAACAACAATTATCTACTGCAGCAGCAGGACAAAATATGTTGCTTGCTTTTCATGATATGGGTTTTGGAGGAATCTGGAGAACGGGCAAGTTTTCTTTTAATAAAATAATTTCTAAAGCCCTTAATCTTGATGAGAATGAAATTGTTATAGGGTATCTTTATATAGGCACTAAAGACGGAAAAGAGAAAAAGATTCCTAAATTAAATAAAGAAGACTTTGTAACTATTTGGGAATAAGATTTAAAAAATACAGGAGAAGATAATGGAGAGAAATTTTGATTACATTATTGTTGGTGCAGGAAGCGCTGGATGTGTTATGGCAAACAGGCTGTCTCAAGACGGAGATAATTCAGTTTTGGTTTTGGAAGCTGGAGGCAAAGATAAAAACTTTTTTATTCATATGCCGTCAGGTTACTCCCAGATTGTACCAACTAAGAATGACGTAAATTATGGTTTTGAAACGGAACCTGAATCTACAACTAATAACAGAAAACTTTACTGGCCAAGAGGAAGAGGATGGGGGGGCTCATCATCAATTAATGCAATGGTTTATATTAGAGGACATGCTCACGACTATGATCTGTGGCGACAAATGGGAAATGAAGGTTGGTCTTATGAAAATGTTTTGCCATATTTTAAAAAAGCTGAATCTTTTAATGGCGAAGGCGATAAAGATTTTCATGGCTTCGAAGGTCCTCTTCATGTGAAAAAGTCTGAAAGAACTGATGATGAGTTACTAGATGTTTTTGTAGAAGCAGGTCAGCAAGCAGGATTTCCTTTCACCAATGATTTTAATGGAGAAAAACAAGAAGGTTTTTCTAGATATGAGCACACTATGTCAGATACAAAATTAGGGCCCAGAAGATGGAGTTCTGCAAGAGCTTATTTACACCCAGCATTAAAAAGAAAAAATTTAAGTACTGAAACTAATGTCCAAGTAAACAAAGTCTTGTTTGAAGGTAAAAAAGCTATTGGAGTTGAATATCTACAAAAAGGAAAAATTACTCAAGTAAAAGCTAATAAAGAAGTAATTTTATCTGCAGGGGCAATAAATTCTCCACAAATCTTAATGAACAGCGGGATTGGAGACTCGTCTGAATTAGCTAAGCATGGCATAAGTACAGTACATGAGTTGAAAGGAGTAGGAAAAAATCTTCAGGATCATTATGCCGTTGTAAATTCTTTTAATTGCACACAACCCGTCACTCTTCACAGATCAGCTAGCTTTTTAAAAACTCAACTTTCAGGATTAAAGTATTTGTTATTAGGAACAGGAGATGCAGCATTTCCGCCTACTAGTGCGGGAGCGTTTATTAAGTCTAGTCCTGAAAAAGATATTCCTGATACGCAAATTCACTATGCTTCTTTTCATTCTCCTGATCTTCATGGAAGAGAAGGAATTGATTCAAATCATGGATTTAGTGCAGTTATTTGTATTTTGAGGCCTCAGAGTAGAGGGCACTTAGAGCTTAAAAGTTCAGATCCTAGCGAGCCTCCTTTAATGTATCCAAATTATCTGTCTGAAGAACAGGATGTTATTGATACAAGAAATGCTTTTAGAGAATCAAGAAGAGTATTTATGCAGTCAGCGTTTGACGAATATAGAGGCGCACAATCTAAACCAAGTCCAGATTTAAATGTCGATAATGATGATGAAGTGGATCAATGGGTTCGCGATACTGGCGAAACTTTATATCATCCTGTTGGAACTTGTAAAATGGGTAATGATGACTTGGCTGTTGTTGATGATAATCTAAAAGTAAAAGGCGTGGATAATTTAAGAGTTGTTGATGCGTCAATTATGCCAACCTTAATCGGAGGAAATACTAACGCACCCTCCATCATGATTGCAGAAAAAGCAGCAGATATCATTAGACAATCTGCTTAAAAAATTTACAATCCATGATTCGGAGAGGTGGCTGAGTGGTTGAAAGCGCTCCCCTGCTAAGGGAGTATGTGGTAATCCTGCATCGAGGGTTCGAATCCCTCCCTCTCCGCCAGCTTAAAACTCAAGACTTTTTATAAAATTAGACAATAATAATTTTAAGTTAGGTTTTAACATTAAAGAAGCATTATAGAAGTTTGAGGATTGAGCTAATTTTCTGTTTGAGTTTTCTCTACCTGTATCAATTCTTTGTTTCATTTGAATCATATTCAATAACCCATGAGTGTAAGAATGAATAGATATACTATTTAGTCTATTTTTAGTCTCATCTCCTTTATACAAAAACTCAATTTCATTTTCTAGAAAACTAAAAGCTGCATTGGCAGCTAGAAGTAATTCTGGGTAATCACTTTTAGGAATAGGGTAGTCAAACATTAAACTGATAATATTTTTATTTTCCGTGCCAAAATCAATATATCTAATAGCAATGTCTACAATATCTTCAATGGAATTATTTTTCCTCTTTCCTGAAGAGATTCTGTTTAAAAAATTTTCGAAGCCTAGTTGAGTTACAGCAGCTAAAAGATGTTCTTTAGAAGAAAAATGTCTATATGGAGCTGTTGGAGATACTTTTGATAATTTGGCAATTTTTCTTAAACTAAAACCATCAGTTCCATTATCTGCAATCCATTGATATGCAGATATAATTAGTTTTTCTTTAAGATTGCCGTGATGATATTTCATTAATAGATACAAAACTTATATGTTGACACTGTTAACTTTAATCTATAATGTTATCAGTGTAAACATTTATAATTTCATTTTATATCAAATTTAAAAAAAATATGTCTGTGAGGAGATAAGTAATGAAAGTAGTATTAATTTTTAGTTTATTTCTATCTTTAAGTTTAGTGGCTGAGAAATCAGTAAATTTACATGAAGTTAAAATAATAAATGAATATTCGGTAAATAAATTATTACCAGGAAAAATTACTCCAAAAAGACAATCTATTCTTGGATTTGAAGTTTCTGGAAAAATTAAAAAAGTTCATGTTGATATTGGCGATAAAGTTATTAAAGGTGATCTTATTGCTGAGTTAGAAGATTCAGAGGCGTTAGCTTTATACAATGAAGCTAAAGCAAAACTTTCAATGTTTAAAAAGGTATTTGATAGATCTAAATCCTTAAATGCTGACAATTTTGTTTCAGATCAGGAGCTAGAAAGAGCAGAGTCAAATTTTTTAGTCTCGCAAGCACAGTACGATCGATCACTAATAAAATTTAAACAAACAAAAATATTGGCACCTTACGATGGAATTATACAAAATAGATTTTTAGATGAAGGATCAATTATTAATGCAAGTATCCCAATAGTTGAAATTCTTGATTCAGAGCATGTAGAAGCAAAGGTCTCTTTACCAAAATCTCTTATTGGAATTGTTAATATTGGACAGACTTATAAATTTCTAATTGACGATGAAGAGTTTGAAGCAAAATTAACGCGTTTAGCGCCGATGTCTGAACGCGGCTCAAATAATAAATTAGGTTTATTTGAATTTAATAATTTTTTTAATCCTGGAGCTACTGCAAGACTGATGCTAAATACTAAGGAATCAAGAAAAGGAGCTTGGATTCCATTAAATTCTTTATCTCAAGCTGAACAAGGTTTATGGAATGTTTTTACCATAACCGATGAAAATGAAGCTAAAAAAGACTACGTTGAATTAATTCATATTGAAAACAATATGGCTTATGTATCTGGCACCTTAAAAACTGGGGATTTAGTTATTATTGGCGGTTCTGCAAAAGTAGCAGAAGGACAATCGCTTAAAGCTAATTAATGAAAAAAATTGTAGATCTTTATCTAGATAGACCTAGGATATTTATCTTAGCAATACTATTCATCTTTATTGGTGGATTGCTTTCGTATGATGCTTTGCCTCGTCAAGAAAATCCTCAATTAGCTGAACGATGGGGAGATGTTACTGCTGTTCTTCCCGGAGCCACTCCCGAAAGAGTAGAAACTCAAATTTCTGATGTATTAGAAACTGCATTAAGAGAGCTTGATGAAATTAAAACTTTGGATTCTAAATCTCTTTCAGGAGTTGGAAGAGTTGGTATCGAGTTTAAGGCTTCTGTTTCAAGCAATCAAACCGATGAAGTTTGGGCAAAAGTAGAGGATAAAATAACCGAAACTAATGAGTTATTACCTCCTGGAACAACTACCAGTCTTAATACAAGTGGACCTCCAACAACAGTCTTATTTGCATTTCAGTGGCTGGGTGAAAGCGAACCACAAATGATAATTTTATCTAGACTTGCTAGTCAATTTAAAAGAAAACTTTCTAATATAGTCAATTCAGAAAAATCTATAATTTATGGAGATTCTAAAGAAGAGATATATATAGGAGCAGATTTAGATCTTCTTGCTGATACGGGGATGAATTTAGAATCATTAGCTGTTGCTATACGACAATACGATAGCAAGCAGGCTATTGGAAACATTGTTGGAAAGGACTCAGAATTCAGAATAAAGGCTCAAGATAATGTATCTGTAATTAATGATCTAAAAAAACTTCCTCTTAAAGTAATAGGAGATTATCAAACTTTAAGACTTGAAGATGTTGCGATAGTTAATAAATTACCTGTTGATCCGCCAATAGAATTCGTAACCTTTAATGGAAAACCATCAGTTTTCGTTGAGGTAAGAGGTAAGTTTTCTCAAAGGACCGACCTTTATGCTGATGCTGTATTAAGCGTAGCAGATAAATTCAAAAAAGATTTGCCTGAAGAAATATCCTTAGAAGTGGTTTTTAATGAAGCTGATTTTGTAAAATCTAAATTTTCTTTTCTATTACAAAGTATTTTAATAGCTACTTTTGTAGTTTTATTTCTTAGTTATTTAATGCTTGGCCCTCGTTCTGCAATTATAGTGAGCGCAGTAGTGCCTTTAACTATCCTTTTAGTATTGATAGGATGTACGGTTCTTGGCGTTCCACTTCATCAAACATCAGTAACGGGAATAATTCTTTCTTTGGGATTATTAATAGATAATTCAATAATAGTTGTTGAAGATTTTAGGTACCGTAAATCATTAAATTTATTAAATAGAGAAGCTATATATAGCTCTATAAAGCATTTATCTTTTCCTTTGCTAGCAGCTACTGTTACCACTGGTTTAGCATTTATGCCTATGGCAGTTGGGAAAGGGGCTAGTCCTGAATTTGTAGGAGATATGGCAATAACTATTATTTTAGCTGTTTCATCTTCATTATTTTTAGCTTTAACTGTAGTTCCAGTTTTATTAAAAACTATAGACGAATCTAATTTTTTAAATTTAAAAAAATCTAAAAATGAAGGATACATAAATATTAATATTCTCAATAAGTATAAAACTTTTTTAAACTGGGCTTTGACAAAGCCCAAAAGAGCTTTGATTATTTCTTTAATTCTTCCGATTACTGGGTTTTTATCATTTGGATTCTTAGATACAGATTTTTTCCCTAATCAGGGTAAGAATATGTTTAAAGTAGAAGTTGAGCTAGATTCAAATTCTTCTATTTTTTCTACTCAAGAAAGAATTGCTAGTATTCGAGAACAAGTTCTTTTAGAAGATTATATAGAGAGCGATATGTGGTGGATTGGGAGACGTCTTCCTAGGATTTTATATAACGTTATTGGCGGTTCTTCTGGGGAAGGATCTGATAATTTAGCTACCGGCGTTTACTTTACAAATTCTTATTCAGAAATGGATAAAAATTTGGAGAGCCTAGCTAAAAAATTAGAAAGTGATCATGCAGACGTAAGGATAAGAATAAGCAAGTTTACCAATGGCCCTCCCGTAGAATTTCCAGTGAATATTGGAATATTTGGCGATGATGTCGAAATTTTAAGAAATTTAGGAGAAGAGTTAAAAACTATAATTTCAAAATCACCACAAGTTAGCGATGTTTTAGCAGAGCAATCAGCTAGCATCACAGGATTAGAAATTAACCTAGATGAAGTTGATCTTGCTTTTTCCAACATATCGTCTAAGGAGGTTTTAAGTCAAATTTCTTCATCTACCAGAGGTTTGTATGTGGGCTCTATGTTAGATGGTAATAAAGAAATACCTATAAGAATTAAAAATATAAATACAGAGTCCTCTGAAATAAATCAAACCTCATTATTGGCCATTCCTAGAGAAAATGGTTTTGATTACGTTGAAAGTTTTTCAGATGTTTCTTATACCAGTGAAGTCAATCAAATAAATAGATATCAAGGTAGTCGAAACAATTCAGTTAAAGCAGCTGTATACCCGGGAAGACTAGCTTCTTCTGTTTTAAATGATGTCGACGAAGAACTTAAAGAATTTGAAGAGTCCTTACCTGTTGGCTATAGCTTAGCTCAATTTGGTGATGCAGAAGAGAGAGCTGAATCTTTCGGTCAATTATTTAGTACTTTTTTCCTATTTTTAGGATTGATTGTCATAACTTTAGTGATGATTTTAAACAGTTTTGCTCAAGCAGGAATAATTCTCTTGGTTGGTGTTTTATGTGTTGGTCTTGGATTTCTTGGAATGCTTGTAGGTTTCCAAAACTTTGGATTCATTGGATTGGTTGGAATTGTTGGACTTGCTGGTCTTGCAATTAATGATTCAATTGTAGTGCTTTCTCATCTTAATGAAGAAGCAGGAGACGGGAAAATAAGCAAAGAAAAGCTAATCGGGACAACTGTTAGATCTACTAGACATATTCTAACGACTTCCATAACTACAGTGGGTGGATTATTTCCTTTATTATTTGATATATTTTTTGAGACTTTAGCTTGGGCAATGTGTTTTGGTGTTCTTGGTTCAGCAATGATAGCTTTATTGTTGATACCGTCAATGTTTTGCTATTTGGGAAAAGTAGAATAAAAAAATTTTATTAAAGCTTATAAATCAAAGAAGCTCCGAACACATTTTTATCAATAAGATTATTATTAAACTCTAATTTTCTATCTGTTAAGAGCAAGTTAATTTCAATACTTAAATCTTTGTTTATCGTCTTATTAATCTTTGTCTTTAATCCCTTAATCACATTGGCTGAATTACCCCATACACTTTGTCCAGATCCATCTTTATTTAAATCTGCATAAAAAAGATCTATTTTGAATGAGTCTTTTACATTAATTTCTTTTATGAAAGAAAATTGACTATAAATTGAATCATTATCGATGAAAGCTGCTATTGGAAGTCCTTTGTACCGATGACCATTCTGGTAAACACCATGTTCATAAGTAACGTTGTATCTTTGTCCTGCAACTGAATGCCATACTGCATCTGTTTTTGAAATTTCAAAAATGAACGAATTAAGCAAGCCTTTATCAGACTCAAATTTAATTTCTGTTCCGATTGTATGAGTATGATGTGAAAGAGGTTGATGCCATTCAGGACCTCCATCGTCTGCGCCTTGCTGAACATAAAAAGAAATTAAATTATTTTTAAATAAAAAATCATACTTTACATCAATTGCAGCAATTTGATTAGAAGGGTCATGTTCAAAGGAATTTAAATCAGTTCTTTCGTTTGAACCAACTATATTATCAGCTCCTTCTAATGCTCCAAAAAAAGCCTTAATTAGAATATCGCCATTTTCTTTTCTATTTTCTCCACCAATCATCATAGTTCTTGTAAATCCAATCTGAAGATTGTTAAAAGGAATGAAGGTCATTCTTGAACCGATCAAATATGGATTAGGAACAGCTCTATTTGATTCAAGACGATTAACAAAAAGAGAAAAATTAGTTTTTCCGATGAACGAAAGAAGGCCGTCAAACTCAAAACCAGAAAGAGATTGAACAAATACCCCCGGCGAAGGTCGGGCAAAGTTGGATAAAATTAAATTATTATTATGAGTCGGTCCCCACCAACGATTAAGGGATCCAAAACCAAAAACTAAATTCCAGTTAGTATAAGCGATATAGCTTTCATCAAAATGATAATCAGTTTTATTAACTCTATTTTCATAAGATGAAATTTTAAATTGATATGTTAAATTATTCCCTTGATATGAAATTTGATAAGACAATGAATTTTTTCCATTCCATGCATCATCGATATTTCTAACAGGCAAGATTTCACTAAAAACATTGAGTTTTATTTCATGACGCTTTGTTTCATTTTCAAAAACTGAATTTACTTTCTGACGATACAAAATATGATCTACATCATAACTTTTGTTTGAAAGGGTGTTGTTTAGCATTCCTTTAGTAAGAGGATAAGTAGTAGTATCCGTATTTGCATAATTTTGATTAAGATAAATTTCAATTTTTTTAATTTTGATTTCATCATTAGGGCCAATTAATGCGGATGCATTGATAAAGTTAGTAAATATAAGAATTATAAATATTAAAAATTTAAAATATTTCATAAATTAAGACATATTTTTGTAAAAGAAAAAAATTCTAAGAATAAGTATAATTGATTAAAGATAAACCCAAATACAAATCATGAAAAAATTTTTATATATTCTGACCTTTTTATTACTTTTAGTGATTTCGATTTATATTTTATTTGGTAATAATTCTTTCCAAAATGCCATGGTAGAAAGAATTTTTAAAGGTAATCTAGAAGCTGCAAATGACTTCTTTAAAAATGCTGATGAAAATAGATTAGATATCTTTTTTTGTGGATCTGGCTCGCCTCTATCTAGAGATGCAGAGGGTGCTCAATGCATTGCATTTATAATAGGCACCGATATATACATAATAGATGCTGGCCAAGATAGTTCGCGTAAACTTTCTTCTGCATTTCCTCCCTCCTTAATTAAAGCAGTCTTTCTTACTCACGCTCACTCAGACCATATGGCTGATTTAGATGAATTGAACTTTATGAGATGGGTTGCAGGGAGCCGAGAGCCATTGAATGTTTATGGAAGCTCAGAAATACTCAATGTGGTAAATGGACTCAATCTTGCGTACCAAAATGATGAAAATTATCGCGTGGATCACCACGGAGAAGATTTTGTTAACAGGGAAGGTAGACTTATGATTCCAAATGTTCATCAGCCATCTAATAATCCTCAAACTATTTACGTTGATGAAAATATCACAGTTGAGTCTTTTTTAGTTGACCATTTTCCAGTTAAAGAAGCTATCGGCTTTAGAATTTCATTTGGTGATAAATTAATCATAGTTTCTGGAGATACAGAAATTAGTGAAAATGTTTTTTCATTAGTAGATGGATCTAATATTTTGATCCATGATGGAATGATCAAGGAGCATGTTTTGTTACTCGAAAAGGCAGCTAGTGAAATGCAAAGTAGACTGGAAATTGCTTTTCACGATATTCTTGATTATCACGCTGATGTCAAAGATATTAAAGAAAATCTTTCTGATAAAGACTTAGATTTATTAATAATCAATCATCTTGTTCCGCCTAAAAATCCAATAGGCAATAGATATATTAATGATTTATTTTCTGATACTACCTATGATTTTTTACTTGCACAAGATGAAGATATAATAAGCCTTTCAAAAGGTTCCAACGAAATAACAATTAAATAACTTTAATCTATTTCGTCAGGCTTATATCCCATTACAGCTTTAATCTCTAAGAACTCTTCAAAGCCAAATACTCCCCATTCTCGACCATTTCCTGATTGTTTAAAGCCTCCAAAAGGATCATTAATTCCAGTAGGTGCATTATTAATATGAATGTTTCCACTTCTTATTCTTCTGGCAACACTAAGAGCATGCTCAGGATCTTCTGAGGAGACATAACCTGACAACCCATAAGGTGTATCGTTAGCTATTTGAACAGCATCGTCTTCATCTTTATATGGAAGTATACAAAGGACGGGGCCAAATATTTCTTCTTTAGCGATAGTCATATCATTGGAAACATTTGCAAATACAGTCGGTTTAACAAAATATCCTTGGTTTAAACCCTCTGGTTTTCCTAATCCACCAACAACTACCTCTGCTCCTTCTTCTATTCCTTTTTCAATTAATCCCTGAATTTTATTGAACTGTAAATCACTTACAACAGGACCCATAACAGTTTCTTCAGATGATGGATCACCAACAATCAATTCATCAGCAACTTTTTTAGCTGCTTCTTTAGCTTCATCTTGTCTTGATTCTGGAACTAACATTCTTGACGGCGCATTACATGATTGACCAGTATTATTGAACATATGTTTTGTGCCTCTGGCTACAGCTTTTGAAAAATCAGCATCGTCTAAAATTATATTTGCTGATTTACCGCCCAATTCTTGATGAACTCTTTTAACCGTATCAGCAGATCCTTTTGCAACAGCTATTCCTGCTCTTGTTGAGCCAGTAAAAGACATCATATCAATTCCATCATGAGAAGACATGGCTTCTCCGACTGTTGGACCATCACCATTTACTAAATTAAATACTCCTTTAGGAACACCAGCTTCGTGCAAAACTTCAGCTAATAAAATAGCATTCATAGGAGCAATTTCAGTTGGTTTTAACACCATAGTGCAACCAGCAGCTATTGCCGGACCAACTTTACAAGTGATTTGATTTATCGGCCAATTCCACGGCGTTATCATCCCAACAACACCAATTGGCTCTTTTCTAATTAACGTTTCTCCTCTTATTTCTTCAAATTGATAGTTTTGAAGAGTAGAAAGTGCAGTTGCAAAATGTCCAATTCCTGAAGCTGCTTGTGCATTTTTTGCTAATGTTATTGGAGCTCCGTTTTCTAAAGATATTATTTCCGCAATTTCAGGAGAACGAGTCATATAAATTTCTACAATTTTTTGAAGCAAGGCAACTCTTTCTTCTACAGTTGTTTGGCTAAAAGTAATAAAAGCCTCTTGAGCTGCTTTAACAGCAGCATCAACATCATCTTTATCTCCTAGAGCAATAGTTCCCATAACTTCTTCTGTTGCAGGATTAATTACATCCATAGTTTTTAATTCATTTATTGGATCTACCCATTCACCATTGATATAAAACTTTTCATAATTTTTCATATTTTTTCCTTTTAATTAATTAATCTTGCCTTTAATTGAGGCTGTACTCTTTCAATCCACTTGCAAAGATACTGTCTTGTTTCGCTTGGGTCAATAATTTCATGAACAGAAAAAGATTCTGCTCTGGAAAATGGATTTTGTTTTTTAGCTAATTCATTTTCAATTTCTTTTCTTTTTTCTTCAGGATTTTTAGCATTGGCTATTTCTTTTGCAAATGCTATGGCAACTCCTCCTTCTAAGGGTAATGCTCCAGATTCTGATGATGGCCAAGATAATACATACGGATTAGGAGCAAAATGAGCAGCTGCTGCTACTCCAAATGCTTTTCTTACGAGAACTGTTGCCCAAGGTACTGTTGTTTCGGAAACAGATAAAACAGCTTCCGTGCCATATAAAATAGTGGCCTGCTTTTCAGCCTCAGGCCCAATCAAAAATCCTGGCTCATCAACAAATGTAATAATTGGTATATGAAAAGTTTCACACAATTTAACAAATCTTGAAGTTTTTTTTGCGTTATCTGCAGTCATAGACCCTGCATAAAAGTTACTATCATTTGCAAATACACCAAAAGAATAACCATTTAATCTTGCAAAGCCAGTAATAATTCCTCTTCCATAAAAGTTAGTCATTTCAAAAAAACTATTCTTATCAAAAACTGCTTTAAGAATTTCTCTCATTTCATAACTTTTATTTCGTTCCTTAGGAATTATTTCTAAGAGTGATTTGGAAATTCTTTCCACTGGATCATTAGTTTTTTGATGAGGTGCTAATTCGTAAATATTTTGAGGGAAAAAAGAGAGAAAAGTTTTAATTTGATTTAGTGCATCTTCTTCATTTTCAGCTACATTGTCTGTTACGCCATTTGATTTATGGATTTCAGAACCTCCCAACTCCTCTTTGGTAAAGTTTTTTCCAAATGCTCTTGAAACTACCGCTGGACCAGCAACTAAAATTTGAGAAGTAGATTTAGTCATGACTCTAAAATGCGATGCGACAAACCTGGATGCTGGAAGACCTGCTACAGGACCTAAAGCCGCACTTGCTACAGGCACAGTTCTCAAGGAATCCGCTACTGATTTAAACCTAGATTTAGAAAAAACAGGATCTGCATCAGATGATTGCTTTGGACCTGCAACTGATCCACCACCTCCTTCATGAAGCCTAACTAGAGGAACTTTATATTGAATAGCCAAGTCTTCTGTATAAACACTTTTTCTGAGACCTGCAGAATTTGGAGACCCGCCTTTTACTGTAAAGTCCTCTCCACCGATAATTACTTGTCTATTATTAACTTTTCCAAACCCCAAAATAAAATTTGCAGGAGTCATAGTTTCAAAATTTCCGTCTTTGTCTTTTTCAACTCCTCCGGCTAATTCGCCTAATTCATCAAAAGTATTTTTATCAATTAAAAGTTCAATTCTTTCTCTTAGAGTTAACCTTCCTTTTTGATGATGAACCTCAATGGCTTTTTCTCCGCCTTGAGCTTTGGCAGCTTTCTTACGAATTCCTATTTCATTTACTTCTTTTTTCCAAGACATATTTATTCAAATTCCTTTTCTGTCCACCAAGGATAAAAACTAGGCATATCTTTAGAA
The DNA here is from genome assembly GCA_045564455.1 of Gammaproteobacteria bacterium. GTDB lineage: Bacteria > Pseudomonadota > Gammaproteobacteria > Magnimaribacterales > AG-339-G14 > CASICS01. The sequence goes on from JBJLHG010000001.1 coordinate 238,360, forward strand.
ACTTTTCCTGGGAATTCTGGCTTTCTTTTTTCAAGAAATGACATTACACCTTCTTCAGCTTCACCTGATCTACCTAACTCATTAACAGCTCTAGAATCTACTTTATGAGCCTCCATCGGATCATCGGCGCCAAGCATTCTCCACATTAATTGCCTAGTTAAAGCTACTGAAATTTGAGAACTTTCAGCAGTGAAGTCTCTTGCTATTTTTAGAGCTTTATCAATTAAGTCTTCTTCGTTTACTACTTCAGAAACTAATTTATATTCCTTAGCTTCTGCAGCGTCAATTACCTTACCTGAATAACACAATTTAAGCGCACTCTCTATCCCTATAAGTCTAGGTAAAAACCAGCTGGATGCTGCCTCAGGAACAATTCCACGTTTGGCAAAAACAAATCCAAACCTTGCCTTATTTGAACATATACGTGCATCCATCGGAAGAAGCATTGTTGCACCGATACCAACAGCAACTCCATTTATTGCAGCAATTAAAGGTTTAGTAGATTTAAATAATCTTAAAGTCAGAAGACCGCCTGAATCTCTAACCACATCACTCTTCTTATCAGCCCTATCAGAGGAGTCGAAAGTATCACCACCGGAAGATAAATCTGCTCCAGCACAGAATGCCTTTCCGTCTCCAGTAAATATAATTGATCTAATTTCGTCATTATTTTCACTTTCATCAAGGGCGTGCACTATTTCTTCCTGCATCCTTTTTGTGAATGTATTCATTTTATCGGGCCTGGATAGATAAATAATCAAAGAATTTTCTTTAATTATAGTTTTTATATTTTTATAAGTTTTCATAAATATCTTGCTAATAGTAAATTATTTTGTTTATATGTCATCAACAAGCGTTGATTTAACCTAACTTGCAAACGCTATATAAACTCTGCTAAACAAGACAAATTATGACCTGTTTAGCGAAAGCTAACAGGTTTTTTTTTACTATTTTTAATTAATATAAAAGGAGAGACAATGTCTTACGAAGGAAAAAATTTAGAAACAATTGCCTTACATACTGGCTGGAGGGCAGACGAAACTACTGGCTCAGTAGCTGTGCCGATTCACCAAACTACTAGTTACCAATTTAATGATACAGCTCATGCTGCATCTTTATTTTCTCTTGCAGAGTTAGGAAATATTTATACAAGAATAATGAATCCTACGACGGCAGTATTTGAAACAAGATTAGCTGCATTAACTGGCGGTGTTGCTGGTTTAGCAGTATCTTCTGGACAGACTGCTTCTGCTTATTCAATACAAAATTTAGCTAGAAACGGAGATAATATTGTCTCTTCTTCTCACTTATATGGAGGAACTTATAATCAATTTAAAAATAATCTTCATGAAATGGGCATTGAAGTTAGATTCGTAGATCCTTCTGATCCAGCTAACTTTGAAAAAGCAACTGATGACAAAACTAGGGCTTATTTCGGAGAAACTCTTCCAAACCCAAAGTTAGAGGTATTTCCAATTGGCGAAGTAGCTGAAATAGGAAGAAAGCATGGTATTCCATTAATTATGGATAATACTGCAGCACCTCTTTTGTGTAAGCCTTTTGAGCATGGTGCAGCTATTTGCACCTACTCAACCACTAAATACATTGGTGGACATGGAACAACTATAGGTGGAGCCATCATAGATGGTGGGAATTTTGATTGGGGCGCTGCTGGAGCTGATCGTCAACCTGGATTGAATACCCCTGACCCATGTTACAACGGTATTATCTGGGATGAAGCAATTACTCCTAACATGGGCCCAATTGCTTATATCATGAAGCTTAGAACAACAATCTTAAGAGATTTAGGAGGTGCAATGAGTCCTCAAAGCGCATGGATGTTTATTCAAGGGATGGAAACGCTGCCTCTAAGAATGCGTGAACATGCCAAAAACGCTCAAGCTGTAGCTGAGTTCTTAGCTAGCAATGATAAAGTTCAATCTGTTACTTACCCAAGTCTTACAGAAGGAGCTCAAAAAGAAAAAGCAGATAAATACATGTCCGGTGGATATGGCGCTTTAATTGGATTTGAATTACCAGGAGGCAAAGAAGCCGGCAGTAAATTCATTGATTCTTTAGAGCTGCTATATCATGTGGCTAACATTGGAGATGCTAGGTCTTTGGCAATTCATCCAGCAACTACCACACACAGTCAATTATCTTCTGAAGAGCAACTTTCTGCTGGAGTTACTCCTGGTTACGTTAGGCTATCGATAGGCATCGAGCATATTGACGATATTATTGCTGATATATCCCAAGCAATAGACAAAGCTAGTTAGATCTTTGTTTTAAAAAAAGGAAGCTTAGGCTTCCTTTTTTTGTTTTGAATAAAACTCCAAAAATAAAAAAATAAGTTTTAAAGTTTTATTTCATTTACACTGCCATTCAAATTACTCATCCTTTAATCTATTACCTCTCAATATAAAATTAAATGTCATTTAAAGAACTTAAATTATCTTCTGAGATATTAAAATCAATCGAAGAAAAAGGTTATGACGAAGCATCACCAATTCAAAAAAAAGCTATACCTTTGATATTGGCAGGGCATGATTTGTTAGCCGGTGCCCAAACAGGTACCGGTAAAACAGCAGCATTTTCTCTTCCAATTCTAGATAAAATGAACGCTTCTAAAGTAACAGGTGAAAGGAGAAAAATAAAAACGCTGATATTAACCCCAACAAGAGAGCTCGCTGTTCAGGTAGCGGAGAATGTAAAGGATTATGGTGTTAATTTACATTTTAAAACTGAAACTATATTTGGCGGAGCCAACATTAATGTTCAAAAATCAAAACTGAGAAGAGGTATTGATATTGTGGTTGCAACACCCGGGAGACTTTTAGACCATCTTCAGCAGCAAACAATCAATTTAAAAAATGTTGAGACCTTTGTTTTAGATGAAGCCGATCGTATGCTTGATATGGGTTTTATTAAAGATATAGAAAAAATAATTAATCACCTTCCCAAAGAAAAACAAACGCTCTTATTTTCAGCTACTTTTCCCAAAGAAATAAAATCATTAGCTAGCAGTCTTCTTCAAAACCCCAAAGAAGTTCAAATAGCAGAGAGAAATGCAGTTGCTGATAAAGTCACTCAATGTGTTTATCCTGTCGATAAAGAAAGAAAAGCAGCTTTGTTAGGGCATTCAATTAAAGAAGAAAATTGGTATCAAGTCTTGGTTTTCACTCGAACTAAAAGAGGCGCAGATAAATTAACTAAAGTCTTAAATAAGCACGATATCAAAGCCGATGCTTTTCATGGTAATAAGTCTCAAGCAGCAAGAACCAAAGCTCTTGAAAATTTTAAAGCAGAAAAGACACAAGTTTTAGTGGCGACTGATATAGCTGCTAGGGGAATTGATATAAGCCTGCTACCGCAAGTTGTAAATTATGACTTGCCTTATCTGCCGGAAGATTATATTCATAGAATAGGAAGAACAGCTAGAGCAGGTCAAGAAGGAAGAGCTATTTCACTAGTGAGCGCAGATGAAGTAAAAATGCTTCATGCAATTGAGAAACTTTTAAAATTTAGCTTGCCTAGAAACATAATCGAAGGATTTGAACCAACTCAAGAGTTAAAACTAGCTCCTTCAAAGCCAAAATCTAATAGAAGAAAAAGAGTAAATAAAAATAAATCATTTAATTCGAAAAGGAAGAATAATTGGAAACAAGGAAACTCAAATCAAAAAGGGCAGAGCAACACTAGAAGAAAAAATAAAGATAGCTCCAAAAAAAATAAAAATTTTTAGTTATTTAATGCATACCAAAAACCAGCGCCATAAAAATTCTGTTCTAGTGAATTAGGGTGGGTTATCAAAGCAGGTACAGAATAGATAAAGTTAGAATTTTCTAGATTTTTGTAATTGATAAACATTTTTTTTTGACCAGAGTAAGCAGTTGACATTCTGGCTAAACTGAAACGTATCGCTATAAGATTTTGTGTAAAATCCATCATCATGTACTGCCCGTCAAAACCAATAGCGCTGTATATTGAATTATTATCAAGACATTTTTGATTTTGATCGATTCCACAATTATCACGATTAACAATTGTCCAAAACTTAAGCCCATAACTAAAATTACCTCCTAATTCATCTACTTTGGAAGTAGTAGTAATATTTTTTATGGCTTGAATATATGACGATGGAATTATTTGTTCACCCAACCAAATGCCGTTATTCATAATTAGTAGAGCTATTTTGGCAAAATCTCTGGGAGTTGCATCTATGCAGCAGTAAGACAAGTAGTTTCCATTTGCTTGAGCCCCAGAGGCTTGATCACGCCACCAATCTGCAATGATACCTAATTTAGAAAAGAGATATGTATCACCAAAAGTTTTTATATCTTTTCCGGTTGCTCGAAATAAAATCTCTCCTAAGACTTGAGAATCACAATTACTGTATTTGAAGTCACCGCTATCAAAATTTAATTCACCGCCATAATACCAAGCATGAGTTTGTCCCGTAGCTGCGAGATTTCTGTCGATACAACCTGTAATTGTATTTGGTGCGCTAGAAAAAGATCCTCCCCAAGATATGGAAGTACCATCACAAACTTCCCATTGCGAGGTTAATGCATTGAAACAACCAGGTTCCAAGCCAGATCTCATATCCAAAAGATTTCTTATAGTTATTGAGCTCCTAGAGTCATTTGCCCATTCGCTTATATATATTGAAGCGGAAACATCTAATCCTGAAGCAAAATAACCTTGAGCCTGAGCTATCCCAAAAATAATACTCGTTATAGATTTTCCTATCGACCAGCTAGTTACTTTTGATAAATTGTTTCTTGATCCATATTCAGAATCAAGCGAATCATTGGTATGAGAAGATTCAGAGTGATTTATTAAATTCAACTTTTCTTGAGAACCTATACCTCTGTAGTTTTCCCCAATAATTTTGCCATTTTTAATTATCAATACCGCCTGAGTATATGTACCATCTAATGAAGCAAAGTCTAAAGCATTTTGCACTTTCGATGCACTCATGCCTTGAGATTCTGGAGAAACGACTTCCCAATTAAATATTTGAGTTTGAGCAACAGACTGAGTTTGGCCAGACGATCCTCCACTACAAGAATATAAAATAAAAAATAGAAAAAAATAAAAATAAATTTTTCTAAAAAAAAGCCTCATTAAAATTCTCTCCTAAGGAAGAATAAATTTCTCCTAGTACCAACCAATGAATATTTTTCATTGTTTCATTTTCTCACATAACTCTTCAAATTTTAATAAAGCTATAGGTACTTTTTGCGATGACTTAAAGAAAGCGTGAACTTTATAAAGGTTCTGTTACAGAATTGAAAATTTTATGAAAAAATCATACTGTTAAGATTTATTAGCATTGAATCAGAACTCACTTAAGTCTTTAATAGTTACATTGATGAATCACAAAAAATACAAGTCTATTTGGTTGTCAGACATTCATTTGGGTTCCAAGGGTTGTCAAGCAGAAAGACTACTTGATTTTCTCTACAATCATTCCTGCGAAGAACTATATCTCGTTGGAGACATCGTTGACGGCTGGCGAATGGAACAATCTCTTTTTTGGCCCCAAGCGCACACCAATGTTCTAAGGCGTTTTTTGTCTTATACCAAAGATGACACAAATGTAAATTACATCACTGGAAATCATGATGAGTTTCTTAGAGCATATTCGCCTATTCTACTTGGAAATGTAAAAGTTACTGATCGAGCTATTTATACCTCGATAAGTGGAAAAAAATACCTTGTTATCCATGGTGATCAATTTGATTTAGTTACGAAATACAGTAAATGGATTTCTAAATTAGGAAGCTGGGCTTATGAACTCTTGATGGCAATAAATAGAGTATTAAATTTTTTCAGAAAAAATTTCAATCTTGGATACTGGTCCTTCTCAGCATACGTAAAACACAAAGTTAAATCAGCAGTAAATTTTATAAGCGATTTTGAGAGTTCTTTAGCTTTTGCATGTAAAAAAGAAGGATTTGATGGTGTAATTTGCGGACATATTCATTCAGCTGCGAATGAAATGATAGATGAAATACATTATTTAAACTGTGGCGACTGGGTTGAGTCTTGTACTGCATTGGTAGAAGATTATGAGGGCCGTTTTCACATAATTGATTATTCTAAATATACAAATAATCAAAATTATGCAGAAGATAAGGTTGCATGAAAATTCTTTTGGTCACAGATGCTTGGAAACCTCAAGTTAATGGCGTAGTAACTACATTAGAAAATTTAGTAAAGAAACTATCATTAAACAATGATGTAAAAATCATAGAGCCAAATAGTTTTGTTTCTGTTCCCATACCTTTTTATAAGGAAATAAAACTTTCACTGAATATTTTTAAAATAAAAAAAATAATAAACGATTTTCGTCCAGATTTAATTCATATTGCAACTGAGGGCCCGCTTGGGCTTTATGCAAGAAAAGTGTGTTTGGTTAAAAAATTAAAATTTTCATCTTCTTACCACACAAACTTTCCCTTATATCTAAAAAAAATGCTGGGTATTCCAGTTCAATTTACAAATAGATTTGAAAGATGGTTTCACAATGCAGCTTGTGTGACCCTTGTAAATACTCCATCTCACAAAAAGGAACTGGAAGAGATGGGAATTAAAAAATTAGCTTTATGGTCAAGGGGCATTGATGAAAACATTTTTTTTCCCACTCCAAGTGATAGAAATAATAGTTACTATCTATATGTTGGTAGAGTATCTAAAGAAAAAAATTTAGAGTCTTTCTTAAGTTTAGAACTGGACAAAAAGAAAGTCGTTGTAGGTGATGGGCCTAGTTTGAAAAGTCTCAAAAAAAAATATCCAGATGTAGAATTTCTTGGCTATAAATTTGGCAGAGAGCTTGCTGAAATTTACTCAAATGCATGTGTTAAAGTTTTTCCTTCTCGGACTGATACCTTTGGAATAGTGATGATAGAAGCAAATGCCTGTGGAACTCCAGTGGCAGGATATCCAGTAACCGGACCAATTGATGTTGTTAAGAATGGCATAAATGGCTATCTAAATAGAGATTTATACCAAGCAATAAAGCAAGCACAAAAAGTTGATTCTAAATCGTGTATTGCATATTCAAAAAAATATTCTTGGGACGAAGTTGCAAGCAATTTTATTTCTACGGCAACAAGGCATATTCATGAATATTAATGTTATTGGCGCAGGATATGTTGGCTTGGTAACTGCAGCATGTTTTGCCCACTCAGGACATGAAGTTAAATGTTATGACATAGATAAGGATAAGATTGATCTTCTTAAAAAAGGTAAAACTAATATTTATGAGCCTCAGCTTGAATCTTTGCTAAAAGAAAATTTAGAAAATAATCGATTAAGTTTTTCAGATAATTTAAAGGAAGTTTCCAATTTTTCAAATATATATTTTATTTGTGTCGGCACACCACCCAGAGGTTCGGGTGAGGCAAACTTACTAGCTCTCTACAAATCAATCTTTTCTATTTCTGAAAATACAAAAGATGCTTTTTTTATTATTAAATCTACTGTTCCTCCAGGCACATGTGAAGAATTATCAGCAATGATCGATTCCTCAAAGAATATCAATATTTCAATGTGTCCAGAATTTTTAAGAGAAGGCTCTGCAGTAAAAGATTTCTTAAAACCTGACAGAATAGTCATTGGTAAAAATTCTGATATCTCAGAAGATTTTTTTCTAACTATTTTTTCTCCTTTCATAAGGGAAAATAAATCTATCATTTTTATGGATACACCTTCGGCAGAGTTGACTAAATATGCTTCAAATGCTTTTTTGGCTACTAAAATAAGTTTTATGAATGAGCTTTCAAATTATGCCGACTTAAAGGGGGCTGATATTGAGAAAGTAAGAATGGGTATAGGACTTGATAAAAGGATAGGTTATGAATACCTATATCCCGGATTGGGATTTGGCGGTTCATGTTTTCCTAAAGATATCAGAGCGATAATTGATAATGCTAATGACGCAAATCTAGATTTGAAACTATTAAAATCTGTAATTGAGATTAATGATTTCCAGGTAGACATTTTTACTAAAAAGATTACAGAACATTTCAAATCTGATGATTTATCTGGCCTTACTCTTTCTATATGGGGTGTATCCTTCAAACCTAATACAGACGATATTCGTTTCGCTCCTGCAATTAAATTGATTAAAAATCTTCTAAACAAAGGAGCGCTTGTTAAAGCTTATGACCCTAAGGCCCTTGATAATTTAAGAGAAACTTTTCAGCATAAAAATTTGTCTTTTAATGAGAATCCTTTCGATGCAGCCAAGGAATCAAACGCATTGATTATCGCTACAGAATGGAAAGAATTTTTTAACATAGACTTGGAAGAGTTAAAAACTTATTTAAAAAATGCAGTTATTTTTGATGGAAGGAATATCTACGATCCAAATCTTCTGTCCAAGAAAGGATTTGATTACATATGTATTGGCAGGCCAACTAAAGTAAATAACATACAAGAGTTTTCTAAGTCTTTGAATGTTATAAAATAACGTAGTCATTAAAAAAGATTCTATTTTTTTAGTTTTAGAGAATTGTGGTGCCCCTGCGAGGACTCGAACCTCGAGCTACCACTTAGGAGGCGGTCGTTTTATCCGGTTAAACTACAAGGGCGAAATCTAAAGCTTAGTGGGGTTTTCTTGCCCTTCGTAAATCACTTCCGGATCAAAAATTTTTTCTGTTTCAGTAAAAGTTAAAGTGTCTTTTCCATCTAAGGCTCGATAAAAACAAGACTTATAACCAACATGACAACTGGCGCCAAGACCGCCAATATCAACTCTATAAATTAAACAATCTTGATCATCATCAATAAGAATTTTTTTTATGGATTGAGTCAATCCGCTTGTCTCACCTTTTTTCCAAAGTTTCTCTCGGCTTCGACTCCAATAATGAGCTTCCATTGATTCAATTGATTTAAGCAAGGCTTCTGAGTTGGAATATCCGTGCATGAGTATTTCGCTTGTACTATCTTCGACGGTAATTATAGGAATTAGACCATTTTCATCAAACTTAGGAGTAAAGGTATTGCCTTCCTCTACCTCTTCTATACTTATTCTCTTTCCAAAATCATCACTCATTGTAAAGTCCTAGTTTTTTATAATTAGTTATAATGATCGCTAATAGATAGTTAACTATTACGTTTTCTATTTAGCTATTAATTGATCATGCTAAAAATCCATAATTTATCATACGCTTTCACGGATAAATATCTATTTGATGATATCAATTTAAATATTTCTTCTGGAAATTGCCTAAAAGTATCTGGTGTAAATGGATCTGGAAAATCAACGCTATTAAAAAATATTGCAGGCATTCTCACTAATTATGATGGTGAAATAGAGTTAAATAACCAAAATATTAAAGATATTCCTTATGAAATTTCTTCGAAAATTTTTTACCTTGGTCATAAACATTCACTAAAAAATAATTTATCAGTTCTTGAGAATATTCATTATGATTTTAGATCTAATCTTTTAGAAGTCGAGCTTGTTCTTGAGCATTTGAAAGAATTCAATTTTCATGAATCTTTTGAAACATTTATAGGAAGCTTATCTGAAGGCCAAAAGAAAAAGATTTTGTTAGCAATTTTTGCTGCATCTAAAGCTAATATTTATATATTAGATGAGCCGTTTGCAAATTTAGATCGAAATGGCTTTAGTTATTTATCCAAAATTATTGAGGAAAAAAATAATAACAATGACGTCATTATTTACACATCTCATGAAGATAAAATTTCTTTTACCAAAGAATTAAATATTGATGACTATAAATAATGAATAATTTTTTAATAAAAATTTTCTTTAAAGAGTCATTAATTTATAGGCGCAAATCTTCCACTTATTTAGGCCCTGTAATTTTTTTCTTAATTTCAATTTCTCTTTATCCGATAGCTATTTCAAGTGATCCAAATGATTTGGCTATTTTAGCTCCAGGAGTAACGTGGATATGTATTCTTCTTTCTACATTATTATCAATACAGAATATATTTAATGAAGATTATGAAGATGGCTCATTAGACTTGATGTTTGTCTCAAGAATTCCAATGATATTTATTGTGCTAATTAAAATATTTATTAATTGGGTCTTTACATCAGCCCCATTAATTTTATTATCCTTTTTAATGGTATTTTTATTGTATTTACCTTCGGAAAGTCTGGGCACGCTCTTAGTTAGTTTGTTGATTGGCACGCCAATAATTTCATTATTTGGAGCCTTAGCTGGAGCTCTCTCATTGGGCAAATCTTCTATTTTAGGATCTGCAATAGTTTTACCATTGAGTCTTCCAGTTCTTATCTTAGGAACAAGTGCGATTGCAGCTGTTTCAGCAGGAGAGAGTCCTTATTTTTATATAATTTTATTAAGCGCATTATTTATCTTTCTTATGCCTTTAATTAGTTACGCCTGTATAGGTTCTATAAGGTTGCATTATGAATAAATTATTTAATTCAATAAATTCTTTTTATCACAAACTTGGTTCTTTTCCTTGGTTTTATAAGATTTCATCAATTTCAATACCTTACGTTTTTGTTCTTGCTTTCATTTTTTTAATTGTCGGTCTTGGTTGGGGAATTCTATATTCCCCAACAGATCTTCAACAAGGAGATGTATACAGAATAATCTACATGCATGTTCCAGCGGCTTCTGTTTCTCAATCTATTTATTACACAATGACAGTGGCAGCAGTTGTTTCAATAATTTGGAAAATGAAAATGGCAGGCGTATTCATTAAAGCTATGGCTCCTATTGGTGCATCATTTACTGCTTTAGCACTTATCAGCGGAGCGATTTGGGGACAACCTACTTGGGGCACTTGGTGGGTATGGGATGCAAGATTAACATCGACTTTAGTTTTATTTCTTTTTTATCTCGTAATAATCGGTCTTTATTCATCTTTCAATCAAAAGAAATCAGCCGATACGGCAGTTTCTATTTTGACATTAGTTGGCGCGGTTAATTTGCCAATAATTAAAAAGTCAGTGGATTGGTGGAATACACTTCATCAACCCGCCACTATTAAAATTACAGAAAGTTCTTCGATTGCAACTGAAATGCTAATTCCTCTATTAATATCAATTATTGGCTTCTACTTATTTGTGCTTTTAAGTGGTTTGATAGCTATCAGAGCAGAAATAGCTCAACGAGAAATAAACAAGGAATGGTTCAAAAGGGCGGGTAAATTATGATTTTTGATTTTAATGATTTTAATTTTCATATTTGGATAGTAGTTTTGTTAACTTTTTTAATAATTGCTGCAAATTTAATTTTTCCACAAATCAAACTTTCAAAAATTTTGAATAAAAGAGTAGGGTAATTTGAAAAAGATAAGAAAAAATAGACTTTACGCTGTAATTTTTATTGGAGTATCTTCTGCGATCGCGGCCTCTTTAGTGCTAATGGCATTAAATCAAAATATTAATTTATTTTATTCTCCAACTGACTTAATTAATGACCCACCAAACATGGATAAATCTATTCGAGCTGGAGGTTTAGTAGAAATAGATTCTTTAAAAAGAAAAGAAAATACATTAGAAGTTAATTTTTCAATTACTGATTTGAAAAAATCTATTTTTGTTTCTTATTCAGGAATATTACCTGACTTATTTAAAGAAAATGCTGGAGTAGTTGCAACTGGTTATTACAACAATGAAACAAAGCTTTTGAAAGCCTATCAAATCCTTGCCAAACATGATGAAAACTACATGCCCAAAGAAGTTAAAGAGGCTTTAGAGGAATAATGCTTCCAGAAATAGGTAATTTTTTCTTAATTCTTTCATTCATGACAGCATGTTTTATTTTTTCATTGTCGTCCTATTCTCATTATTTCAATAAAGAAGTTTTAGATCTATCTAGGTTAACTTTTTTAAACACTATATTTATTTTTACTAGTTTTATTTTTTTAGAAATAGCTTTTTTATCAGATGATTTTAGTGTTTTATACGTAGCAAGTAATTCAAATCCATTGTTACCCAATTATTTTAAATTTGCTGCCTTGTGGGGTGGTCACGAAGGCTCTATGCTGCTCTTTATTTTAATTTTATCAATTTGGATTTCTTTATTTTCATATTTTTCAAAATATAGTAAAACATATGATAAAAATATGGTTCTTGGATTCGCCGGACTTATATTTCTCTGTTTCTCTGGATTTACTTTTTTCTCTTCAAATCCTTTTGAAAGATTATTGCCGATAGCTTCTGCTATGGGTACAGATTTAAATCCATTGCTTCAAGATATTGCCTTTACGATTCATCCCCCAATGCTTTATTTTGGCTATGCTGGATTAGTAATTCCTTTTGCATTAGCTTTAGCTAAATGCGTTGGAGTAAATTACCTATGGGCATCCAACATTAGAACTTGGACGATTCTTCCTTGGTCTTTTTTAACCATAGGAATTGCTTTGGGAAGTTGGTGGGCCTACTATGAATTGGGATGGGGCGGTTGGTGGTTTTGGGATCCTGTAGAAAATTCATCTTTAATTCCATGGTTACTATCTACTGCTTTAATTCATTCGGCGATTGTTAGTGATAAAAGAAATTTATTTAATAACTGGACAATAATGCTTGCTATCCTTGGAGTTATTGGAAGTTTTATCGGTATGTTTTTAGTTCGCTCTGGAATCTTAACATCGGTACACACTTTTGCTTTGGATCCCGAAAGAGGATTAATTTTATTGTCTTTGACTTTTGGCATAACACTTTATGCATTTGTTTTGTTCTTTAGAATGCCTAAAAATAAAATCAAAGAACCGATTTATAGTTTTTTTTCAAAAGAATTTTTCTTGCTAATAAATAATGCTTTATTAGTAATTTTAGCGGTGATAATTTTATTTGGAACTATTTATCCAATTATCTATGACATTTTTACTGGAGGTAAAAGTATAACTGTTGGCGCCCCATATTTTAATGCTGTTACTGTTCCCATAGCATTCTTTTTAGCTTTTTTTCAGGGATATGGAGTTCTTACGAATTGGAATGAAAGTAAAACAAATAATAAACTTTATATAATTTCGTTCTTTCTAGTACTTACCTTATCTCTGTTGTTCAGTTATTTCTTATTCCAAAAACCAGATATTTTTGTCATAGCTAGTTATTTAATGTTTTCTGCTTTAGCAGCAGGTTTGTTTGTGTATATTTATTTAAACCTAAATAATTCAAAAATATTATTAAATAACATCGGAATGATTTTTGCTCATGCTGGAATAGCAATTATGATTTTAGGTATTGGCGTAGTTTCATCTTTTTCTCTCAGCACCGAAGTAATTATAGGGAAAGGAGAGTCTACTAATATTGGTGATTATAATTTGACTCTAATTAATGAATACTTAGAAAAGCATTCAAATTATTATTCTGAAATAGCTGAATTTGAGGTGATAAACAGCTCAAATGAATCAGCTTTCTCTCTTTTTCCAGAAAAAAGTTATTACCCTGCATCAAACAACGTCATGACTGAATCCGCTATAAGAATTACACCCAAACACGATTTATATATATCTCTTAGTGAAAAATTAGACTCAGAAAAATGGATAGCAAAAATTCAAATTAAACCTTTCGTAAGGCTTATTTGGCTTGGTGCAATACTGATGATGCTTGGTGGATTTTTCTCTATCTTTAGAAAGAGCTTAATAAGATGAAAGAATTAAAAATCATATTAATTCCTATAATTTTATTTATTTTCGTATTCGCAATTTTATTTGCCTATCTTGTTATGCCTAAAAATAATTCTATTAGAGAATCAAATTTTCCTAATTTTTCAATGACAGATTTAAGAGGAAACTCTGTAAATCAAGACTTCTTTTTTCTTGATGAATACAAAGTCTTAAATGTGTGGGCTACTTGGTGCGTCAATTGTAAATTAGAACATGGATTTTTAATGGATCTTCAAAGTGAAGGCATTCGAATAATTGGTCTTAATTATAAAGATAATAAAAGCAAAGCAATTAAATGGCTTAATCAGTTTGGCAATCCTTATTGGTTTTCTATATTCGATCCAGAAGGTAGTCTAGGTATAGAAATAGGAGTAGCTGGAGCTCCAGAAACATACTTGTTGAATAAAGATAATACAATTATTCAAAAACACATAGGCATCGTTAATTCAGAAATCTGGGATAAAAAATTTAAGGAATTAATGAAATGAAGTATTTATTCTTTTCTTTTCTTTTATTTGTCTCAATAATTTTTGCTAACGAAGCAAATAATTTATATTCCTTCAATTCTTTGGAACAAGAAAATAGATTTTATTCCATTATCAAAGAAATAGGCTGTCCTTTATGCTCTGGATCAAGTATCGATGGCTCTGGAGCGCCAATTGCAAAAGATATGAAAAATTTAGTACATCAAATGGTTCTAGAGAATAAATCCAATCAAGAAATAAAATTATTCTTAACTAATAAATTTGGTGAAGACATATTATTTATGCCGCCAACAGATAAGATTTCTATCTATTTGTTTATATTTCCTCTTTTAGTTGTGGGGATTGCGATTTACCTACTTTTTACTTTAAAAAAAGATGTCAAATAAATTTTTATTTTTTTTAATATTTATTCTGTCGAGCTTTACATATATCTTATTTGGAGGAATAGATAATATTGAAAGAAAGTCATTTGAATCATTTTATTCTTCTGATCGAGACATCGATTACTATGAAAATTTAAATATTAGATTGGATAGCTTATTAAAATTAAACTCAAATACTCCATCTCAAATGAATCTATTAGCTTCAAGGTTATTAGTCGATGGTAATTATGATCAAGCCTCAAAAGTATTTGATTTTTATATTTCTACCTATCCAAAAATAGCTGATACCAATGTTTATTCGTCTTATGCAGAAAGTATTTACTTGGCTGATGATATGAATTTTAATGATCAAATTACTTCGTTAGTTAATGAGTCATTATATTTAGATCCATCAAATTATAAGGCTCTAACTCTAAAAGGATTGAATCTATATAAAGAAAAAAAATTTAATGAAGCTTTAAAAAATTGGGCAATAGCATTAGATAGCGTTGAAACAGAAGACCAGAAAAAATCTCTTATAGTAGTTATGAACTCAGCACTAAAGAAATTAGAGATAAATAAAAATAAGAGCACTAACTAATCAATAAATCGTTTAAAATAGACCTTTCAGGCTACATATGCGATTAAAAAATATAAGTCTTTCAGGTTTTAAATCATTCGTTGATCCTACGAAGATAGTCTTTCCTAGTTCTATGTCAGGTGTAGTTGGACCCAATGGATGCGGCAAGTCTAATATAATTGATGCAGTTCGATGGGTTATGGGAGAAATATCGGCTAAAAATCTTAGAGGAGACTCTATGGTAGATGTTATTTTTAATGGCTCTTCTTCAAGAGCACCATCAAGCAGGGCATCTGTAGAGTTATTGTTCGACAACAGTGAAGGTAGAATCGGAGGAGAATACTCATCTTATTCTGAAATTTCTGTAAAAAGAGTATTAGATTTAGATGGAAAATCATCTTATCTTCTAAATGGATCTGAATGTCGAAGAAAAGACATTACTGATATCTTTCTAGGAACTGGTTTAGGCCCAAGAAGTTATGCCGTTATTGAGCAAGAAATGGCAACTAAACTAATTAGCTCTAAGCCAGAAGAATTAAGAGCTTATATAGAGGAAGTAGCCGGAATTTCTGTTTATAGAGAAAGAAAAAGAGAAACAGAATCAAGAATTAAAAAGACTAGAGAAAATCTTAATAGAGTGGCTGACATAAGAGATGAAATTGACAGAGTTTTAATCAAGTTAAAACAACAAGTAAAATCTGCTGAAAGATATAACTCTCTAAAAGAAAAAGAAATAAAATTTAATGCGTTATTAAAGGCTTTTAATTGGCAGTCCAAAAAAGAAGCAGCGTCTAAGTTAGATTTAGATGTAAAACAAATAGAGTTAGAAACAGAAAAATTAAGAACAGAAAAACTATCAATTATTAATTCGATCGATTTACTTAGAACAAAGCAAAATGATACCCAGTCTGAAATAGATAAAATTCAAGAAGAATTTTATTCAAGCGGAGCAAATCTTTCTAAATCAGAACAAGAATTAGTTTATTTAAAAGATAAAAAAATTGAGTTAAATTCTGAAATCAATGCTTATCATGAAAATCTTTCTAACATTGAATCAAGTAAAACTTCTTTAAAAAATAAATTATCAAACTTAAATCAATCCTTGTTAGAAAAAGAGCCTTTATTGGAGCAAATGGATGCATCGATTTCTAAGCTAGATGGTGCGATGTCTCCTGATTTTGTTTTGAAGCAAATTTTAAACGAACAATCTAATTTAATGACAGATTTAAAAGATTTTAAATCTAATTTTTCTTCAAAAACGATTTTAGATATCGATTTGATAATAGAAAATTCCGAAAAATTTGAAAGTAAACTTTACCAACTACAAGACTCTTTAAGCAAACAAGAAGATTTACAAGAAGAAAAATTTCTCTCTCAGAAAAATGATCTTTTATTGTTGAGTGGAGAGATAACTTCCTTAAAGGTTGATATAGCTAAAATTTCTAGCGACTTAAGTTCTTTTGATGATCAAGAGGTTAATTTAATTCGTTCGAAAGAAGCTTGTAAGAATCAATTAGAAGCATTGATAGAACCTATCGAAGCTTTAGAAATAGAAATTAAGCCTCTGCTAGATTCTAGATTAAACGTTGAGCATGACTTAACTAAACAAAGGCAACAATTTGCCTCAATGTCAGAAGAGATAAGAATGAATGAAAGAAAATCTCATGAATTAGAATTATCTATTGAACAAATTAGAATTAATTCTCAAGATTCATTAGTTAAGAGGCAAGGCTATATTTCAGAGGCTGATTTATATCTAAAGCAACTAGAAAGAGATAATTTTAAAATTGATGATTTGTTAGATGAATTAAAAGCAGACACTAATGAGCCTGACTTAATAGATGAAATTGCAAAGATTGAATCTTCGATAAATAGAATAGGGCCAATTAATCTAGCTGCAGCCGAAGAATTTGAGATCGAAGAAAAAAGAAAAGAAGAAATAAATATTCAATTTGAAGAATTAGAAAAAGCATTGACTACTTTGCAAAATGCTATAAAAAAAATAGATTTAGAATCAAAAACAAAATTTAAAGACACTCTAGATAACTTAAATATTAAAGTAAGTGAATTATTTCCTAAGTTGTTTGGTGGAGGCTTTGCTAAATTAGAATTAACTAGCGAAGATCTCTTAGAAGCAGGTGTGATATTTAGAGCCATGCCTCCTGGCAAGAAAAATGTAAACGTTTCTCAGCTATCTGGCGGAGAAAAAGCTTTATCAGCAATATCCCTAGTCTTTTCATTCTTCTCTTTGAATCCAGCACCTTTTTGTATTTTAGATGAAATAGATGCGCCGTTAGATGACTTTAATACTTCAAGATTTATTAGCATGGTTGAAGAAATGTCCAGCAAGGTTCAATTTATTTTTGTTACACATAATAAAATTTCAATGGAAAAAAGTAAGCATTTATTAGGTGTTACTATGCAAGAACCCGGCGTATCAAGATTGGTAACGGTTGATGTCGATGAAGCAATGAAATTAGCAGCAATTTAATGATTATTAGTGAACTTATAGTAATTTTTCTGGCTTTGGTTATAGCAGTAACTCTTATTTTAATGTTACGTAAATTATTTTTTGGAATACCTGAAAAAATTAAAATTGATAAAAAAGTTAATTCTAGAGAATTATTTGAGTCAGCTAACTCTGATCTAGAAATACCTCTTGATGATTTTCCTGAGAAACTAGAAGAAATTGGTTTTGAAAATCCTGTGGAAACTATTAGCGACGAGCTAGATGAAATTTTAGATGTTGATGAAAAGCCTGAAATCATATCTATTCACCTAGAAAATTCCATGGATACTAAATTTACTTACAACTCATTAGGAAGCTTTTTAGAATCAAGTGTTTATAGTCATTTAGATGAGGGAGGTTGGTTTAAAATTTTATTAGAAAATGAGGATTCCTTTCTTTTTGTCAATGGATTAAATCCAGGAAAATTTATTCCTGAAGAAGATATTATCGAAACACCAGTAATGACGATAATTTATTCACTTAAACCGCAGTTCAATTCAGTTAGTGCTTTTTCACAAATCATTACGTTTGCTCAGTCATTAGCTGATCACTTTGAAAGTAAAATCTTAGATTCAGATAGAAATATTTTGACTCAACAAATGGTTGAACATTATTCACAAATAGCTGAAGAATTTGATCTTACTAATTTAACTTAATTTATTATGGTATCTAAAGGAGATATCAAAAAAAGACATGACGATTTGAAGCAATTGCTTGATCATCATAACTATCTTTACCACAACAATGATAATGCTGAAATTTCTGATCAAGAATATGATGCATTGTTCTTAGAACTAATTCAGATAGAAGCTAATAATTCTTTTCTAAACATATCGGATTCTCCATCAGCAAGAGTCGGGGATAAACCACTTTCAGAATTAGAAGAATTTCTTCATAACATACCAATGCTTTCTTTAGATAATGCCTTTGAAGATCAAGATCTATTTGATTTTGAAAAAAGATGTTCTTCAAAGATTTTAAATAAAAAAATAAAGTATTCATGTGAGCCCAAGATTGATGGTATCGCTATAAGTTTAATTTATGAGAATGGTACTTTAATAAAGGCGGGTACTCGTGGCGATGGGATAAGTGGCGAAGACGTTACCCATAATGCAAAAACCATAAGACAAATTCCCTTGAAATTAAAAAGAATTAAAAATTTACGACATCCAAATAAAATTGAAATTAGAGGCGAAATATATGCAAATTTAAAGGACTTTAATTTGCTTAATGAAGAGTATGCCAAATCTGATTTAAAGGTTTTTGCAAATCCTAGGAATTTTGTGGCTGGGAGTATGCGTCAATTAAATCCAGAAATTGCATCTTCTAGACCTCTTAAAATCCAATTACATAGCGTAGGCTATATCTCAGAAAATGACTTCTTTAAATCTCACAACCATATGTTAAAAGTTTTTTCAAACTGGGGGCTTCCAATAAATAAAGAAGCCAGGCTCGTTAATAATCTTCATGAAGTTATTAAGTACTGCGAGGAGATAACTAAAAAAAGACATAACTTGGATTATGAAATTGATGGAATAGTTATTAAAATTGATAACTCAAAAAATCAACAAGATCTAGGCTTCTCTTCAAGATCTCCAAAATGGGCAATAGCTAAAAAATTTAAAGCAGAAGAGGGAACTACCAAAATACAATCAGTTTCTTTTCAAATGGGAAGAACTGGAGCCTTAACACCAGTGGCAAATTTAAAACCAGTTAAAATAGGTGGAGTAACAATATCAAATGCAACTCTCCATAATATGGATGAAGTTGTCAGGCTAGATCTGAGAATTGGAGATACAGTAAACATAAAAAGAGCAGGAGATGTAATACCTAAAATAATTTCTGTAGATAAATCGAAAAGAAAAAAAAATTCCCAAATAATTTTAGCACCAACGAATTGTCCTAGTTGCGGAAGAGAAACTTCTTTCTTTGAGAAGTTAACGCCTAGTTTAACTTCAGAGCTTTTAGAAAATGATGATAAAAGTTGCTATGGATTTGATCAATTTAAGGAAACCTTGAAACACTTCGTTTCTAGAAAAGCTATGGATATTGATGGGCTTGGAGAAAAGACATTAAATCTATTAGTAAATAAAGACTTAATTGTTTCAATCACAGATATTTTCAATTTATCAAAAAAAGATTTTATCAATTTAGATGGTTTTGCAGAGAAATCTATTAACAAGCTTCTAGAATCAATAGAAACTAGTAAAACAGTTAAGCTGAGTAATTTTATTTATTCTTTAGGTATCAAGGAGATAGGAATTGAAACTTCAAAAAATCTATCAAGAACTTTCAAAAAAATAGAAAATTTATATTCCGCTTCTTTAGATGATTTTCTTTTGATTGAAGATGTTGGAGAAGTGGTCTCCAGAAATCTACTAGAATTCTTTGGTAATCATGAAAATGTATCTTTGATTAATAGATTTATAGAATTGGGATTAAATTTAGTACCTGATGAAGCTATTCTAAAAAATGGATTGCTTTCTGAAAAAATAGTTGTAATTACTGGAAAGCTTTCAAATTATTCTAGAGATCAGCTAAAAAATATTCTAGAAAATAAGGGAGCTAAGGTTCAAAATTCACTCTCAAAAAAAACTAACTATCTAATTGTTGGAGAAGATGCTGGAAGCAAGCTGATAAAAGCAAAAGAATTAAATATAGAAATAATTAATGACAATGAATTAAATAGGTTTATAGAATAATGAGACTTAGTATTTTATATTTTTTAATAATTCTTTTATTTCTTGGGTGTTCGACTACACCCCCATCAAAACCAAACAATATTTGTGACATTTATGATGAAAAGAGAAGTTGGTACAAAGCTTCAATTAGAACTGAAAAAAGATGGGGTATTGCTCCAGAAGTTACTATGGCTTTTATTAAACACGAATCAAGTTATGTTCAAGGCGCTAAACCAGAAAGAACGAGAATCTTTTTTGGGCTACTTCCAGGAAAAAGAAAAAGTACAGCCTATGGGTATGCTCAGGTTGTAGATGGAACTTGGGAGCAGTATAAAAAAGCAACTGGTTATAGGTTTGTATCTAGAAGAGATTTTAAAGATGCTGTGGACTTCATTGGTTGGTATAACAATAGAAGTCATATGAAACTAGGTATACCAAAAAATAATGCAAGGCTTCTTTATCTCGCTTATCACGAAGGCCAAAACGGTTATAAAAAAGGGTCTTACAGATCTAAGCCTTGGTTGCTATCGGTCTCCACAGATGTTCAGAACACCGCAAATAAATATGCAAATCAATTTGAAAAATGTGAAAAAAGACTTAGAAGTCCTTTTTATTTTTTACTTAATTAGTTCTTTTCACCAGATGGAATTTCATTGAATGGAACTCCTTTATCTGGTCTTATATCTTGCGGCATTCCAAGCACTTGCTCTGCAATAATATTTCGTAAAATCTCATCAGTCCCGCCGGCTATTCTTAAAAGGGGCGCACCTAATAGACCAGCTTGTAATGCAGAACCAATACTTTGATCTGGAACAATTGAAGAACTATCAATTAGATCCATTCCAAAATTTGCGATATCTTGCATTTTGTTAGCGCTGACAATTTTCGTAATCGATGCTTCAGGTCCTGGAGTTTCTCCTTTAGACAATGCAGAAACTCTTCTCATTTTAGTATATTTAAGACCTGAATATTCACAATACCAATCTGCTAACTTTTCTCTGACGGCGTCATTTTTAACAGCCGAATCACCATTAAAATCTTGTGTTTTAGTAAATTCAAATATCTCCTTGAAATCTATTCCGCCAGCATCTCCGACAGCTAATCTTTCGTTCATAAGAGTCGTAAGTGCTACTCCCCATCCTTCTCCAACTTCACCAAGTCTTTGTGAGTCAGGGATCTTAACATCATTAAAATAGACTTCATTAAAGTTAGCTCCTCCATTTATTTGTTTGATAGGTCTAATTTCAATACCTGGAGATTTCATATCTAAGAAAAAGTAAGTAAGTCCTTTGTGCTTAGCGGCTGAGAAATCACTTCTGGTAATTAAAATTCCATAATCGCTATAATGAGCTCCAGAAGTCCAGACTTTTTGACCATTTACCGTCCAGGTATCACCATTAAGTTCTGATTTTGTCTTAATTCCTGCTAAATCCGAACCAGCACCTGGCTCACTAAATAGCTGACACCATATTTCTTTACCATTAGCCATCGGCGGAAGATATTTTTCTTTTTGCTCTTCAGTAGCGTACATCATCATGACTGGTCCGGCCATTCCTTGACCAATTTCATAAAAACCATTTGGTAATCTATATTTTGCTTCTTCTTGGCTATAAATAACTCTTTCCATAGCTGTCGCGTCTCTGCCACCATATTCTTTTGGCCAGTGCAAACATGCCCATCCACTTTCGTGTTTTATTTGCATCCAGGCTCTTGCTCTTTCAAGAGATGAATTTTCTGAAGCATCATTGGCTTCAGGTATTTTTGTTACATTTTCTTTAAGCCAGTCTGAGACTTCTTTTCTAAATTTTGCTTCTTCAGGCGTATCGTTAAAATCCATAATTTTCCTCTTTTATTTTTCTATTTTAAGCAGGTAAATTGCTTTTTTCTAGTGATGTAATTAATTTGTCTTTCCATATTCCTTGACTACCTATGTTTGCTGCTAACAATCTAGAGCGTCTGTAATAAAGATGACAGTCAAATTCCCATGTCGCACCCATTCCCCCATGAGTTTGAATATTTTCTTTAGAGCATTCATAAAAAGCTTTAGTTGAGCTTACTCTTGCTGTAGCAGCTGCCGTCGGAAGTTCAGCTGCATCATTACTTAGAGCCCAAGCTCCAAAGTAACAATTAGATTTTGCCAATTGAAGAGCAATATACATATCTGCAATTTTATGTTTTATGGCTTGAAATTGTGCAATTGATCTACCAAAAGCAAATCTTCCTTGTGCATAATCTTTAGCCATATTCATTGCAGCTTCAGCTCCACCAATTTGTTCAAAAGCAAAGAGAACTGCAGATTGATCCATTAATTTTTCTAGTGCTTCCCATCCATCCTTAGTAATTTCAGAAGCAGGGCAATTATCAAACGTTATATTTGAATGAGATCTAGAAGGGTCGAACGTTTCAAGAGTTTCTCTAGAAACTCCAGATGAATCTAGATCAACCAAATACAATCCTATTCCAGAATCATTTTTAGCACTTACAATTGCAAAATTAGCTATATCACCATCGGGCACAACAGTTTTGATTCCATTAATTGTTCCATCTTTAAAAGAGGTATCAATTGATTCTTGCGTTGGGTGACTTGATTTTTCGGAGTGCGCTAGAGTTCCAATGAGCTCACCTGAAGCTAGTTTTGGTAGGTAAGATTTCTTAATATCATTATCGGCATGATCAAGTATCAAAGTAGTAGCTAAATATACACTCGATGAAAAGGGAACGGGCGCTATTGCTCTTCCTAATTCTTCTGCTACGACACAAAGCTCAAGGTAGCCCATACCAATACCGCCAAATTCTTCAGGTATCGTAATTGCAGTAAGACCCATGGAAACAAGAGAATCCCAAAGTTCTCTATCAAATGATTCCTCTCCTTCCAATATAGTTCTGTTTCTTTTTACAGAATTCTCTTTATCAAGAAGTTTTCTTACTTCTTCTTTCATAATTAGCTGCTCATCTGAAAATTCAAAATTCATATCTCCTCCCTAGAGAATTTGTAAAATTAATACATTAAAGTAATTACAAGACACTAAAGTAAACCTACAATGACTTATTTTTTAAAGTAATTGACAAAATTTACAATGAATCAGGATGAATTAAAAGATATAAAATCAGATAGAAGTCTATCTACTAGAAAAATATTATCCTCCAGCCAGGTTCCACCCAAGACTATTTTATTTTATGTACTGCTAGGAATAGTATTTTTTGCTGCCTTATTATGGGTGTATTTTGGAGTTTCTTCTCAGCAAGAAAATCTCATTAAAATGAATCAACGACTAATTTCCCTAGAAGAAAATATTCAGTCTTCATCTGAGCTTTCTGAAGAAACAATACAAACTGTTTTACAGGATATTAAACTCATCAACAAAGAAATTAGAAAACTTTGGGATTTAAGTAATAAAAAAAATAAAAGAAATATTTCGGCTCTTACGGAAAAAGTAAATGTAACTTCTGTAAGTATTAAAAAACTAAAAGATGACTATATATTGATTAATAAATCATTAGCAGAAATTGATGGATCATTAAAAATAATAAAGAAAAGAGTAGCTAAATTTTCTTCTTTTGAATTGAACTCTGCATCATATGATGGAAGATTTAATGAAATTGAAGAGGCTATAAAATCAATTGATGCTTATCGAATTCAAGTTAATCAGTCTCTTATAGAAATCAAGAAAGAACTTAATTCAAAACCAGTCTTGATCGAAAACAAATAATGTTTAAACTTGTCGCTTCTTCATATGCGCATATGGTGGAATTGGTAGACACGCTGGTTTTAGGTACCAGTGCCGCAAGGTGTGGGGGTTCGACTCCCTCTATGCGCACCATTTAAATTAATTACAAATGTTCTACCAACAAAGTGGGAATTTTTATTTGTTCAAATTTGACTGTAGCAACTAAGGTATTTTTTTTTCTTCCCTCTTTGACTTCGCTAACATTGAACCCTTTGTCAATAAGATATTTTCTTTTCTCTTTTATATTTTTTGTCTTCCAGGCAAGTCCCCAAAATTTATCATCACCTTTAACTTTATTATCTATTACCTCAATGGTTGCATTTCCAATTCTAAAGAAAAGCATTCTGCCTCCCCATTTTTCTACAAATTGATCTAAAGCAAGTCTTATACCAAGCTCTTTTTCATATAAATTAACTATGAAGTCACTTTGATTAGTTGTTAAAACGAGATGATCTAAGGCAAAGATATTTTTTTTGCTCAAATATTTAGGAAGATCTTTATCATATTGATTTAGGGATAACTTAAAATCTTCAGATTGCTGAAGATCGTATGATTTTATTAATTGATATTTATCTTTTATTTTTTCCTTTTTATCTATTTCCTCATAACCAATAGAAATACTTATTTTGTCTAAGTCTTCAGCAATTAGAGAAAACCCGAACAGTCTTTCACCTTTTGATGAATCCGCACTCTTTAAGATTTCAAAATTCATATTATCGAATCTATAAATTAAAGATTCATTATTAGTTTTTTCCTCTTTGATTCTTAAAAGCGGTTCTTCGTTAAAAAATTTTGAAAAAGTATTTTCAGCTTCATTAAAATATTCAGTAACATAAGTAATTCTATCTATTGATTTAATCATTTTTTTCTATGTAAATTTAAGACATTAAATTTATCTTACTAAAAGTTCTTTAAAGATGTAGAATTTTCATTCAATTCGAATATCCAAAAAAAAAGGAGTCAGCTATGAATTTTGACCATTCAGATAAAACAAAAGAAATTTTAAATAAAATTCAACAATTTATGGATGATCATCTTTATGAAGGTGAAAAAATCTATCATGAACAACACGAAGAAATGAGTGCTAATGGAAATAGATGGGAACAGCCACCTATCTTAGATGAATTAAAAACTAAGGCTAAAGCAGCAGGATTATGGAATTTATTTTTGCCTGAGTCTGAATATGGATATGGATTAACAAACTTAGAATATGCTCCTCTGTCAGAATTGATGGGGACTGTTGGCATTGCATCAGAAGTGTTTAATTGTTCAGCGCCTGATACAGGAAACATGGAAGTAATAGACAAATACGGAACTGATGAGCAAAAAAAAGAATGGCTAGAGCCGTTACTTGCTGGTGAAATTAGATCAGCATTTGGAATGACAGAGCCAAACGTAGCTTCTTCTGATGCTTCAAATATTTCAAGTTCAATTGTTGAAGACGGAGATGAATATGTCATAAATGGAGAAAAATGGTGGACTTCAGGAGCTGGAGATCCAAGATGTAAAATTATCATTTTTATGGGAGTTTCTAACCCTGATAATCCAAAACATCAAAGACAATCTCAAATTCTTGTCCCGATGGATACGCCAGGTGTAGAAATCTTAAGAATGATGCAGGTATTTGGAAATGATGATGCTCCCCATGGACATGCTCATATGAAATTTACGGATGTAAGAGTTCCAAAATCAAATATGATTTTAGGAGAAGGAAGGGGATT
The DNA here is from genome assembly GCA_045564455.1 of Gammaproteobacteria bacterium. GTDB lineage: Bacteria > Pseudomonadota > Gammaproteobacteria > Magnimaribacterales > AG-339-G14 > CASICS01. The sequence goes on from JBJLHG010000001.1 coordinate 264,058, forward strand.
TGAAATTGCTCAGGGTCGTTTAGGCCCGGGGAGAATACACCATTGCATGAGAACTATTGGAGCTGCAGAACGTGCCCTTGATCTTCTTTGTAAAAGATCTCTTAATAGAGTTGCTTTCGGCAAACCCATAGCTGAATTAGGTGGTAATTATGACATTATTGCTGACTGTAGAATCGAGATAGAAATGTGTCGTCTACTTACCTATAGAGCTGCAGATAGAATGGATAAACTTGGAAATCAAATTGCGAGGGGCGATATTGCCCAAATAAAAGTGGCAGTTCCTAATATGGCTCTAAGAGTTATTGATAAAGCAATTCAGATTCATGGTGGTGGAGGAGTCTCTCAAGATTTCCCTCTTGCTAGACTTTACTCAGGTATGAGAACTTTAAGATTAGCTGATGGTCCGGATGAAGTTCATCGCAGAACTATAGCTAGAATAGAGCTTGGCAAACATCAAGCAGCTGAGGCTAAATAGCTAAAATTAAATAGACTAATGCTTGAAAATCAAACTGAAGCATTAGTCTGTTCTAAAATTACATCTGATTTAACTGGTTTAAATATTGGAACGGTAAAGACTGAAAATCTAGATAAAAATTCCGTAAGAATAAATATTAAAGCAGCAGCTTTGAATTTTCCTGATTTACTAATGTCTCAAGGAAAATATCAAAATAAACCTGATCTTCCATTTGCTCTAGGCATGGAAGGAGCTGGTATCATCTCAGAGATTGGTAATAATAATTCGTCTTTTAATAAAGGTGATGAAGTTATTTTTGGTGGCTGGGGTCATGGAGCAATAGCTAAGTCAATTGTTTTGCCTGAAGCGATGATTTCGTTAAAACCCAAAGATTATTCTTTTGCGGAAGCCGCATGTTTTAAGACTGCTTATCTTACAGCTTACGTAGGCTTAATAAGACGAGGAGAGTTAAAATCAGGAGAACATTTGCTTGTGCATGGAGCTACTGGTGGAGTTGGAATGGCAGCAGTTCAATTAGGCAAACTTTATGGCGCTTCAGTTATCGCGACAGGCACATCTGATGAAAAGCTTTCTATAGTAAAGAAGTGGGGTGCAGATCATATAATCAACACTAATAAAAATAATAAAACAGATTTTAAAGAAGAGGTTAAAAGCCTTACTGAGGGTAATGGAGCTGATGTGATTTATGATCCAGTAGGAGGTGATGTTTTTGATGAATCAATTCGATGTATAAATTGGGGAGGAAGGTTGCTTGTTATAGGTTTTGCCGCTGGCCGAATTCCTAACATCCCTGTTAATTATCCGCTGATTAAAGGATTTTCGGTTATAGGCGTAAGAGCAGGAGAATATGGAAGAAGAGATCCAATTAAAGGTAAGGAGAATATAGAAATTATCAATGACTTAGCACAATCTGGAAAAATTAAACCCTATATATGCAAAACATTTCAATTTAAAGAATCTAAAGAAGCTTTAATTTATCTAAAGGAAAGAAAACTTGTAGGGAAGGTTGCAATTTTAATAAATTAGTTTTTACTGCGCCTACATCGTTCACTACAATAAATTACATTATCCCAATCTCTTTCCCATTTTTTTCTCCAAGAAAAAGGCTTTTTACAAACCAAACAAATTTTTTCTTCTTTTCTTTTCATTTAGAAGTCTTTTCAGAAATAAAGATATCAGCTTGTTTAAAGATCATTATTTTTCTATCTTCTTTCATCTTATCAAGAGATCTCGGAAGAATAGATAATCGAGGGTTAGATTGAAAAAATTCTCTGTTATCACTCATAAACTTCCAATAAAGACCATCTACAATGTCACACCATTCGCTTTTTTTATAATTACTCATTTTTAAAATATAATTTGATCCACAAGAGTAGGGTTTTGTAGCAAAAATACCTCCATCAGCAAAAGTACCCATTCCATAAACATTTGGCACCATTACCCATTCAGAAGAATCCACAAACATTTCCATAAACCATTTGTAGACATCATCAGGATGAATCCTACAAAGAGTCATTAAGTTGCTAATGATCATTAATCTTGGAATATGGTGAGTATATCCATATTCAAGGCAATCTTTAATAGCATCATCTAAAGGTTGAATACCAGTTGTTCCATCGTACCAGTGACTTGTTAATCGATTTTCATGTTTAAAAAAGTTAGATTTTTTTTCTTCCTCTCCTTTTAGATGATAGGTACCTCTAATAAATTCTCGCCAACCAATTATTTGTCTAATAAAACCCTCTAAAGAATTGATGGGTATATCATTTTTGTTTGCATAAGCTAATGTAGCTTCAATTACTTCTTTAGGAGTAATTAATCCCATATTTAAAATAGGGCTTAAAGCACTATGAAAAATAAAGTTATTATCTGAATGAATTGCATCTTCATAGGTACCAAAATTACTTAATTTTATTTCTAGAAACTTATTTAGCCAGTTCAAAGCTAAGTCGCGTTTATATGGAATCCAGAAATTTTCTAATTTTCCAGGATGGTCCGAAAACTTAGATTTTACAGTTTTAATTAATTCGTCTTGATAAATAGATTTATCAAGAATTTCATTAATCGGCATACTAATATCTTTGGGTAATTTTTTTCTATTATCTGCATCAAAGGACCACTGATCACCAACAGGTTTTTCATTGTCCATCAGTATATTCAAATCCTTTCTCATCATCTGATAAAAAGAAGCCATTCTTAAAGATTTAGATTCTGCAAATTTTCTAAATTTTTCTTTAGAGCATAGAAACATTGGAGATTCATATTCAACAAAATCCAAAGTAGATTTAGATTTAAATTTATCAAATTCATTTTTGAAAGAATTGTCTTCAATTTGATAAAAAGCAATGGACTCAATAGAGTTATTTTTTATTTCATTAGATAATGTTTTTAAATATGGAGTTTTGAATTCTGAATCATCTATCGAGTGATAAATTACTTTAAATCCATTACTTACTAAATAGTCCCTATACTCGCGCATAGAAATTAAGAACATGAGAATTTTTAATTTATGATGTTTATGATCTGTACACAGACCAAAGTCTTCCTTAATAAAAATACTTTTACAATTAGTTTTTTTTATTTCTTCCAAAGGAAATAATTGATTGCCAAGAATTATTAGTAAGTTATTATCTGTCATCCATTTCTTTAATTAAATCTAAATTACGATTATGAAAAATAAATTTCCATATAAAGGCGACATAGTAACTGTTACAGAAGATATGTGCGATATGAATGGCCACATGAATGTTTCTTACTATTCAAAGGTATTTGATGAAGGGTCTTTTGAGCTCTATAAAGATTTAGGTTTTTCTTGGGATAACGAAACAATTCGATCTGAATTTTCGACATTCACTCTCGAAGAAAACATAAGATACATGAAAGAAAATTTACTAGGAGAAAAGCTCACGCCTTGTTATCGAATAGTTAATATGAATAAAAAATTAATTCATCAAGCTGCAGTTCTGTTAAATGAAAAGGAAGAAATAACTGCAATTTCAGAATTTTTGCTCATTCACATTGATATGCAGTTGAGGAAATCTACACCTTTTAAGGAAGAATCTTTTAAACGAATAAAAGCTCTAAAAGAGTCTCATGATAAGTTAGGCGAATTAGATTTTGATCTTAGATTAAAGATCAAGAGCCTGTAAAATTAGGATTTCTTCTTTCTAAAGAAGCTTTTGATCCTTCTTTAAAGTCTGAAGTCCCTCTAAGTCTATCCTGCTCAGATAGTTCCCATTTAACAATCTCTGCAATTTCATCGGCAATTCCTTCATTGACTGTAAAACGAATTGCTTGAACTCCTAAGGGACCGCATGAATTAATTTCATCGGCTAGTTCTTTGGCTTTAACCATAAGATTATCTTTAGAAACTAAATAATCAGCCAATCCAATATCAAAAGCTTCCAGCCCATTTAATCTGGCACTAGTTAAGAGCATCCATTTAGCTTTTTGAATACCAACGACTCTTGGAAGAGTAATAGTTGACCCAAATCCTTGATGAAAACCTAATTTAGAAAAATTAGCGCTAAATCTAGATTCTGCACAGGCTATTCTGAAATCTGCTGCTAAGGCAACGCCAAGACCTCCTCCAACTGCAGCGCCTTGAACAGCTGCAATGATAGGTTTTTTTGTTCTAAATAATCTGACTGCCTGATCATATAAATTTGAATAAGCTTCTGATTCATTATTAAAACTTGATTTAGTAAAATCTGCTCCAGCACAAAAATGTTTTCCTTCAGAATATAATATTATCGATCTACATGTAATGTCCTTATCCATTTCTTCCAATACATCTGCAATTTGAGAAATCATATCGGAATCAAAAAAATTATTCGGTGGACGGTTCAATTTTATAAATGCCGTATGATCTTCTTTCGAAAAAGTTATGTCTTTAAAGTTATTCATTATTAGTTAATCCCTTTTAATAAAATAGAATAGTGACCATAATAGAACTTTCCAAAAACAACAACTCCTGAAAAAATAAAATGATAGAGAATATAAATAAAATTATTAAAAGTATAGATATTACATTATTTATAATCTATGGCTTCATGGGTTTTGGAAGCGTTTATCTAGGGTCACTAATTAGAGACAACATTGATTTGCCATTTTGGCCTGAACTTCTAATCTGCGTAATTATTATTTCTCCGATGTATTTTTTAGTTAGATTAGCTAAAAAGAAATACTTGCCTAAATCATGAAAACTTTTTCTGAAATAATTCAAGCAGCTTCAAAAGAAGTTAAGGAAATAGACGTTTATCAATTAAAAGATTTTTTAAATTCTAATCATGATTTTTATTTGATAGATATCAGAGAAGATAGAGAATGGGTAAATGGAAAAATAAACTCTGCTATTCATCTCGGAAGAGGAATTTTAGAAAAAGAAATCGAGAGTAATTGTGGAGATAGAGATTCAGAAATAATTTTATATTGCGCAGGCGGAGTAAGATCAATTTTAGCCGCAAAAAGTCTTCAAGAAATGGGGTACAAAAAAGTATTTTCTTTAGCTGGCGGTATTGGTCAATGGATCAATGCTGGTTTTTCTATACAGGAATAAATTAAGATATTTATACAAATTATTACATTTTTTTTAACGATGTATTAAAATTTAATAATGGAAAATAATTTTGATGTAATAGTTGTTGGTGCAGGTATATCTGGAATTGGAGCAGGTGCTCATTTCAATCTTAAATGTCCAGATCAAAAATATATAATTTTAGAAGGCCGAGAAAGTTTTGGTGGTACATGGGATTTATTCAAATATCCTGGAATAAGATCAGATTCAGATATGCATACTCTTGGGTACTCTTTTAAACCTTGGACTAATAAAAAGTCTATTGCTGCTGGACCTGCAATTATGGATTATCTAGAGGAAACAATTGATGAGTATGAATTGCATCAACACATAAGATACAACCAACATGTAAATACAGCTAACTGGTCTTCCGAAGACCTAAAATGGCATTTATCTGTACTAGATAAAAAAACTGGTGAAGAAATAAAGTACAAATCTCGATTTTTGTATATGTGCTCAGGCTATTATAAATATGCTCATGGTTATGAGCCTGAATTTGCTGGCAGTGAAAATTTTAATGGACCAATTATCCACCCACAAAAATGGCCAGAAGACTTAAATTATGAAGACAAAAACGTTGTAGTAATTGGAAGTGGTGCTACAGCTGCAACGATAGTTCCAGAACTTGCAAAAAAAACAAAACACACAACCATGTTACAAAGATCTCCAACTTATTTTGTGTCTAGACCTGATGAAGATCTTCTTGCTAATAGATTAAGAAAGATTATTCCTTCTAGAATTGCTTATCTAATTATCAGATTAAGAAATGTCTTGCTTCAACAAATGATCTTTAAAAGGGCAAGAGCTTTTCCAGAAAGAGCAAAGAAAGCTTTACTAGATATGGTAAAAAAAGAATTACCTGAAGATCTTGTGAATAAACACTTCACGCCATCTTACAATCCTTGGGAGCAAAGATTATGCTTAATTCCAAATAGTGATTTTTTTGAGTCTATTAAGGACGAAACCGCCTCTGTAGTTACAGATCATATCGATTGTATTGAAAGCAGTGGTATTAAATTAAAATCTGGAGATTTTTTACCAGCAGATATAATTATCTCAGCGACTGGGCTAATTTTAGAATCTTTTGGTGGAATAAAAATGAGTATTGATAATCAATCTATTGAAGCATCAGATACCTTAACTTACAAAAGTTTAATGTTTAGTAGGATTCCTAACTTAGTAAGCTGTTTTGGTTATATAAATGCTTCTTGGACTCTTAAAGCAGACCTAACTAGTGAATATGTTTGTAGATTGCTTAAGTATATGAAGAAAAATGATTATCAAGTCGTTTGTCCGCAAGAGCCATTAGAATTAGAAGAGTCTAGAGATTTTTTAACTGATTTTTCATCTGGCTATCTTCAAAGAGCAGCAGAAATACAACCCAGACAGGGAAAAGAAAAACCTTGGGTAAATTTACAAGATTACGTTAAGGATTGGTTTGATATTAAATTTAGAAAACTGAATGATGGGAATCTTCACTTTTCTAAAAATCAAAAATAAAATGTTCTTATATTTAAAAAAGGGATTAGTCATACTAGTCTCTTTTTTTTGATGGGGTGTAATTATTTTTTTTCCGATACGCAGAGCCTTAACTGCCAATTAGTAGATATATCTAAAGATGCTAATAAAGAACTTATTTTTGAGGGCCAATCGGGCACATTGACTTTAAAAATGAGCAAAAAAATATTATGCGGATGTCAGATATAGGGTCTGAAACGATTATCTTTTCAGAAAATTTTATGAGCTCCAAAGATACTATTTCTGCTCAAAATTCATTCTATCTAGATTGGACAGATGGCACAAAACAAAAAATTCTAAGAACTATAAGTATCGATCGAGCAAGTTTATTGATGGCTTTTATCTACACAAACAATGAAACAAATTCAAAAAAAACCTTAGCAGAAAGAGGATATCAGTGTAGTCTAGCCGACAACAGAATTTAAACTCTCTTAGAAAATGACCTCTGCAGCTTATAAGCCTTTAAAAAAAGTTAATCTTTTAGGTATGAATTTAAAAGAAATAGAAACTTTTTTTAACTCTATTCACCAAAAACCCTATAGAGCCAAACAACTATTAAAGTGGATTCACCAGCGAGGCATTTCAGACTTTAATCAGATGACGGATTTCTCAAAAGAGTTGAGAACTTTGCTAAATGATAGATGCGAGATAAAAGCTCCAAAAGTTTCATATGAAAAAATTTCTCAAGATGGTACAAAGAAATGGATTGTAGATGTTGGAGATAATGACTCTGTAGAAATGGTGCTAATTCCTGAGGGCGATAGGGCTACTTTATGCGTTTCTTCCCAAGTAGGGTGTGCGATAAATTGCAGCTTTTGCGCTACTGGTAAACAAGGATTTTCTAGAAATCTAACTTCTGATGAAATAATTGGCCAAGTTTGGATAGCTGCAAATTCATTTGGATTACCAAGAACCGCATCAGATAGAAACATAACTAATGTTGTAATGATGGGTATGGGAGAACCATTACATAACTTTGACCCCGTTGTTAAATCAATGGAGTTAATGTTGGATGAAAATGCTTACTGCTTATCTAAAAGAAAAGTTACTCTAAGTACATCAGGACTAGTTCCTGAAATAGATAAATTATCTAAGGTTTCAGATGTATCTCTAACTATTTCTTTGCATGCGCCAAATAACGAATTAAGAAATATTTTAGTTCCAATAAATAAAAAATATCCTATTCAGGAATTATTAGATTCTGTAAAAAGATACGTGAACAGTTGCGATGATAAAAGAATAACAACAATTGAATATATACTTATTGATCAAGTTAATGACACGCTTGATTTGGCTAAGGAATTATCTGATTTGCTTACTCAAATTCCATGCAAAATTAATTTAATTCCTTTTAACTCATTTAAAGAATCGGATTATAAAAAACCTTCAGGAAATAGGGTTAGGCGTTTTAAAGATTATTTGATTGAGAAAGGATATGTTACAACCATTAGATCTACCAGAGGAGACGATATTATGGCTGCTTGCGGACAATTGGTAGGCCAAGTAAACGACAAAACAAAAAGAAAAGAGAGGTTAAATAGAGCTAAGATTGAGGTTCAAGCTTTATAGTTTTTAACCTGCAGCTGAAAACAATTCTTTTTCATCTATTAAATTGAATCCTTCTAATTTTATGAAATCATTCATTTCCTTTAACCCAAGATTAACAGAAAGATAGATTAGATCAGCTTCAGTCCTTTCCTCTTGAACGCATCCCAAAGCAAAAAGACGAGCTCTTGCTTTTCCCATTGATGAATTAATTGATATCCAACCTTTATAAATACCATCACTTAGATGATTATTTATTGCTTCTTTTAAGTCATCAATTCCTTGATTTATTTCAGCAGAAACCCAAATTTGCGGATCATCAGAAGGAATTTTCAATTCATCAATATTAACTAAATCACTTTTATTATTAACTCTAATTTGAGGAATCAAATCAGCATTAATATCTCGAAGAAGTTTATTAACCTCTGCTATTTTAAAGTTTGAATCAGGATCCGAAATATCTACTATATGAAGGAGTAAATCTGCTGATCTCAATTCATCCAAAGTACCTTTAAAAGATTCGATCAATTGAGTTGGTAAATCAGATATAAAGCCTACGGTATCGGAAAATAAAATTGAATCTATTCCTGGAGTTGTATTTTTTCTAGTGGTAGCATCTAAAGTTGCAAATGGCTTATCCGCAGCATATTGTAGGTCTCCAGTTAGCTGATTAAAAAGCGTAGTTTTTCCAGCATTGGTATAGCCAATAAGCGCTACTAAGTTATTTCTACTTTTTTTTCTTGAATATCTATTTACTTCTCTTTGATTATGACTTTTATCTAATCTTTTTTTTATTGATTTAATTCTATGGCCAATCAATCTTCTATCTGTTTCTAGCTGGGTTTCACCAGGTCCTCTTAATCCAATCCCACCTTTTTGTCTTTCCAAATGACTCCAGCCTCTAACTAAACGAGTAGATAAATGCTGAAGTTGCGCCAATTCGACTTGAAGTTTTCCTATATGACTGGACGCTCTAGAAGCAAAAATGTCGAGTATCAAACCGGTTCTGTCTAATACTCTAACTCCAAAAAATTTTTCAAGGTTTCTTTCTTGAGAAGGAGAGAGATCGTGATTAAAAATAACTAATTCTGCACAGGTAGTTAGAAGTTTTTCTTTCACTTCTTCAGCTTTACCTTTTTTTAGATATAATTTTGCTGTCGGGCGATCTTGTTTTCCAAGGACCTCTCCATAAATAGTAGCTCCTGATGAAATGGCTAATTCTCTAAATTCCTCAGACGAATTAATTGTCGAATTTTTAGTCTTTAAGGAAAATAATTCAATTTGAACAAGAAGAGCTTTTTGCGTAAATTTTTCACGATCTTGCATGCAAAGATTATAATGCACAACGATGACAAAAAACGAATTTTCTAAAATTGAAATCTTAATTGGAAATTCCAGCAGAAAATTTTCTGGTGGAACTTCAATAATGCTTCAGTTATTAGATTATCAAAATAAGATGAAGCCTATTCTTGTAATTGGAAAATACTTTGTTCCAGCTCATATTAAAAATATAAGTTTTTTAGAATTTCTTAAACTTATAAAAATTCCACACATCAGTGGGAAGCCGAGAGTTTTTTATACTCGAAGAAACGATGAAATGATTCAAGCTTTAATAGCTAAATGGATATTTGGAGCAAACATTAAAATTATTTTTTCATCATCTGCCCAGAGAAGTCACACAAGCTTTACCAAATGGTTAATGCAAAACATGGACTCAATAGTATCTACTTCAAAAATGGCGGCTTCTTATTTAACTTCTAGACCGGCAGATGAAATAATTCCTCATGGGATTGATGTAAAAAGATTCCAGCCACCTCAAAATAAGAATGAAGCTTGGAAAAGACTTGGTTATCCAGGTAGTTTTGGCATAGGCATATTCGGTCGAGTAAGGCATTCCAAAGGTATTGATGTTCTAGTGGATGCTGGGATATCAATTCTGCCAAAATATCCAGAAGCAACGATTATTATATGTGGTGAATGCATCCCTACCGATTATCGATATAAAAAACAAATGGAAGATAAGATTAAATTAGCTGACTTAGAAGAGAGAATTATCTTCATAGGCAAACAAGATTTTAAAGATCTGCCTATACTATTCCAAGGAATGAAAGTAGTAGCTGCTTTAAGTAGAAATGAAGGCTATGGACTGACTCCTTTAGAAGGAATGGCTTCTGGTGCCGCAGTCTTAACTAGTGAAGAGGGCGCATGGAAAGAAATTATCAGAAATGATGTGGATGGATTTTGTATACCAACGGATAACGTAGAGATTACAAAAATTAAACTTGAGGAATTGATTGCTAATCCAAACAAGACCGATGAGATGGGAAGACTCGCTCATAAAAATATTATAGAAAATTACTCAATCGAGACTGAGGCAGAAAGAATAATAAAATTTACGGAAACACTTAATTAAAATGGAAGAATCAATTAAAGAAGGAAAGGTTTTATTCAATGAAAAATGTAGTATCTGTAATTTTGAGATCAAACATTATAAAAAACGTTCCGAATTGGATTTTAAAGATTGCAGCGAAATGGATGATAAATATCTGAAAGCTTTGTATATTCAATTTCCTAATGGAGATGAATTAAAAGGAGTAGATGCTTTTATTTATGTTTGGAATCACACTCAGGGATATAGATGGCTAGCAACCTTTACAAAACTTCCGTTCATATTGCCTTTTGCCAAGATCATTTATCGACCAATCGCATTTATATTATTTTGGCGATTTAAAATATTTAATTAGTTTTTTCTTGTATTAGAATAGATATCCAGTTTAGACGTGTAGCTCAGTTGGTTAGAGTATCTCGGTGACATCGAGAGGGTCGGTGGTTCGAATCCACTCACGTCTACCATTTTTATCCGTTATGAGAACATTATGTTTGATATCAATATTTTTAATTCAGTACAGATTGCTGATCAGTTAATTTCTTTTTACTGCGTATATTTATTAACAAGCGTGAGTGCAAAAACACGATTTTTTGGTTTCGTTGTAGGAACAATTGGTTTTGTTCCGGCAATAACTATGTTTTATTTAGCTGACTTATGGTGGATTTTAGTGACCATGCCAATATGGGTTTATATTAATTATAGAGGATTAATGAATAACTGGAGAGAGTTTAAAGGGGTTAAAATTAATAGCTAAAATTTTAATTTCCTTATAACTTACGGCTAATCTATTATTTACTAATGAATAAATTATTAGAGTCCTTTCTAAGGTCCGATCATGCTGGTGAGGTGGGTGCTGTATATATTTATCGAGGCATTTTATCTATTGCAAAAGATCCAGAGCTAATTGAATTTTCAACTCGTCACTTGACTACAGAAAAAGAGCATCTTCGAAAGATGGAAGAAATTTTGCCTTCAAATAAACGAAGTAAGTTAGTTGGGCTTTGGAAGATAGCTGGCTATCTTTTAGGATTTCTTCCAACTTTAATTAGTTCAAAAATAGTTTTTGCTACGATAGAAGCGGTTGAAGCTTTCGTCGAAGAACATTATGAAGATCAGTTAAAATATCTTAGGGCTCAGCCGGAACCTGATACTACTTTAATTGATCTACTTCAATCCTGTCAGGATGATGAGGTTGAGCACAAAATAGAATCAGCTCATAAAAAACAATTAACGCCAGGTTTTTTTCTAAAAATCTGGGTAAAAATAGTAAGTAGTGGTTCATCCTTCGCCGTTAAGGTCGCCAAAGTTATTTAATATTCATGGAGTTTTCCGAGCTTCTTGAAAAAGATATTACATGTCCTTTTTGCTGGGAGTTGATCTCTATATTAGTCGATCCTTCAGAAGCTCAAACTTATACTGAAGATTGTTCTGTATGTTGTCATCCAATACTTATTCAAACAGAATTTTTCGGCGATGACATAGTTATCTCTACAGCCCAAGAAGACGAAGGTTTTTAAACCTTCTCAGTTGCAATTCTATTTAATACAAATATACTGTATAAATATACAGTAATTAAATATTTAGATGAATGTTAAGAATTTAGGGCACCTTGCCGATAGCGATAAAAATACAATTAAAATTCCTATTTTTACTGAACAAGTAAAAGTTGGTTGGCCGAGTCCGGCAGATGACTATATTGAGCGACCAATAGATTTAAATGAATATTTAGTTAGTAATTCAGCAGCAACTTATTTAGTTAGAGCTAGCGGTGATTCAATGGTGAATGCTGGAATAAATAATGGTGCCATTTTAGTAGTTGACCGAAGTCTAGAAGCCCAACATGGAAAAATAGTTATCGCTTCCGTAGATGGGTCTTATGCTTGTAAGAGATTACAGCTACACCCAAAACCATTTTTATTATCTGAAAATATTAAATACCCACCTATAGAAATAAAAGAAGAAGAAGATTTAGAAATTATGGGAGTAGTTCTAGCTGCTATCAATCAATTTTAATTTCTATGTTTGCTTTAGTTGATTGCAATAGCTTTTATGCTTCCTGTGAACGAGTTTTTCGACCTGATTTACAAAAAAAACCGGTTGTCGTTTTGTCAAACAATGATGGATGTGTTGTAGCTCTATCTAAAGAAGCAAAGAATATAGGCATTAAAATGTGTGACCCTTGGTTTAAAATTAAAGATGATTATAAAGAATTAGGAGGTATTGCCTTTTCTTCTAATTATGAACTCTATGCAGATATTTCATCCAGGATAATGGATATTTTAGAGCGATTAGCACCACGCATTGAAATTTACAGTATCGATGAAGCTTTCTTAGATTTATCTGGAATTAGTAATTGCGTTGATCTAGATGCCTTTGGAAATGAATGCTTACTAACTATAAAAAAATGGACAGGTATGCCTGTTAGAGTTGGTATAGGGCCAACAAAGACATTAGCTAAAGTTGCTAGTTACGGAGCAAAAAAATATCCAAAAACAAAAGGTGTGGTTGATTTGTCTTCTAAAGAACGACAGAAAAAATTAATGCAGTTAATGCCGGTAGGAGAAGTTTGGGGAGTTGGTAGAAAGTTAAATCAGCACCTTAATAAGATGGGTATTAAAACTGCTTATGAGCTTTCAGAATTAGATCTTAATTTTGCTAGAAAAAAATTTAATATTGTTTTAGCCAAAACAATTCGAGAATTAAAAGGGGAGATGTGTATAGATTTAGAAGAACAGCCCTCCACTAAAAAACAAATTGTTGTTAGCAGAACGTTTAATAGAAGAGTTACAGATTTAAAGTTATTGCATGAAGCAGTTAGCGATTATGCTGCAAGAGCTGCAGTAAAATTAAGAAGAGAAAATCAAACCTGTAAACTATTGTCAGTTTTTATAAGAACAAACCCATTCAGAAAACAAGACACTCAACACAGAGAAATTTTTTCTCTTCCTTTTATCACTCCAACAAATGATTCTAGAGATCTAATTAGAGCGGCTAGAGAAGGTATGAGTAAAATTTTTAAAAAAGATTTTCAATATAATAAAGCAGGAATAATGCTAAGCGATTTTTACGATGAGGGTGTCTGTCAACTAGATTTATTCTATTCAGAATCAAGAAAAATAAAAGATAAAAATCTAATGAGTTTGATAGATAAAGTGAATAAAACTCATTTAGGACCCGTTACATTTTTAGCTCAAGGCATAAAAAAAGAATGGTCTATGAAAAGAGAAATGCAGTCACCGAGATACACAACAAACTGGAGCGATTTGTTAAAAGTGAACTAAGACTTATCAGAAAACCAGTTAACAGTAGAAGAGGTTTCATTAATTTTTCTATCAACACCAAGAATCAAAGAAAACAAAGCCATTCTGATCAATAGACCATTATCGGTTTGACGATAGATAGCTAAATTAGGGTTTTGATTTAAATCTTCATCTAATTCATTTGCATCTGCTCTAGAATCTCTTGGCAGAGGATGCATTATGACTGTGTTAGGTTCACAGTTCTTTGTATAGATATCTTGATTAAGAGACATAAGACCCTTGTACTTAGATGCTTCAGAAGAATCCTGAAAACGTTCTTCTTGTATTCGAGTCATATACAAAATATCAACATCTGAAATACCTTCTTTAATATCTGAAGTTTCTAAAAAAGAAATAGATTTCTTTTTTAATTGATCGATTAAGAAACCAGGAAGTTTTAATTTTTCTGGGGAAACAAGCTTTATAGAAACGTTTTCATAAAGCATAAGGATTTTGCAAAGAGAGTGAACAGCTCGTCCAAATTTTAAATCTCCAATAAGAGATATTCGAGCTGAATTGATATCTTTCTTATGAGATTCTAATTCTTTTTGGATGGTAAAAAGATCTAAAAGTGCTTGACTAGGATGCTCATTATCTCCGTCACCCCCGTTAATAACAGGCACTCTAGAAGCATCTGCAAATTCTGCAACCGAACCTACTTCTGGATGTCGCATAACAATTACATCGCTATAACCGCTTAAAACTCTAGAAGTGTCATATAAAGACTCACCTTTAGCTAAAGAAGTTGCTTCAACTTCTGTCGTCTCTCTAACCTCGCCACCAAGCATGTTAAAAGCACTGCCAAAACTTATTCTAGTTCTAGTGCTTGGTTCAAAGAACATATTACTTAAAATAGCACCTTGAAGGACTCGAGTTATTTTTTGTCTAGATGCAAAAGGTAAAAGGGAATCAGCAGTCTTAAAAACTAAATCTATATCTTTCCGATCAAATTGATCTATGGAGAGAATATTACTGCCTAGGAACTCCATTGCGATGGATTCTAACACCATCTATAAAATTGAGGTAGAGAATAAATATAAATAAATAATTTTAGAGCTTTAAAAAATATATTTTTTTCTAGTATGATAAAAATATGAATCAGGATTGTTTGATTTTAAATGGAAATGGAAGGCCGCTTAGCTACTTCCCGTTATCAGCGGTAGATTGGAAAACAGCAGTTAAATTAGTTGTAACCAGAAATGTCATCATTATCAAAGAATACCCTGAATGGGTTATAAGATCGCCTTCAACTTCTCTTAAGGTTCCCAGTATCGTTATGTTGAGAAAATTTCATAAATTTTCAAAAAAAGTAAAATTTTCAAGATCCAATGTTTTTTTAAGAGATATGTTTGCATGTCAATATTGCAAAGATGTTTTTGAAAAAAAAGATCTTACGATTGATCATTTGATTCCAAAAAGTAAAGGGGGTGAAACGTCTTGGGAAAATGTTACGACGTCTTGCAAAAGCTGTAATTTAAAAAAAGCAGATACAATCCCAGAAAATTTACCAAAAGCAGAAAAACCAACTTTTAGAGACTTGATAAAAGGCCAAGAATATTCATCCGGTAAAACGATCTCTACTGATTGGCAAGAGTATATTGTTGCTTAATAATCTTTATCTAGAAAGTTGCTTATTATTTTATCATTAAGAATTTCTGGAAGAATTATAGGTTTAGAGTCTTTTTGAGGGAAATATACATATAGAGGAATGCCACTTCTTCCAAAGGATTCAAGTAATCTTGATATCTCACTATTCTTATTAGTCCAATCAGCCTTAATGTACTTTATATTTCTCGATTCAATTATATTGGTAAAATTTTTATCCTTAAGAGCAACTTGTTCGTTCACTTTACAAGTAATACACCAATCAGCTGTAAAATTTAAAAAAACAGGTCCTTTTTCTATTTCATTTTGCAGATAATCAGCGCTGAAAGCTTTTATGTTATCTTTTGGCTCATTTGTAGGCAGTAAATAAAAACAAATAGAAATAGATGCAACAATAAAGAGATTATTCAAAGTTCTTTTACGTTTAAAGAAGTTTTCAAAAGAGTTGATAAAAACAATAAGAAATATGATTAATGAGGCAAACAATATTTCATATAAATCTTGAATCGATATTTGATTGCTTAAAATCCATAAAAGCCAGATAGCAGTCAAAAACATTGGAACTGACATTAATTTCTTAAAGGTTTCCATCCATGCCCCAGGAGCAGGAAATTTGCTAATCAAAGTAGGAAAAAAACTTAGAATTAAATAAGGGATCGAAAATCCTAGCCCCAAAGAAAAGAAAATTAATATTGAATAAAAGCTCGGCTGAAGAAGGGCGATACCTAAAGCGGAACCCATAAATGGTGCAGTGCAGGGTGTTGCAACTATAACTGCTAGAAATCCAGTGCCAAAGGATCCGCTGTAACCATCATTAGAAGATAGTAAATTTCCAGCTCTAGTAAAAAAACTACCAAATGAAGTTGATAGTAAAAAAAGGGCACTCATGAAAATAAATAAATAAATTAATATAGAGACAAATACTGGAGATTGAAGCTGAAAACCCCAGCCAATTTCTTGACCGCTACTTCTTAAACCTAATATTAAAAGGCCTATTAGAAGAAACGTTAAAATAGTTCCAGAGCAAAATGCTAATCCATGAAGTCTTATTTCTTTTTTATTATCTGAAATTTCAATAAAATTTAAAATTTTTAAAGAAATTACAGGAAAAACACAAGGCATTAAATTCAAGATAAACCCACCAATTACAGCAAAGATAAGCGCAACTAATATTGAGATATCATTCACTGAAGGCTGGTTAGATATAAAAGAATTAAATGAATAAGATTGATTAGCGAAATCTCCTTTAAATTGAATTAATCCAGATATATTAGAGAAGTTTTTAAAAATATCAGCTCTCTTAATAATCAAAGAAATACTTTCATTATTTATCTCGCTTATTTGTTTAGCTGAATAGTCTACAAGACCATCTTCATCAGGAAAAAATATAACTTTTTTATCTTTATTATCATTTGTAATTGGAAAAGATATTATTAGCGAATCATCGCTTATTATTGAAGAAACCTCTTGTTTGTATAGCTTTGGAATCTCTTCATCATAAATATTATTTATTAGAGAATAATAATCTGAGGGAAGACTCGAAGGACCATGAGGTAGTGATAATTTTAAATTTGCTTCTTGAGGCAAGCAAACATCCGAACAGGCTAGCCACTTAGTTAAAAGATTTATATCTGATTTATCTTTAGCTAATTCAGAACTTCTAACCTTAAAAATAACTATAACTTCGTCGTTATAACCATAGGTCATTAATGGCGGATAAGGAATTAATTCAGGTTGAGGCCAATAAGGTTCAGAAATTGTAACGCCTTCAGGAAGATTCCATTCAAAAGATGCTTTGTCTCCAGAATCTCCAGGATTTTTCCAATATGTATGCCACCCTTTATCTAATTTATATTTAATGCCAATTAAGAACTCCTCTGAATTAGCAATTAAAGAGTATTCTGAAATTATTTCTGCTGATGAATTAGAAGAAAATCCTATAGAACTTGTGAACGATATATTAGAAAAGATTATTAAAGCTAATAAATATAATTTTCTTTTAAGAATTTCCATAATTAGAACTTACAGTAGTTAAATCAAATCCCGCTAATTTTGAAGTTTTATTAATTTTTTCTGAACTTGGAGTATTAAAAATAATATCGTTATCAGATGGAGTTATTAGCCATGTTCCACTTAGAATTTCTTTTTCTAATTGACCAGCTGACCATCCTGTATAACCAAAAGATACAAGAAAATTTTCAGGTCCGTCATCCTCTAGAATACTCTTTACTAAATATAAATCATTAGATAATGAAACATGATCATTTACAGATATCATTTCATTAAACCTATCGTCCTTATTATGAAGAATATATACCGTCATAGGCTCTACAGGACCGCCTATTACAATTTTTTCTTTGTTTAATTTTGCTTCTATTTCTTCATTAGCCGACGAAAAAAAATCTTTTAATCTTATCTCAACAGATCTATTAATGATGATTCCGAAAGAACCTTCACTATTATTTTCACATATGTAAATTAGCGTTCTTGAAAAATAATCCTCTTCATTTTCTGGTGAACAGAAATAGATAAAGCGATTTTTAAGGCTATCTTTCATTAGTCATAATTATATTAATAATTGAGATTTCTTGTAGAATCTATGTTTAACCATGAATGATACAGCATCAAATTTAATTACTTCAGATTTATTCAATGAGCACAAAATACGTATGCTCAATAAAAATTCTATGTCTGATGAAGAGATAGATTTGATAAAGAGATCAATTAATGACCTTCTAAAAAAAAATAACGCAACTTTAATAGCTCATTATTATGTAGATCCTTTAATTCAGGCTTTGGCTGAAGATTTAGGTGGTTGCGTTTCTGACTCATTAGAAATGGCTAAATTTGGTCAAAATTCAGAATCTAAAGTTCTCGTTGTTGCAGGTGTAAAGTTCATGGGAGAAACCGCAAAAATTTTAAGCCCAGAAAAAAAAGTCATTATGCCTACTTTAGATGCTACATGTTCTCTAGATCTTGGATGTCCAGTAGATGAATTCAAAGCTTTTTGTGATCTACACCCTGATAGAGAAATAGTAGTTTATGCCAATACTTCAGCCGAAGTGAAAGCCATTGCAGACTGGGTTGTTACTTCTAGTATTGCCTTAGATGTAGTAGAACATTTAGATCAAAAAGGAAAAAAAATTATTTGGGCTCCTGATAAGCACTTAGGAAATTACATACAAAAACAAACTGGTGCAGATATGATTCTTTGGGACGCAGCTTGTATTGTTCATGATGAATTCAAATATGAAGGTTTACTTAAAATGAAAAGTCTTCATCCTGATGCTAAAGTATTAGTGCATCCAGAATCTCCAGCTAGCGTAATAAATTTAGCTGATATGGTGGGTTCAACATCTCAAATAATAAATGCCGCCTCAGAAAAAGAAATAAATAAATTCATTGTTGCAACTGACAAAGGTATTTTCTATCAACTAACAAAAAAATACCCTGAAAAAGATTTTTATGAAGCTCCAACAGCTGGAGAGGGTGCAACTTGTAATAGTTGCTCTCAATGCCCTTGGATGGGATTGAATTCTTTAAAAAATTTAGAAACCGCTCTTCAGAATATGAATAATGAAATACTTGTTGATGAAGAAACTATTTTTTTGGCTCAAAAATCATTGTCTAGAATGATTAATTTTAAAAATAATTAGTATTAATGTTAGATAAAAATCTAATTATTAAAAGCGTAAAAAGATCCTTAGAAGAAGATGATGTCTTAAATGATCTTACAAAATTAGCATTATTAGAAAAAGGCCAAGAAATCACAGAAGCATCCGTGAAAACTAAAGAGAACTGCGTGATTTCAGGCATACCTTGGTTCAACGAAGCATTTAATCAATTGGATCCTAATATAAACATTAGTTGGAATTTTAAGGAAGGAGATAAAGTTTCATCGGGTTTAGATATATGTTTTTTAAAAGGAAAGGCACAATCCATTTTATCCGCAGAAAGAACAGCATTAAATTTTCTTCAATTTATGTCAGGTATTTCAACCAAAACAAACTCTTATCTTGATTTGCTAGGCAACTCAAAAATTAAGTTATTAGATACAAGAAAAACAGTTCCAGGATTAAGATACGAACAAAAATATTCAACCAAAATAGCAGGAATAAAAAATCATAGATTTAATTTAGCTGATGGGCTTATGCTTAAAGACAATCATCTAAAAATTCTTGGTGGAATTAATAACGTTTCCTATTTTCGTAAAAGCGAAGACGATTTTTTTTATGAAATAGAGGTTAATAAGATTATAGAAATTGAACCTGCATTGAAGTTAAAGCCAGACATAATTATGTTCGATAATTTTAAAACTGATGAAATACTTGAAGGAATAAATATTGTTAAAAAAAAATGTAAGATCGAGGTTTCTGGATTGAAGTCAGAAATGGAATTATTAAATTTATCGAAATTGGATATTGATTATATCTCTATGGGAGATTTAACTAAGAATATCAAAGCAATTGATTTTTCATTAAATTTAAAATGAAGAGTAAATTAAAGTTATTGCTTCTAACAACAATTTTTATTTCTTGTTCAGGAAATATTCAATTTGTTGACAAATTTCCTGATAAACCATTCTTAGAAATTAATTTTTGCCAATATGAAGAAACATTTTCAGTTACAGATTTAACTATTTCAGTAAAAGAAATAAATAGACTCAATTCAAAAAACTTCAATAAAGATGAGATTAATATTTTTTACTTAGATCCAAAATTTATTTCTAATGAATATGACTTTGCTTGGTTAAATTTATTTTCATCAAAAAGTGACTTCATCAGATTTGATAATCTTTTGCAAAATAATAAAAAATATAAAAATTGGGGTAAAACTTTTAACAAAGTTTCAAACTGCAATATTGATAAACAATACTTTTATAAATTATATAATAATAATTTTTTAGATCTAGAAGGTGGAAAAGTACTTAAAAATTATAGTTTTTGTAAATACTTGCCTTCTTCAGATCTTAATAAAATAGTTGATTTTTTTAATAAGAATTACGATGGTTATACTTCTAATATTGGTATTTTAATCCCTGAAATTATTAACACTCAGTTCGATTTTGTATTAGAAGAAAGCTCAATAGAGATTGAAAAAAACATCTCAATAGTTTCACAAATTGGCTTTGTTGCAGATTGTAATTCAGACTTACCAGAAAAATATAATGATGGTTTGTATTATGATGGTTATTTTTTAAAAAATAATTAAGACACTTTTTTATTGATAGAATTTGACTCTACTTTAATTTAATTTAACCTTAAACGCTCTAACCAAATATAAAAAATAAATATTATGAATTTTATTAAAATTTGTCTCTTTTTGGTCTTTTCATCAATTACATATACTGAAGTTAATTTGACTTCGAATGCTGATAATTTTCCTCGTTTAACAAAAATGCTCCATAAGGAAGTTAAAAAAGACAGATATCCAGGTTTTTTAACATTAATTAATCAAAATGGTACAACAATTTATTCAGATGTTGTTGGGTACAGCAATTTAGAAAAAGAGGAGTTACTGAAAAAAGATTCTTTATTTAGAATTTATTCAATGACAAAACCAATTACAGGAGTTGCTCTAATGATTTTAGTTGATCGAGGCTTGATTGATTTATCAGACCCTGTTTCAAAATATATTCCAGAATTTTCTAATACTCAGGTTTTATCAGATGATGATAAAAAATTAGTAAAACTTGAAAAGCCGATAACAGTATTAGAATTGGCAACACATACTTCTGGTCTAGCGTATTCGTTTAGTATTAAAGGTAGAATCAAGGAAATATATGAAGCAGAAAACATATATCCATATTACGCTATCGATAATTTTGGTGGAGACTTTTCAACTAAAAAATATTACCCCAATATATGCGAATTTAGTAAAAAAGTAGCATCTGTTCCTTTGGCCCATCAGCCTGGAGAAAAATGGACATATTCAATAGGTATGGACATATTAGGTTGCGTAATTGAAAGGGCTTCTGGAGTATCCTTTGGTCAATTTTTACAAACAAATATTTTTAACCCTTTGAATATGAAAGATACTTTCTTTAAGGTTCCTGAAGAAAAAAAATATAGAATGACAAATTTATATGGCCATAAAAAAGGATTTGATAGATATGGAGTAGCTATATCAGATGAAATTAAAAAATCTAAATCAAACCTTATATTGATTGATTCTGCAAAGGAAAGTGCTTATTACAATAGTATCTCAATAGAGGATGGTGGTTCTGGTTTAGTATCTACCGCTAAAGATTATATGACTTTTGGATTAATGCTCTTGGGAAAAGGTAAATACAAAGAGAGTAGGATTCTTTCAGAAGAGAGTTTCAAGGTTCTTTCAAGCAATCAGTTGAATGAAAAGAATCAAAGATTCGATGCCTTTGGTTTTGGTATAACTGTTGGAATATCAATAGATAGCAGTAAATTAAGGCAAAAAAAGGGTGATGGATCTTTTTTTTGGGGCGGCGCTGCTAAAACAAAATTCTGGGTTGATCCGGAAAATAACTTAGTTTTAGTTAATATGACTCAATTACTAGGATCTCCAAAAGACTTAGGTCGAAAAATTGATAAATTAGTTTACAAAGACTTAAAAAATATTGAAAAAATTAATAAAGAATCAAGATATTAGAATAAAATTATTAGATTTGCTGTCTAGAAGAGAGCATTCTAAATATGAAATATTTAATAAATTGAAGTATCGAGTAGAGTCAGAAGAAGAACTAAACAAAGAAATTCATAAACTCACAGAAGAAAATTTACAATCTGACTTAAGATTCTCAGAATCATTTATTCGCTCAAGATATAATTCTGGATTTGGCCCTGTTCGAATAAAATATGATCTTTCTTCAAGAAAAGTACTGCCAAATATAATTGAAAAAGCTTTTGAAGAAGTCTCTTTTGATTGGGAAGAAAAATTACTAAAAGAAAATTTAAAAAAATATGGAGAAATGCCACCTTCAAATTTAAAAGAATTATCAAAAAGATTAAAATTTTTTACTCAAAGAGGCTTTGAACAAGACATAATTAGAAAATTAATAAAATTTTAAAATATTGAGTTACCTAGTACTAGCAAGAAAATGGAGACCGAAGCTTTTTGATGAAGTTGTCGGTCAAGACCATGCTGTTAGAGCATTAAAAAACTCTCTCATTGAAAAAAAGATTCACCAAGCATATATATTCAACGGGACAAGAGGTGTGGGAAAGACATCGATAGCAAGAATCCTAACAAAGGCATTTAATTGTGAAAATTTAATTGACGGAGAGCCATGTAATACTTGCTCATCATGCAATGCTATAAATAATAATTCTTCCATTGATTTTCAAGAGATAGATGCTGCCTCAAGGAGATCAAGAGATGAAACTATGAGCTTATTGGAAACAGTTCCTTACATGCCAGCAACATCTAAGTATAAAGTCTACTTAATTGATGAAGTTCATATGCTGACTAAAGAAAGTTTTAATGCTTTGTTGAAAACTCTTGAAGAACCGCCGCCTCATGTAATTTTTATGTTTGCTACGACAGAGATTGAAAAGGTTCCACCGACTATTTTATCGAGATGTCTTCAATTAAATCTTAGATCTGTATTAGGAAAAGATATTTCGAATCAACTCATTAAAATATTTAAAGAAGAAAAAGTATTGTATGACGATGGATCTATTGCATTAATAGCTGATGCTGCAAAAGGAAGCATTAGAGATGCTTTAACAATATCAGAAAAAGTTATTTCTTATTGCGGAGGTAATTTAGAAAAAAAATCCGTCCAAGATATATTAGGAATTCCCGATGATGAGTCTATTTTCAAAATTCTTAATATTTTGAAAGATAAAGATGCAAATGCATTAGTTAAATTTCTAGATCAGTTTGATCAGGATCAATCTTGCGAAAGAATGCTTGAAACTCTCTTAACATTAGTCCAAAAGGTTTCTATTTATCAATTCAGTGATAAAAAAGACTCTTTGCTAGAACAGTTTTCAGATATCAGTCCCGAATATCTTCAATTAATTTATCAAATAGGGATAGATAATAAAAAATATTTTAAATCAACTGCTGATGCTCTAGGGTTACTATCTATGACTTTGATAAAAATGATTGCTTTCTCTGAAGTAGAAAAAAAAAATTTTAGCCTAAGCGCCAAACAATTAAATTCATTAGGTGCTGATTCAGAATTTATATGGAAGGAAGTCTTTACTAAAATGGAAGTTTCTAATTTATTGAAACAAATTTTATTCTTCTCTAGCGCTAAAAAAGATAATGAAGATATAGTTATCTCTTTGCCAAAAGATAAATTAACTAGATTAAGTGATAATTATAAAGAAGAAATTAGAGCTTCTTTGAACGAGTTCTTTAAATCAAATATGAGAATCTCGTATGATTCAAATTTAGATAAAACTCTTTCTCCACACTTTATCGATCAAGAACAAAAAAACAAAGAATCGGATGAAGCTAAAAATAGTTTATCAAATGATCTTGGATTTAAAAAAATATCCAAAGAGATAGACATAAACTTAAAAAATATAAATAAAAAGTAAAAGTGAAGATAAGTAATAATATAGAAGCATTAATAGATGCGTTAAAAATTCTTCCTGGTGTAGGCCCTAAGACGGCTAAAAGAATGGCTTTGAACTTACTAAGTAAAAATAAAGATGGAGCAGAGCAAATAGCTTCTTCAATTCAAAATGCTATTGAAACCATTAGAGCTTGCGATTCTTGCGGAGTAATCAATGATCTAAAAGAGTGTAATATTTGTTCTAGCGCATCTAGAGATAACTTTTCTCTGTGTTTGGTTGAAACAACCTCTGATTTATTTTCGATAGAAGAAACTAAAGAATTTGGTGGAAAATATTTTGTATTAAATGGATTATTGTCACCTATAGAAAACATTGGACCTGAAGAGTTAAAAATTCCTAAACTAATAGAAATTTGTAAAAAAAGGACTGTTAAAGAGGTTATTATTGCTCTAAATTCAACACTTGAAGGAGAAGCAACAAGCTACTACTTATTAGATAAATTAGAGGGTTTGGATATTAAAATATCAAAACTAGCTCAAGGCGTCCCTGCTGGAGGCGACCTTAACTATGTTGATAGCAACACTTTGAGGCAGGCTTTTTCATGGCGAAGAGAATTAGAAAAAAATTAAATTATGACGATAAAATCAGATAAATGGATAAAAAAAATGTCAGTGGAAAAAGCCATGATTAGTCCGTTTGAAGAATCTCAGATTAAGTTAGACGAAGAAACTAATAGAAAATTAATATCCTATGGACTTTCTAGTTATGGCTACGACGTGAGATGTTCAAAACATTTTAAAGTTTTTACAAATATAAACTCTGCAACCGTTGATCCAAAAAATTTTGATAAAGGAAGTTTTGTAGATTTTGAAGGGGATGAGTGCATTATTCCTCCAAATTCATTTGCCTTAGCAAGTACCATTGAATATTTCAAAATACCGAGAAATGTGTTGACTGTGTGCTTGGGAAAATCTACCTATGCCAGGTGCGGTATCATTGTGAACGTAACGCCTCTTGAACCAGAATGGGAGGGTCATGTCACTCTGGAATTTTCAAATACTACTAGCTTGCCAGCAAAAATTTATGCTGAAGAGGGCGTAGCTCAAATGTTATTTTTTGAATCAGATGAGGAATGTGAAATAAGTTATAAAGATAGGGGGGGTAAGTATCAAGGCCAAGAGGGGGTAACATTACCTAAAGCTTAGATTCTAATTCCCAAGACAGTTTTATTGCTCCTTTCTGCAGTATTTTAGAGGAAGTTAGATTTCTTTCCGGCAGAAACCATATTAAAAAACCTTTATCGTCATCTCTAACTTCCTGAAATTTAATTTCATTTTTATCTTTAGAAAAACTAAAAGTCTTCAATTTTAAATCTTCTTTATTAAAAAAATTATATTCTATTTCTATTGGTAGAGTTTTTTTAATAAGATCTAGCTTAGCTTGAATTTGTAACGTTAAGGTCTCGTAAACATAATCATCAAAAAATAATTTCCCTTTTTTCCTGTTAAACGAATATTCAAGTTCCCTTAAATCATAATTTACGGAAATTGATTGAGTCTCCCTCATAAAACCTCCTAGAGCTCTTAATTTTCTTGAAGCTTCTTGCAGAAATACTTTGTTATTTTCAACTATAAATTTTGCTTCCTGTGTAGCCTTAAAAAGAGAATGTTTGATTTCAGATTTCATTAGCCAGGTATTGTCTTCAAGTAAGATTAATTCTTCTATAGCAGTATTTTTTCCTGCTTTGTACACATTTTTATAAGGAACAAGATCATAACTCAAAGAGAAAGAACTAAATAACAAAAATACTAGACTAAAAGATAAATTCTTTACCATTTTTATAGATTTCATTATTTAACTCTATATTAGAGATTCCTATTTTTAATTTATTATTAGCTATTAGACTAACGATAGTAGGTAAAAGTTTATGCTCAATTTTATGAACTTCTTCTGCAAAATCATCAACTTCCATATGATTTTTTACTTTAAATTTAGAGAAACCAATTATCTGGCCTGTGTCTAACCCTTTATCCACTAAATGAACAGTTGCCCCATGGAATGCATCTTTATTTTTAAATACTTTTTCATGAGTGTTTAATCCTGGATATTTTGGAAGTATAGAAGGGTGAAGATTTATTATTTTTCCTTGATAAAAATTTACAAATGACTCGCTTAATATTCTCATATAGCCAGCCAGTACAATTAAATCCAAATCATATTCTGACAATTGATTAATCATTTCTTTATCAAATTCTTCTCTATTTTTAAAATTTTTATTATTTAGGCTAATAGATGATATTTCTGTTTTTCTAATTCTTTTAAGAGCCTTTGCTTCAGGATTATTTGTAGCTACACATGAAATATTAAATCCGGAATCTTTATTATTACTAAAATCTATTAATGACTGTAAATTACTTCCATTTCCCGAAACTAAAACAGCGATGTTGAAATTAGTCATTTTTTTTATTTAATAATAACTTCTTTATTTGTATTTTTAGATGAAATGAATTTTCCAATTAATTTATATTTAATTTTATTATTTTTCATAAACTTATCTACTTTATTCAAATCCTTTTTATCTATTGCCAATACCATTCCAAATCCGCAATTAAAAGTTTCAAGCATTTCATTTCTTGATAAGTTAGATGATGATTGAATTAAGTCAAATAATTTTTTTTGAAATACAAATAAGGATTCATCTGTTAATTCAATACCTAGTTTGCTTGGAATAATACGTTTTAAGTTTCCGGTAAGCCCGCCTCCTGTTATGTGAGCCATTGCCTTAATATTGATTAATTTATTTAATCTTAAAATTTCATTTACATATATTTTTGTTGGCTTTAATAGTGCTTTTCCAAGAGTGGAATTTCCAAATTTAGATTTCAATCTTAATCTCTTAGTTTCTATCAATTTTCTAATCAAAGAAAATCCATTTGAATGAAGACCCGAAGATTCAACTCCAATTAAAATATCATCTTTTTTTGGCTTAGTTTTCTTTTGAGCATCTTTTTTTTCTATAACACCAACGCAAAATCCCGCTAGATCATATTTATTTTTTGGAAAAGCATTTGGATGTTCAGCAGTTTCTCCTCCTATAAGAGAGCAATTAGAAATTAAACATCCATTAGCTATGCCTGACAGAATATCTTTTGATTTCTTTAAATTAATTCGCTCTGTCACAAGGTAATCTAAAAAAAATAAAGGCTCAGCTCCACCTGTTATCAAGTCATTTACGCACATCGCTACCAAATCTTGACCTATAGTTTTATGATCATTCATGAGCTCAGCAATTTCTATTTTTGTTCCAACACCATCAGTAGCACTAACAATCATGGGATTTTTATATTTAGATGGTATGTCTGATAATGCCGCAAATCCACCTATACCTTCTCTTACTTCTTTTCTAGCTGTTTTTTTTGCTAGAGGTTTAATTAGATTAACTAATTTTTCACCTTTATCGATGTTAACTCCTGAAGTTTTATATGAGATTTTTTTATTTGTAGGCAATTTGAACCCTTACTTTTTTAAATTAAAAAACAATTTAATAGATAATCATTATAATTCATTATGAATATGAAACATTTATTTTATAAATATAAATTCTTCTTAATCCTTGCGTTGATAGGTTTATCAGCCAATACCTATAGTTTTTTTCCTGACCAACACACTATTGTTCTTAATGATCAAGATAGTAATACTTTAGAGTTACTGGATACTGCTTTGAAACAATCAATTGTTAGGATTTTAGGAAGTAACAATGAATATGATAAAAACTCATTATTTTTAAAAAACATATCCACTAAACAGTACATCAAGCAATATGAATTTATAGAAGATTTTGGAAAGTCTAAAATAAAAATTATTGTCGATTCAAAATCTCTGAGAAACTACTTATTAGAAAATAATCTATCTATTACTTCTGAGGATAGACAGTCTCTTTCAGCTTGGATTCTATGTAAGGCAGAACTTGAATCAAAGGCTAAATTTGATAAAACCACTGATAAATGTGACCAGGTAAAATCTTTTTTCATAAAATCTGCAGAAGAAAGGAATATAGACTTATTCTTTCCTATTTTTGATTCAGTAGATATTAATTTTTTAGAATTAGAACAAAAAACTGAAATAAACGATATTGCTTATTTGAATAATAGATACAACAGTAATGGATCTTTCTATTGTGAGATAACATTTGAAAGAAATAATTGTTTCAATACATTTGATTCAAAAAAAAAGAACACAAAAATAAACTTTGAAAAAAGATATAGCCCTGCAGAAATTTTTAATAAAGTAGTTGACTCAGTACAAGAGTCTAGAAAATTATTTATCAATAAAGATTCATTTAGACCATTTACAGTAGTAGTTAAAAATATCAGCTCTTTAGAAGATTATGATCTAGCTTTTAAAGAATTAAGCAAAATTGTTTTATTCAACGATTTAAAAATATCCTCGTTAGATAAAAAAGATACAATTTTTAGTAGTAATTTATTAGGCAAAATAACAGAGTTAGAAAATTTGTTTAACACTGCTAACAATTTTGAAATTTTATCTATTAAATATAAGGAAATAGTAATTAAATTTAATAATATATAAGAAATGTTATCAAAGATTCCGAATCTTCTTACAATATTTAGATTTTTTTTAGTTTATCCAATAGTTTTATGCATAATTGATTCACAATTTATATGGGCAATTATTTTATACATTATAGCGGCAGTCAGTGATTTTTTAGATGGGTTGATTGCAAGAAGATTTAATTTTGTTAGTGATTTTGGAAGAATTGCGGATCCAATAGCAGATAAAACACTAATCATTGGAGCTTTAATTTCTCTATCTCTTATTGGAGAAGTTAATCTCTCAATGACATACATTATTTTAGGAAGAGATTTATTTGTTATTTCAGGATTTATTTTGTCAACTATATTGTTAGATACATATTCTGTTAAGCCTCATTTCTCAGGAAAGCTTAATGCTCTTTTTTTAATGCTCTATTTAGGATTAATCTTAATTAATGCTTCAGGATTTTTTATTCCTATAGAAATTATCAATATAGTTTCTTTTTTTCTAATACTTACAATTATTTGGAGTATTCTTGCTTATCTTAAATATCCTGGGAAGGATGTATTCAAAGAAATTTTTTAATTAGAATTATGAATCAGGGAGTTTTAGAATTAAATTTAAATCACAAGATTCTCTATAGGGATCTTAAGTCATTAAGTTTTTTTGAAGATTTAAATAAAAAGTTTAATAATTTCTGCGTTTCATCTGATCATTGTCTCTTATTAAAAGGAGATGAATTATTTTCCTCATATATGGCTCAAGCCTTTTATGAAAAATTAGTAGACTCTCATAAGTGTATTTTTATATCTTTGAGGCTAACAGATAGATATGAAATTTTAGAAAATTTAGATTCTTTCGATTATATTTTTATCGATAAATTTAATCATATATTCAATAATGATATTGGCGAAATAAATTTATTTAATTTATATAATTTTTCTAAAGCAAATAATAAAAAAATTATTTTAAGTGAAGATTCTTCTAAAAAAAATATGCCAAATCTTCCTGATTTAGCCTCTAGACTCAATTCAAATTTAGAAATATTTATTTCCTCTCTTACAGATGAGGATAAAAGAAACTTAATTAAATCAGAATTAAAAAAAAGAGGCTTATTGATTAATGAAAATTGTTTGGATTATATAATTAATCGAAGCTCTAGAAACTTAGAGGCTTTACTCGAGTTGGTTGATCAATTAGATTTATTGTCCTTAGAAAGGAAGAAGAATATTTCTATTCCCCTCATTAAAGAAATTATTGAATAAGGCAATCCATACAATTCATTTGCAAATTTATAATTTTTTTATCTAATATATTCGATGATTTTATTATATTGGGAATATTTGTATTAAATAAGTTCAAACGATTGAATACATTTAAGAAAGAATTAAAAATATTACTCTTAAGGATTTCAAAAAAACTTTCTTCAGTAGACAAATATTTAATGTTGTAATTTTCTAACTCTGCCAGTTCTGCTAATTTTTCTATGGCTTCTGACTGAGTTCCTAATTCATTAACTAATCCAATTTTTTTAGCTTCATTTCCAGTCCACACTCTACCTTTTGCAATTTCTCTAACTTGATATTGAGATAAATTTCGCCCATTTGAAACTACCTCTATAAATTCGTTATAAGCATTATCGACATAAGTCTGCATAAAATTATTTAAATTATCATTAGGCGAAGAAATTAAAGAAGGATTAAAATTATTAGTACTGATGCCATCGTAATTAACCCCATATTTATTTAAGGCACTTTCTATAGATGGCAAAATTGCAAAAACTCCAATTGATCCAGTTAAAGAAAGGGGCGATGCCCAAATTTCATTAGCATCAGCAGCTATCCAATAACCTCCAGATGCAGCAACGTCAGACATAGAGGCTATTATGGGTATACCGGTTGATTTTAATTTCAATAACTCTTGTCTAATGGTTTCTGATGCAAATCCACTTCCTCCAGGAGAATTTATTCTCAATAAAAGACCTTTAATACTGGAATCTTTTTTGATGTCTCTAATAAGTTGAGAAATATTTATGCTTGATATTTGATTTTCTTGATAAGAGCCGTTAAAGATCTCTCCAGTTGCATTTATAACAGCAATTGATGAAGGAAAACTTTCATCTGAATCTATTAATGAATAGTAATCATCTATATCTGTAAATTTAGCTGAATTTGATTTGTAATCCATTTCTATTCCTTCAATAGAAAGAAGGTATTCTCTTAATTGAACTTTATTTAGAACTTTATCGATTAATCCATATTTCATTGAAATTTCTGCAGGGGAAAAAGTTTTTGAATCATTAAGCTCAGAAAAATTATTTATAAAATCATTTATGTCTATAGATAAATTAGAGGCTCTATTTGTATTTACTATTAGCAACCAATTTTGCCACAAGTCATTTAAATAACTTATAGATTGCAGTTTGTCTTCTTCTGACATACTAGACCTAGTAAATATTTCTATTGCAGACTTAAACTCTCCAGCTACATAAGTATTTATTTGAATATTAAATTTTTCTAAAGCATCTTTTAAATAAAAGTTATATTTTTTAAAACCTTCTAGATAAACCAAGCCCTGAGGATTTAAAACTATTTCATTTGCAAAACTAGCTAACAAATATTGGTTTTGATCTAGAAAATCTCCGTAGGCAATAACTTTTTTACCACTTTCTTTAAAAGTTTTAAAGGATTCTCCTAATTCAACCGCAGAAACATTAGAAATACTTAAATATGAAAGATCTATAAAGAGCGTAGAGACTTTATTATTTTCAGATGCATGATTTATAGAATCAATCATTTCACTAACAGTCAAACCAAATGTTGAGTTAAAAACTGCATTTGTTTTATTCTCTTTTATATTTGTAGAATAAATCCTAAGAATTGAACCTTCAATTAATGGTTTGTCATTTGCTATGAAGGGAAATATTATCAAACCAAGTACAAAAAAAACTAAGAAAAAGAAAAAAAATATATTCAAAAAGAATCTTCTTATTGTATCTAAGCTATGAATTATTTTATTAAACATTTTGTAAATTAGTTTTAGAGTTCATAATAGTTAAATAATTATTATGACTCATTTTAAAACATTTTTACTTTTATCATTTTTATTTATTCAGTCTTGTACTAAACCAGATCTTGTTACTAGCGATAATTCAAAAATCTATCTAGATGATTTGAAAGGAAAATTAACTTTAATTAACTATTGGGCTGATTGGTGTCCGCCATGCATAAAAGAAATACCTGAATTAAATAAACTCAAAAATAACTTTTCTTCTCAAGTTAATGTATTTTTATTTAATTTTGATCGATTAGAAGGTGAAGAATTAAGTGAACAGCTTGTAAAATTTAAAGTTGAGGTACCATCTTTATTAACTGATCCAAAAAAAATCTTTGGATATATTGTCCCTGAAGCATTACCAGTATCTTTTATCATCGATGAGAATGGTCAATATCTTAAGACTTTGAAAGGTCCTCAAACTCTTGATTCCTTGAAAATAGCTTTAGAAATTAATTAAAGAAGATTGCAGGATTTAATCTTTCGCCTAAAAAAAATATCTCAAAATGTAGATGAGCACCAGTTACTCTTCCTGAAGATCCAACGTACCCAATAAGCTGACCTTTTCTTACAGTTTGGCCTTCTTTAATTATAATTTCGTCTAAATGAGAATAAGATGTTTTAGTATCATATCCGTGAGAAATTAATATATTTTTTCCTTTATAAAAAAAATCATCCGCAAGAATTACTATACCGCTAGCTGCTGCGTAAATAGGAGTTCCAATTTTTGCTGCTATGTCCATACCTAAATGAGGATTCTTAGGAATATTATTTATAAATCTTTTAACTCCGTATTCACTGGAAATGATTCCAGCTACAGGAATTTTTAAAGGAAGATCAAACCCTTTAAATAAATACTTAGATGATAGTTTTAATTTATAAATATCTGATTCCTTTTGTATTCTTAATAAATTTTTATTTGAAATTTTATTAAATTTTTTATTGTTAATGGTTAATCTAGATTCTCTAAATTTTATATTTTGTAGTTCAAAGCCAGATTTTTTATATATATTTTTATTAGAATTATAAGGAATAGGGGAGATGAGTCTTTTCTGATATTTTTCATAACAAACTAATGAATTTTTTAAAATACTTGATTCCGTATATTTTTCAAAAAATTCAATATTTATTAATCCTCCTTGTTCTAAATTTTGATCAGGAAATAAGCACTGTGGTTCAGGTAATTTATAAAACGCACAACCTTGAAGACAAAGTAAAGCTAAAAGAAAGTATTTATTCAATTTTTGTAACTTTTGACTCAATAGATATTTCAGATGTCGTTGAGATAATGACATCTCCCAATTTAACATTCTTAGAATTTCTAATAATTTTGTCAGAAGATTTATTTTTAGTAATTGAATAACCTCTAGCTAAAACCTTTAGAGGGCTGAACGCTTCTAATTCACTAACTAAGCCTCTAAATGATTGAAAATTAATTTTGAGTTTATTTTTTATCTCTTGTTGCAGATACTTTTCTGATGATTTGATTTTTTCTTGTAGATTTATAACTTCGTTTCTTGGATCGTATTGATTGAATTCAATTTTTTTATTTTCAAGATTAATTCTTGTTTCTTTAATCGATGAATTGATTAAAAAATATAATTTTTTACGTATTTCATCAGTTCTCAAAATATCTTCTTGTAATTTTTTTCTTGGATCTAGAAGATTGATAGATTGAAATTTTAAATCATTTCTTAAATTATCTATTACCTTTTGAAAGGATGTTGAAAGAATTTTATTTTTTCTGTTCATTTCTTCTGATAATTTAATATAAGGCTCACTTATAATTTCTGCTGCAGCGGATGGAGTGGGTACCCTCAGATCACTAACAAAGTCACAAATTGTAAAATCGGTTTCATGTCCGATTGCACTGATAACTGGAAGATCGAAGTCAAATATATCTCTAGCTAATTCTTCAGAGTTAAATGACCACAAATCTTCAAGAGATCCGCCGCCTCTTGCTATGATCACAGCGTCAATATTTTTTTGTTTATTAAGATCTTTTGCATTAACTAAAGCTTTCCTTAAACTTTGAACCGAGCCTTCTCCCTGAACAAGAGAGGGTATCAATGAAACAGAGATTAAAGGAGATCTCCTCGTTAGAACATTTCTTATATCTTCAATCACCGCACCATTAGGAGATGTTATTACGGCTATATGTTTTGGTAATAATGGTAATTTTTGCTTATTTTCTTCATTAAAAAGCCCATCTTTAAATAGTTTGTTTTTAAGAGCTTCGTAGTTTTTTAGCAGAACTCCTTCGCCAGCATATTCTATTTGATCTACTTGGAACTGATAAGATCCTTTTGCAATATACATAGATAT
This sequence comes from Gammaproteobacteria bacterium, assembly GCA_045564455.1. Classification (GTDB taxonomy): domain Bacteria; phylum Pseudomonadota; class Gammaproteobacteria; order Magnimaribacterales; family AG-339-G14; genus CASICS01. The sequence goes on from JBJLHG010000001.1 coordinate 297,902, forward strand.
ACTTCCTTTTATAAGAAGCTGATCGCCATCTGAAGGAGTATTATTTAGAGTAGTGTTTCTAAATTTGAACATGACACATTGAATTTCTGAATTATTATCTTTAATTTTGAAATACCAATGCCCAGAATCATAAGATCTAAAGTTTGTAACTTCTCCACTAACCCAAATTGAAGAGAAATCTCTTTCTAATAATTTTTTTGCAGAAGTATTTAGCTCTGTTACAGAAATAATATTTAAATTTTTACTTTGATCAAATTCTGACATTAATGCAGTATAGCGAATCTATTTTTAAAAATGATCACTAAGAGACTACAATTTATTCCCATCTTTGCTACATGCATCGGCGGAAGCTTAATTGGCTTAGCTCCAATCTTTGTAAGAGTTAGTGAAGTTGGACCATCACTTACGGGGTTTTACCGATTTCTATTTGCTACAGTACTTATTTTTACTTTTGGAATAATCTCAAAAAGACTAAAATCCTTTTCACTTAAAAATACTTTATTAATAGGTCTTCCAGGTTTATTTTTTGGTACTGATATAGCGCTTTGGCATACTTCGATTACATATACATCCATTGCGCATGCAACATTGTTTGTAAATACTGCTCCACTATATATTTGTTTGCTTGGATTTATTTTATTCAATGAAAGACTAAACAAACTATTTCTAGTTTCCTTGGTAGTCTGTTTTGTAGGTATTTTTGTACTTCTTTCTAGTAATTCTAATTTTTTTGATGAATCAGGAAAATTAGGTGATGTCCTTTCATTTATTGCTGCCTTTTTTTATGCCTGTTACCTTCTGTCAATTAATAGATTTTCAAAAAATATAGATACTTTTAATCTTATTTTTTACTCTTCTTTATTTGCATGTATACCTCTTGGAATTGGAAGTCTATTTGAATTGGAAAAAATTTTTCCAGATTCTGTGTATGGTTGGATGAATTTCTTGGGCCAGGCAATCTTTGTCCAAATCCTAGGTCAAGGATTAGTTATTTATGGCCTTTCAAAAATTAGACCACAACTATCCTCGTTACTTTTGTTATTTCAGCCAATAACAGCAACAATATTAGGAGTATATTTTTTTACAGAGACGCTATTAATTGAACAGGTTATAGGTGTTATTATCTTACTGATAGGTATTTATTTAGCAGGCTTAAGCGAGAGATTAAAAGACAAAACCTCATGATTAAAAAATCAATAAGAATAGCAAACTGCAGTGGTTTTTATGGTGATAAATTAGCCGTAGCTAGAGAAATGGTTGAAGGCGGACCTATAGACGTGCTTACCGGTGATTATTTAGCGGAATTAACCATGACTATTTTATATGGTCAAAAAATGAAACGAGGTGAAGATCACGGTTACGTTGGAACATTTATTAAGCAATTTAGGGATGTTGCCAAATTAACCGAAGAAAAAAGAATAAAAATTGTTACTAATGCTGGCGGCTTAAATCCCGCATCTATGGCTTCTGCGATTCAAGATATAGTTAAGGAATTAAATTTAAATTTAAAAGTTGCATACATTGATGGCGATGACTTAATGCCAAGAATAAATGATTTTTTTAGAGATGGTGAAAAATTAATAAATATTGATAAAAATATGCCTTTAGATTCTTATGATAAAAAGCCGATTACTGCAAACGCATACTTAGGAGCTTGGGGAATTAAAGAGGCTCTAAATAACGGAGCAGATGTTGTAATTTGTCCAAGAGTAACAGACGCAGCAGTGGTAATAGGCCCTGCTGCATGGAAGTATAACTGGTCCCGAGATCAATATGATGAATTAGCAGGAGCTTTAGCTGCCGGACACATAATAGAATGTGGTGCTCAAGCAACTGGAGGCAATTATTCTTTTTTTCAAGAAGTTCCATCGTTTGATAACATTGGCTATCCAATTGCAGAGATATACGAGGATGGAAGTTTTGTAATTACAAAACATGAAAATACTGGAGGCCTTGTTTCTGTAGGAACAGTAACGGCTCAATTACTTTACGAAATTGGCTCACCTGCTTATTTGAATCCAGACGTTATAGGGCATTTTGATACTCTAAAAATTACTCAGGAATCAGAAAATAGAGTTCTGGTAACAAACAATAGAGGTAGCAGTCCCACTAATACCCACAAAGCTTGTATTAATTTAGCTGGAGGGTATAGGAATGGTATGGAATTGTTATTAACTGGCCTGGATATTGAAGAGAAAGCATCTTTAATTATCGACCAAATATTTAAATCAGTGGGCGGTCAAGGTCAATTTGATAAAGTTGATATTCAATTACACAGAACAGATAAAGAAAATGCTAAGTCTAATGAAGAGGCTCAAGCCTATTTAAGAATAGACGTCATGTCTTCAAATCCTGATTTAGTTGGTAGATTATTCAACGCAAAGATTATTGAGCTAGCTTTAGCAAATTTTCCAGGATGGACAGGAAGAAGCGGAGTCGTGCCAAATGGCCCATTTATCGAGTATTGGCCAGCACTTATAGACAGTAAATATATCAAAGAATACATGCATTTAGGTGGAAAAACTGTAGAAATTATCCCCACAAGTCAGCTTGATTTTGAAAATAAGTATTATCAAAAAGATCCTTATAAAATAAAAGAAATTGAAATATCCGAAACAAAAAATGAATATTTTGGAAAATTATTTGGAACTCGATCAGGTGATAAAGGAGGTTGCGCTAATTTAGGTGTTTGGGCAAAAGACGAAGATGCTTATGCTTTTTTATATGAGTTCCTTTCAGTTGATAAATTAAAAGAATTATTACCAGACTTATCTAAATATAAAATTGATAGATACGATCTGCCCAATATTTATTCCTTAAATTTTTACATACATGGAATTCTTCAGGAAGGCGTTTCTTCATCAACAAGGATGGATGGACAAGCTAAATCTCTAGGCGAATATTTAAGATCTAAAAAAATAGATATCCCAAATCAACTAGTAGGTTAGCTGCATGAGTGATAATAAATTAAGTTTGGAAGGGTTAAATTTTAAAGCAACTAAGTTAGATATTCTTAATAATATTATGACAATAACTTTAAATCGACCTGAAAAGAAAAATGCCCTAAATAACGTGATGATGAATGAAATCTGCTATGCATTGGCTTATGCAAAGCAAGAGAGGTCAATAAGAGTAATAATAATTGCAGCAGAAGGAGATATTTTTTGCGCAGGGGCAGACCTCAGAAGAGAAAAATCAGAATCAAATGTTCCTGAATTAGAAGGAGCAAATGACATAAGTATCTTGCTAAGACATCTATATAAACCTGTTATATGTAAAATTCAGGGTTCTGTCTTGGCGGGCGCATTATTGATGGTTACAAACTCATCTCATGCTGTGGCTGTAGAAGAAGCAAAATTTTCTGCTCCAGAAATTTTAAGAGGATTATGGCCGCATATGGTAATGGCCGGATTATTTAGAGTTATGCCTAAAAGAGCAGGGCTTGATTTTGTAATGCGTGGTCAACCTATCGACTCAAAAAAAGCAGAAGAGTGGGGTTTGATTAATAAATCTGTAAAAGCTAACAAACTTAGCTCTGAAGTTGATGATTTGGCAAAAGAACTAGCTAGTTTAGCCCCTGGGACCATGCAATTTGGTCTAGAAGCATATGAAAAACAAGATGCATTAGCTTTTGATGAAGCTTTACCATTTTTGCAAAAGCAGATTGCTAAAACTTTTGAAGGTCCAGATGCAAAAGAAGGCATTGCTGCATTTCTAGAAAAAAGAAAACCAAATTGGGATGAATAGACTTAAAATTTTTGTATGCGAGTATTAGCGCTAGGAGGCAGTGGTGGTATGGGTAGATTCTCTTCCTTTGCGATCTCTGCTTTTCAAAATATATCAAAAGTTACCATAGCTGATTTAAATGAGAATAATGCAGTTGAATTTGCTAAAAACTTTGATGATCGTTTCGAAGGCATCGGTCTAGATGTTTCCGATATAGATAAGCTTGAAAAAGTTATGAAAGATCATGATGTAGTTATGAATACAACTGGTCCATTTTTTAAATATGGCGTTTCTATTTTAAAGTCTGCTATCAAATGCAAATGCCATTATTTTGATATTTGTGATGATTGGGAACCTACAATAGAAATGCTTGAGTTAAGTGATGAAGCATTTAAAAATGATGTAACTGCAATAATTGGATTAGGCGCTAGTCCCGGAATTAGCAACTTATTAGGTCTCAAAGCTATTAATGAGTTAGACACGGTTTCTTCAATTATTACTGGATGGGATATGAGTAGTGCCATACCAGAAGACGAGTCATCACAAGCAGGAACTAATGCTGCAATGGAACACGGCCTACAGCAAATAACAGGAGAAATAAAAGTCTATAAAGATGAAAAGTATAAAATGACTAAACCTCTGGAAAAAATTAATATCCATTATCCAGGGCGAGGAAAGCATAATGTTTATGTTTTTGGTCATCCAGAAGCAGTATCTTTTCCTCATCATTTTAGAGATTTAAAAGAATCATTAAATGTTTGCCATGGTAGCAGTGAAAGGGATATCTATGTACTTAGAATTTTACGATGGCTTGTTGATAAAAAATTAATTAGTTCAAATCGAGGAGCATATTTTTTAGAATGGCTGGAAAGAAAATTAGGTGCGCCTTCTGAAGAAAAACAGATTAAAGGATTACCAGCAATATATGGTTTAGCAACTGGCATTAAAAATGAAAAGACTGCATCTGTAGCAGCAACTTTGTCGGTTGAGGATTTAATTAGCACCTCTGGTATGGGAGAAGCAACGGGGTTCCCTCTTGCATTTGGACTTAAACTCTTTTTAGAAAATAAGATAACTCAAAAAGGAGTTTTCGCTCCTGAAGGCGGCGCTATAAATCCTGATGATTTTTTTCCATTAATTGCTGATCATCCAATAGAGATATCAAGATCCTGGGAGATTTAATCAACAACTACTAAAGTCGTCCCGTTTTCTACTTGTTCGCCTCTCTCTACTAAGATCTCTGTTATCTTGCCATCGGCAGGCGCTGAAACTTTATGTTCCATTTTCATTGCTTCTAAAATAAGAAGAGTATCTCCTTTTTTTATGCTAGTTCCTTTTTTAACTTTTATCTCTGCAACCTTTCCTGGCATTGGAGCTACTAAACCACCTTCTATTTCAATTTCTTCAGCTAATTTAAATTTTGGAAGAATATTAAAAAGGATATCTCCTTTGTGTGTATGAACTAAAAGTTTTTCATTTTCGAGCGTTATTTTAGATCTATATCTAACATTTGATATTTCTATATCAATAAAGTTTTTATTCCAATCAAAGATACTTAAATTTTTAATATTATCAGTAATGAAACTACCATTTCTTTGAGACTTGTATCTGATATGTATCTCATTATCGTTATAATTAAATTTTACTTCTTGATAGGGTAGTCTTCCATTATTCCAGCCAGAGCTAATATTCCTTAAGACATTTGCCTCGTTTCTATTTTTACCTTGAATCCACATTGCACCCACTGTTGCATAATTTTCTATCTCTTCGTTTGTTAAATTTATATTAGAATCCAGTTCAACTCTATTAATAAAATCAGTAGTAGTATTACCTGCTAAAAATTCTTCAGATCTTAAGATTGAAACCAAATAATCTCTATTGGTTTTCATCCCGCCGAAATGACTGTTCTGTAGTGCTAAAGCTAATTTATTAGCTGCTTCAGTTCTCGTCTCCCCAAATGAAATTACTTTAGCTAGCATTGGATCAAAATTAGAAGTAATGACAGATCCTCTCTCAATACCAACATCCCATCTTACAAGAGGGTCATTTGCAGGCTCGAATGCAATTAATTCTCCAGTAACCGGAAGAAAATCATTTCCAGGATCCTCAGCATAAAGCCTTACTTCTATTGAGGAGCCAAAGAAATCAATATCTGATTGGCCATATCCAAGTTCTTCGCCGTCAGCAATTCTTAATTGTTCTTTTACTAAATCTATGCCAGTGACTTCTTCAGTAACCGGATGTTCTACTTGCAGTCTTGTATTTACCTCCAAAAACCAAAATTCTTTCGTTTTTTCATCCACCAAGAACTCCACAGTTCCTGCAGAATCATATTTAAGTTTTGATGCTAATTTAATTGCTGCTTCACCCATAGCAAATCTCATTTTCTCATCAACCATTGGAGAAGGTGACTCTTCTAAAACTTTTTGATGCCTTCGTTGTATTGAGCATTCTCTTTCTCCGAGATGAATTATATTTCCATGAGAATCACCTAAGATTTGTATTTCTATATGTCTTGATTTTGCTATATACCTTTCTAGAAAAACTCTTTTATCACCAAAGCCGCCTTCAGCTTCACGTTCAGCAGATTTAATAGCTTCTTTAAGATCTTTAGATTTTTTTACAATTCTCATGCCTTTTCCACCGCCACCAGCAGCTGCTTTAACAAGAATGGGATAGCCGATGGTTTCTGCTTTTTTCTGATCAGAAGTCATTGGTAGAGTAGGGACATTAGCTTTCTCAGCTAATTCTTTTGCCGTCAATTTATCTCCCATTTTTTTTATAGCATTTGCAGAAGGACCAACCCATTTAATTCCTGCTTTTTTAACCTGATTAGCAAAAGTTGCATTCTCTGAAAGAAAACCATATCCAGGGTGAATAGCGTCTGCCCCGGAATTTATTGCTATCTCAATTATTTCTTTTGCATTTAAATAAGAATCAGAAAGTTTGTAAGCCTGATCAGATTCTCTTACGTAAGGAGAAGATCTATCTGCTTCAGTATAAATAGCAACACAGCTAATCCCCATATCATGAGCACTTAGCATTATTCTGCTAGCAATCTCTCCTCTATTTGCAATAAGGAGTTTTTTTATTGTCATAGTCTGAACACTCCAAATCCATCTGATCCTTTAACTTCTTTGTTATTAACGATTGACAAACACATTCCAAGAATTTCTCTTGTATCTCTTGGATCTATAATCCCATCATCACTTAAAACGCTAGTAGCTTTCAAAGCAACAGAGCCTTTGTCATGACCAATTTGCTGATTTTTTACTATCTCTGCATCAGCTTTTTCATTAAATTTTAATCCTTTTCTGACAGCTTGCCCTCTTCTAACTAAAGACATAACTCCAGCTATTACTTCGCCGCCCATAACAGCTATTTTTGCCGTCGGCCAGAGGAATGTAAAAGAGTTTCCAAACTCTCGTCCAGACATCGCATAGGTTCCAGCTCCATATGAATTCCCAACAATTACTGTCAGGTGAGGAACATTTGAATTAGATACTGCATTAACTAATTGAGAACCTTTTTTAATAGAACCATCTTGCTCATACTCTTTTCCAATCATGAAGCCTGTAATATTCTGAAGAAAAACTAGTGGAATATTTCTTTTGTTACACAGCTGAATAAAATGAGCTGCTTTTTGAGAAGCATCAGGAAAAAGCATCCCATTATTTCCTAAAACTCCTACTGGATAGCCATGTATAGCAATAAAACCACATACAACTGTCGGTCCAAATAATGGTTTGAACTCCTCAAATTGAGAGCCGTCAGCAATTCTTCCAATTACTTCTCTTATATCAAAAGGAGTTTTTAAGCTTGGCTCAATAAGTCCCAATAAATCTTCCTGGTTATAAAGCGGAGATCTAATTTCAAATCTAGGACTTTTTCCTTCTTTATCCCAATTCAAATGAGACATTACTTCTCTTGCAATTCTTACTCCATCCAAATCATCATCGGCTAAATATTCTGCAAGGCCAGACTTTTCAGCATGCATTTTTGCACCACCAATGTCTTCTCGACTAGATATTTCTCCAGTAGCCATCTGAACTAATGGGGGGCCACCCAATGCAACATCTGCTTGATCTTTAACAAAAATATTATAATCAGACATTCCCGGTTGATAGGCTCCTCCTGCAGTTGCAGTGCCAAATACTACAGTTATAGTAGGAATATTTAGTTTTGATAATTCTGTTATTTCATAAAACTGTCTGCCTGATTCTGCAAAATGTGTTGTTCCTACAGCAGAAGACATACCACCTCTAGGTCTTAGATCTCCTCCGGCCGATTCAACAAATTGAATGAAAGGTATTCTACATTCGCGTGCAATCTGCATTGCTCTCATCCATTTTTTAACAGAATAAAAATGCATTGCTCCAGCTAATACGGTGGGGTCATTCGCAAATACTATGCACTCAATTCCAGCACTTACACCGACACCGGCAACGGCTCCTCCACCTACGGGATAATCTGATTTGTATCCAGCTAAGCTGCTAATTTCTAGGAATGGACTATCTGGGTCTAAAAAATGAAAAATTCTTTCTCTAACAGGAAGTTTACCTCTTGCTGCTAATCTTTGATGATGATCTGGACCACCTCCAGCCTCAGCCTCATCAAGAAGCTCATCAATTTCATCAAGCATGCCAAGCATAGAAGATTTATTATTTTTAAATTCTTTAGATGAGGTTTGTAACTTTGAAATCAAAGGTTGAGATTCTAGTTTGTGCATAATTATTTAAAAGATACAAAAATATGCCTGAAATTTATTGACTTGTCCATTTTGATTTCTTTATCTCTATGTATAATGCAACCTTTAAAATATGGGCGATTAACTCAATTGGTAGAGTGCCACCTTTACACGGTGGAAGTTACAGGTTCAAGTCCTGTATCGCCCACCATCATTCTTCTAAAATTTTTTAAATTAGTCATTAAATTATCACATTTAAGTGATAAATTTGATTATGGATAAAAATAGAAGGTTTTTTTTAAAAGGTTTAACATTTTTTTTACTAGCCTTACCATTAAAAATTTACTCTTTTCCGAAAGAAAATAAATTTGTTTCCTTTAAGCATGGAGTTGCAAGTGGAGATCCCACCCAATCTAATATAATTTTATGGACAAAATTATCAGATTTTGAGGAAAATTCTGCCTTAGTAACTTGGCAAATTTCGTTGAATAAAAGTTTTAGCACTTTAATTACTCAAGGAAAAACGAAAACAAGTTCCCTTAAAGATTTCACTGTAAAAGTGGATGCAAGAATTCCGAAAAAATATAATGGGTTAAAAGTTTACTACCGTTTCATAGTTGGAAATAATATTTCTGATACTGGAACAACTTCAACATTACCTATAAGAAACCCAGAAAAATTCAATATCGGATTCTGTAGCTGCTCAAATTATCCCGCAGGTTATTTTAACGCTTACAGAGAAATTGCACTTAATAAAAAAATCGATCTCGTATTACATCTTGGAGATTATCTATATGAATACTCTTCCGATGGATATGCATCAGAAAATGCTCAATCAATGGGAAGAGAAGTCTTTCCTAAAAATGAAGTTCTAAGTCTTGATGATTATAGAAAACGACATGCTACTTACAAAAAAGATAAAGACCTTCAACTGCTTCACTCGAAAAAGCCAATGATTGCAGTCTGGGACGATCATGAGATTTCCAATGACAGTTGGAAAGAGGGCGCTGAAAATCATTCTCCTGATGAAGGTTCTTTTAAAAAAAGAAAAGAAGATGCAATTCAGGCTTATTTTGAATGGATGCCTATTCGAGAAAAAAATAATAAAAAGCACATTTGGAGAAACTTTACAGTTGGAAATCTTTTTAATTTGATGATGCTCGATACTAGATCTGCAGAAAGAGGAAAGCAATTGAATATTGAAGACTATTTTAATAAATCAAACTTTGATCATAAGAAGTATTTAAAAGATTTAGACAAACCAAGGAATTTATTAGGTATGCAGCAATTTAAATGGATTAATAAAAAAAATAGCGATAAATTTAGATGGTCTATTTTCGGGCAACAAATATTAATTGGACCCAAATATTTGCCAAAGATATTTAAAGCTGTAGATAAAAATAACTTTCCAAAATATTTACACAAATACATAACTTTAGCTGGAAAAGAAATACCTTATAACACTGATCAGTGGGACGGATACCCTAAAGAGAGAGAAAAATTTTATAAATCGATTGAATCATCTCAATCAAATTTAATATTAGCTGGAGACTCCCATAACTCTTGGATTTCTAATCTATACAGCAAAGAAAAAAAATTTATTGGAATAGAAATTGGAGCTCCTTCTATATCATCTCCAAATTTTGTGGATACTTTCGGTGAAATGGTTGATCCTATCGATAAATCTTTCATAGAGTCTAATAAAGATTTAATTTGGACTAATGGAAAAAATAAGGGTTATGTGGAGTTAGAAATTTATTCGGAATACGTTGAAGTGAAATTTCACTATGTATCTTCAGTTAAATCTAAAAGGTACAAAAAACTTGATCCAATTTCTTTTAAAGTTAATCACAACAATCCTTTAATTTAGAACGTTTCAATTATAATCGAGAAATAATTTAAATTTTCCTGTGCCATCTATGTATAATCTCATTTTTTGTGGACCGGTAGTTCAGTTCTGGTTAGAACGCCGCCCTGTCACGGCGGAGGTCGCGGGTTCGAGCCCCGTCCGGTCCGCCATTATTTTAAATATGTTGTTATGTTAATTACAGTTTTAAAAGCAAAGATTCATAGAGTTCCAGTAACACACACTGAAATAGACTATGAAGGGTCTTGTGCTATCGATATCGATTATTTAGATAAAACTGGAATCAAACCAAATGAACAAATACATATCTATAATTTAAATAATGGCGAAAGATTAATTACTTATGCTTTTGAAGCTGAAAGAGGATCTAAGATTATATCTATGAACGGAGCAGCCGCTCTAAAAGCCAATGTTGGTGATTTAGTTATTATTGCTGCTTATGGTCAAATAGATGATGAAGATAGTTCTTCGCATACGCCAAAAGTTCTATCTATATAAAAATCTAAAAAGGAGAGATTAAATATGAAAATTGATGATATTTTTTCAGTAAGAGGGAAGGTTGCTTTTGTAACCGGAGGTTCAAGAGGTATAGGAGAGATGATTGCTTCAGCTTATCTAGCAAATGGAGCAAAAGTATACATTTCTGCCCGAAAAGCAGATGCATGTGATGCAAAGGCAATAGAATTATCTGAAAAGTATTCTGCTGAATGTATCTCAATTCCAGGAGACGGATCAACTGTTGAAGGAATAGAAAAATTAATTGAAGAGTTAACAGCTTATGAACCAAAGGTAGATTTCTTAGTAAACAATGCAGGTGCATCTTGGGGTGAGCCTATTGATGATTTTTCTGAAAAGGGATGGGATAAAGTCATGGATATAAATGTAAAAGGATTATTTTATATGACTCAGAAATGCCTTCCTTTATTAAGAGCTTCAGGAACTCAAGAAAATCCGTCAAGAGTAATTAATATAGGTTCTATAGATGGTATCGGTACGCCTTTTTATGAAAGCTATGTTTATAGTTCTTCCAAAGCTGCAGTGCATCATTTAACAAGAGTTTTAGCTGCTAGATTAGTCAAAGACAATATTTTAGTAAATGCCATAGCTCCAGGAGCTTTTCCAAGCAATATGTTAGGTTCTGCTGTAGGACATGACTATAGTTATATAGAGAAGACAAATCCAGTAAAAAGAATTGGAACAGCTGAAGACATAGGAGGACTAGCCTTATATTTATCTTCCAGAGCAGGTTGTTATACTGTGGGAGAGACAATTACTTGTGATGGCGGAGCAGTTTGTGCTTCTGGTCATGCACTAATCACTGAATAAAAAAAACCCCGATTCAACGGGGTTTTTTCAAAAATGGGCATCTCAGCTTCATTTTTCTAATAACGGAATAATCGGCTATTAGTCGGAATAAGGGTATACCCTTGTCAGATGGTAACCCCTGAAATTCCTGATAAATTGTTAATACTAATTTTGATCACCTCCTGAGCAGGGTTTATTAAAAGTATGCAATTTAAGAGACCCTGAATTAAATTCTTAAATTGCGACAACTAGAATCATATTACCTAAATTTTTTTTCACGGACAATCGTTTAAATCACATTTGGTATAAGAAAATAAGATAATAAAAATACATAACCGATGCTGGTGACATTAATAAATATTCCTGCCTTAACCATTTTTTGAATCGGTATTAAATTTGACGCATAAACAATTGAATTTGGCGGAGTAGCAACTGGCAACATAAATGCACAACTTGCTGCAATTGTTAATGGAAGAATTAACAATAATGGATCAATTCCTAAATTCATGCCTACACTTGCTACTACAGGCAAAAAAGTGATTGTAGTTGTTAAGTTGCTAGTTAATTCGGTTAACAAGACAACCATAATAATTACAATCAATAAGATCAGCATAAAGACAGTATCTGAGGGTATCAAAGATGCAAGCCACAACGCCAATCCCGAGTCATTAACAACATAAGCCAATGCCATTCCCCCACCGAAAAGAAAAATCAACCCCCATGGAAAACCTTTTTGAATGTCATCCCAAACTAATAATTTTTCTTTTCCTGAGCTGTCACTAATAAAAAAAATAGTTATAGCTCCCACCATAGCTATAACTGAATCATCTAAAAAGTTTAAACCAGGAAGATCATCCAACAACTGTCTAAATATCCAACAAAATGCAGTAAAAGAAAAAACTAGAATTACTTTTTTTTCCTCGTTAGACATTACTCCTAAATCAGATAGCATTGAATTAAGTTTTTCCTTAGATTCATTGTTAGCTTCGAAGTCAACCGGAAAAATTATGTAAGTAAGGAAAAACCATATTAACGGAGCTAAGCCAATAGATACAGGCAACCCTATAGATAGCCAAGTAGCGAAACCTATATCATTGTTATAATTGTCACTCGCAAATTGAATCAGAACTCCATTAGGAGAAGTTCCTATAGGAGTGGCTATACCTCCAACAGAAGCCGCGTAAGCTATTCCTAGCAATAGACATAATTGAAAATTAAATTTTTGCTCATCAGAGATATAATTAACAGTATCCGTAATTACCTTTATTACAGATATGCCAACTGGAAGTAACATGATTGCGGTAGAAGTATTCATGACCCACATGCTGAGAACCGCGCTTGCTAACATGAAGGATGCAATTATACCTTTGGCATTTAAACCGCTAAATCTTAAAATATTTAAAGCAACTCGTTTATGTAATTCCCATTTTTGTATAGCTATAGCAATAATAAAGCCTCCAGCAAACAAGAATTGAACTTTGCTCATGTACTCTTTGCTGATTACGCCTATCTCTAAAACACCTAACAAAGGAAAGAGAATTAAAGGCAGTAAAGCTGTCACTTGAAGAGGAATAGCCTCAAATGCCCACCATATTCCCATCAGTAAAAAAACTGCCCCAGTAACTCTTCCTGCATCCGAAAGACCTTCAGGATTTGGCAAATTTAAAACCAGGAAAAAAGAAAAAATTCCTAACCAAAATCCTATTTTTTGTAAATCCATAGTATTAATTTTTTTGTTGATATGAGAGAATAATAACACTAACAATACACCAAAAAAATTTCAAAAAATGACGAAATATGTACTTTCTTTGGATGGCGGGGGTGTAAGGGGATTATCTTCAGCGACCTTTTTAAAAAAACTAGAAGAAGAGTTAAGCGAACCTCTTAATAATAAATTTGATTTAATTTGTGGATCTTCTACAGGAGGAATTCTTGGCATCTCACTTTCTGTTTTAACTCTAGAAGGAAATAAATTAGTTGATCTTTATTCAAAAGAAAATTTAAAAAAAATGTTTAGTTCGAGGAGTTCAAGAATAATGTCTTCAAAATATAAAGGGAAAGAGAAAAATAATGTTCTAAAAGATTACTTCGGATCTTTATTGCTTGGTGAAGCCGAAACTCCAACTATTGCTGTATCTTATGATTTAAAGGAGAGATCTACTAAATTATTTAAATCTTATGAAGACTTTTATATTGAATCTTGGAGAGTGGCAGCTGCTACTTCTGCAGCACCCACATATTTTCCTGCAATACAAGTAAATGATAGGTGGTTTGTAGATGGTTCTTTATCAACGAATAATCCAATTTTAATAGCGTATAGTGAAGCAAAAAAATTATGGCCTTATGAAAATATTAAAATATTGAGCATTGGAACAGGCTATGATTCCAGAAGTTACGAAGGAAAAAAAGTAAAAAATTGGGGAATATTTTCTTGGTTGAAAGGAGGAATTATGCAGGTTCTAATGGAGTCTAATAGTGAGCATCTAATTGCTGAATCTCTTTTGAATAATGATTATCTAAGAATCACCTCAAGACTTATTAATGTAAATCATAAATTTGATGATATTACAGATATGAATTTAGATGCTTGTAAAGATATGGGTAATATTTGGTGGAATAATTATGGCAGACAAACCGTTAAATTTTTATCTTCACATTAACTAAAAATGAAAAATAACTTTTCAATATTGGGAGCAGGGTCATGGGGCACTGTATTGGCAAATTTACTGGCTAATAATGGCAACAAAGTTAATTTATGGAGTAAAAATAAAGATATTTATAACTCGATCAACGATAAAAAAATAAATTCGAAATATTTACCAGAGTTAAAGCTAAATAGTTCAATAAATATTACTTTGAATTTAGAAGATTGTTTTATTGAAGATGAGATTTTGCTAATAGCCATTCCTTCCTCTGGCGTCGAACAGCTATCAAAAAGAATCAATGATTTAAAGCTAAAATCAAACAAATTTATTTTAGCTTCTAAAGGAATAGAAAATAAACTTTTTATGACTATGTCAGAGATTTTTAAAAATAATACAAATGTAGATGATGACAAGATTTTTGTTTTGTCTGGTCCTAATTTAGCAAATGAAATAGCTGATAATTATCCAGCTGCTACAGTAATGGCAGGCTCTTCTTCAAAGGAAATGAAAAAAATTATTAGTTCATTTAATAATGATGCTTTCAAAGTTTTCCTAAGTGATGATAAAAAAGGAATAGAACTAGCTGGAGCGCTTAAAAATATTTATGCTATCTCATCAGGTCTTTCAGATGGATTAGGCGGTAAGTTCAACACCAAAGCAACTCTTTTAACTAGAAGCCTTGCTGAAATGTCTGATCTTTTTCAAGTTCTGAATGCAAATCCATTAACCCTATTAGGACTAGCTGGCGTAGGAGATTTAATTGCAACAGCAAGCTCCAATAAAAGTAGAAATTATTCTTTTGGAAAAAAAATTGGACTCGGTTTGTCTAAAGAAAAAGCTATATCTGAAATAGGGCAAGTTGTTGAGGGAATAAGGACTTTAGAGGCGGTTTATAAAAAGAAAAACTCTTTGAATCTATCAATGCCTATTATTGATGAGCTTTATAAGATAATTTTTAATAAATCTGATCCTAAAGATTACTTTGCTAAAATTTTTTCTGAGAGTAATAATATAGATACTTAAATATGGAAGAAAATAAAAACAAAGAAACTACGGATATTCAAAACAGCTTTTCTATTGATTCCGAGTCAATAGTAGAAACAATTAAAGAGCCTTCTTTGTGGGCTAATTTAGTACTTGTAGTAATATTTTTATTATTATTATATTTTGTAGCAACTTTTTTATGGCTAATAACTGCAGTTCAATTTCTATTTACCTTGTTTACTAGAAAGCCTAATTCAAACTTGGTATCTTTTTCAAGAAGGCTTGGAAATTATCTTTCTCAAATCATAGGCTTTGTTACCTATGCTACTAACGAGAGGCCATTTCCTTTTAGCGCTTTTCCTGATTCTGAATAAGAATATACTTAAACCACTAGAAAATTGTAAAGAATAGACTTTAAACCTATAATCATCATCCGATGTTAAAAAATAAACTAATCTAAAAGGATTCTGTTATGACTATACCCACGGAAGAAGAAGCTAGGCAGGCTGTAAAAACTTTGCTCGCCTTCACAGGAGATGACCCTGAAAGAGAAGGACTTATAGAAACCCCAGATAGAGTAGTAAGAGCTTATAGAGAGTTCTTCGCTGGCTATGAAGAAGATCCGGAAGAAATTCTTTCTAAAACTTTTGAAGAAGTAGAAGGCTATGATGAAATGGTCATAGTAAAAAATATTCGAGTTGAATCGCATTGTGAGCATCATATGGTTCCTATTATAGGAATGGGACATATAGCTTACATACCTAATAAAAGAGTAGTTGGTATTAGTAAATTAGCAAGAATAATAGATGTTTATGGCAAAAGATTGCAAACACAAGAGACTATGACAGCTCAAATAGCTGACATCATCGAAAAAGTATTGCAGCCAAAGGGCGTAGCTGTTGTTATTGACGCTGCTCATCAATGTATGACTACAAGAGGTATTCATAAAACTGAAACAAGTACAGTAACTTCAAGAATGTTAGGTGCTTTTAAAGAACCTGATACTAAAAATGAGTTTTATAAACTTATTTCTTCAGATATTTCTTAATTTTTGGATAATTTCAGCCTATTAAAACCATTAATAATTGCGACCTCTTCTAGCATTAGAAAAGAAATAATTACTAATGCTGGTTTAGATTGTGTATATGTATCATCCGATCTTGATGAAGAAAAAATCAAAAAAAAGAATTCAAATTTATCTTTCATAGATCTCGCAATTAAATTAGCCTCAGCAAAAGCATTAGAAATTAGCAAAAAAAATAAGGATATTTACGTTTTAGGTGTAGATCAAATTTGCCAATTTGATGATGAAATATTAAATAAACCTTTAAATAAAGTTAACTGCACTAAAGCATTATTAAAACTTTCGGGGAATACGCATTTTCAAAATTGCGGAATGTCTATTGCATATAATAATAAAATTATCTGGAGTGAATCTTCTATTGCTCGTTTGGAAATGAAATATTTATCAGCTAAGCAAATATCTGACTATATTGATTTAGACGAACCATTCAATTCATGTGGAAGTTATAAATATGAGAAAAATGGAAAAGATTTATTTAAAAATGTTTCTGGATCTATCTATACTATCCAAGGATTAGATATAGAAAAAGTATTAATTTTTTTAAGACAAAATCAATTTATTTGATTGATTAATAATAAATTAGTACGCTAGAGAAAAATGGAGTATTTTTGAAAAATTTTGAAGGAAAAGTAGCTGTTATAACTGGTTCTGGTTCAGGAATGGGAAGAGAGTTGGCAATTGAATTAGCTCAATCTGGAGCTAATATTGCTCTCGTAGAGTGGAATGAAGATACTCTTAATGAAACTGCTGATCTTCTAAAAAAATATAATATTGGAGTTTCTAAACATATTTTAGATGTGAGTGATAAAGAAGCAGTTTTTGCTTTGCCGGAAAAAGTTATTGATGAGCATGGTTCGGTAGATATGATTTTTAATAATGCTGGAGTTGCCCTAGCTTCTTCTATAGAAGATTCTACAGACGAAGATTGGGACTGGGGATTAGGCATATTACTTCATGGAGTAATAAACGGTACAAGAGCTTTTTTACCTTATTTAAAAGAAAGACCGGAAGCAGCTATCGTCAATACTTCTTCTATTTTCGGGTTACTTAGCGTACCAACTCAATCAATTTATCATGTAGGTAAATATGGAGTGAGAGCTTTTACTGAAAGTTTGGCCTTAGAAATGAAAATGGAAGAATCTCCTGTAGAAGTTTATTCAGTTCATCCAGGTCATATCGGAACTAATATTGCAAACATCGCTGCCAAACAAGGAAAGATGGAATTCAATTCAGAAGAAATGGAAAAAAGACCCAACATTTTTGGGCCAAAAGCAAAATCAATTGAAGAGGTTGGACAACTATTCAAGAGTGGAGCTCCTATAAACGCTAATACAGCAGCAAAAATAATCCTTAAAAATATACAAAAGAAAAATAAAAGAATTTTAGTTGGAGCTGATGCTCATTGGTATGACAGAATTCAAAGACTTTTTCCAAAAAAGTATATTTATTTCTTGCCATTCATATCTTTGATAAGAGGGTGGTTTCCAAAAGACAAACCCTTAGATAGATAATTAAATATCTATTTTGTTAAAACCTTTCAACTCAATAGAATTAGAATTTATTTTTAAATCTTCCTTAGGATTTAAAACTGACTCATTAAATCGATAAATAAGATCATAATCTCCACTTAAAGATTTTTCATTATATTTTTCTTTTTTAAGTACAGTTTTTTCTTTTTTATTTTTATAAATAGAAATTTCTTTCTCTGAGTAACATTCTGAAATTATGTTATCAACATAAGAAGGGCTATAAACCGGCATAGTAGAGTTATTTCCGCCAAAACCTTTGGCGTTTAAAAAGATAACATCTAAAGATCGAGGGTTAATTTCTTTATGTTCAAGACAATAATCAAGAGATTCAGTTGATACATCATTTGCTAGGGCAGGAGTAGTTTTTAAGCCAGGAATTATCCCTTTGCTCCATATTCCTATAGCTGTTAATAGTTCATCTCCTCCAGCAGGACCCATACTATGGCCGATATATCCTTTTATACCTGTTACATATAAATTATTTATTTTTAAAGCTGTAGCAGACTTACTAAATACATCAGATTCAGTACTTCTATTTTGAGTAGTTCCTGTGCCATGTGCAATGACTAATGACTCATTTAAATTTGGAAAATCTTTTTTAGCTTTTGCTATAGATTGAGCCATAGTTATATAATTTCCTATGCCAGGAGAACTGATAGATTTTTTTATTCCATCAGCATTTATGAATACTTCTGGAACTGCGCATAGAATATCTGCTCCTATTTTCATAGCAAATTCTAAAGTTGTAACAACCGAAAATTGTGCAGATTCTCCTAAAATCATTCCACAATTATCACCGAAAGGTCTACAAGCATTTTGTAATTTTATCTCCGTCGTTGACTCACCGACTCTTTCTTGCATAGACAATATTTTTTTATCATCTGCTATTCCAGTCGTTGCCAAAAAACCGTCTGTTATTTCAGGATTTATTGGAGCTTCAGAAGAGCCAATTACTGCAAAATCTATTTCATTATTTTTTATTAAACTTAAAGCAGCATGCAAGTTATAATGATAAGTAGCACATGCTCCAGCAACCATTCCAGTTTTTCCAACTGATCCTAAAATATAAGCATTAATAAAATCTGCTGTCATCTCGATTAATGACATCGATAAATGTTTGGAAGATGAGCGGCTATTTTTTAACCTTGATTGCATTAAACCTCCCATTCCATCATAGTCTAATTGACCAATTGCAGGCCCGGCGAAGACAGCCACTCTATTCGGATTTAGCAAAGGCTTTATCTCAGACTCCCAATCAACTCCTAAATTATGCAAAGCATCGCTGACGCCAAAAATAGTCATTTGTATTCCCTTAGGATGCTGTCTAGATTTATATAGTTTTGACAAATCAAAATATTCTGGCAACTGAGCAGCAGCATTAACACCCATGATCTCTGTCATTAACCCATCAGGATCATACAGTTCTTTATTGATCTGTCTGACTAGTGTTCCATTCAATATTTCTGATTCAGATCTTTCAAGACCACTCAAAGAATTTAAATCTTTTAAAACATTTTTTTTCTCATTATCAGTTAATTTTTCATAAATTAATCGTTGATAAGCTAAGTTAGAAGAGGAGCGGCCAGCAGAATTTATTCCACCTATGGAACAAATAACTGGCAATTTTTTTAAATTTGACATATTTTGTTTTAAAAATCTATTCTACATCATAAAAAAAGAGGAAAAATGCATCCCGGAATAAATGGACCTAAATTAAAAGATAAACCAGCAATTATTATGGCTGGTAGTGGCGATGTTATAAGTCATCAAGAATTGAATGAGCTTTCCAATCAAGGAGCTCAGTTATTCAGATCTTTAGGTCTAAAGCCAGGTGACAGCATGGCTTTTATGATGGAAAACCATAAATTATTTTTTCCAATTGCCTTTGCCGCATATAGAAGTGGGCTTAAGTACACAGCTATAAGCTGGAGACTTCAACCAAATGAGGTTGAATATATAGTTAAAGATTCCAATGCTAAAGTTTTTATAACATCTAAATTTCTCGAAGAATCTGCTGAGCTTTTATCTGATTCTTTAAAAGGTGTTCAAAAGTTTATGCTTGATGGCTCTTTTAAAGATTTTAAATGCTTCGAGGATGAACTGAGTAAATTTCCTAAAACTCCAATTAGTGATGAGTGTCAAGGAGCTGCAATGCTTTATTCTTCAGGAACTACTGGCAAGCCAAAAGGAGTTAGTAGAGAAGTTAAACTAGATCCTTTACCTTATTCTGTTGATGAAGATGATTTGGGTCTTACTAGAGTGGTTCAAGGTTTATATGGAGCAGATGAAAATTCAATTTATTTATCCCCAGCTCCTTTGTATCATTCTGCCCCGATGGGTTTTAATACGGGTTTTATAGCTTTGGGAGCGACTAGTATTATTTTAGAAAAATTTGATCCAGAAATGGCTCTTTCTGCTATCGAGAAATATAAAGTTACACATAGTCAATGGGTCCCAACTATGTTTATTAGATTTTTAAAAAGCTCTCAAGAAATATTTAATAAATACGATTTATCTTCGCATAAAGTAGCTATTCATGCAGCAGCTCCTTGTCCAATAGAAGTAAAGGAAAAAATGATCAATTGGTGGGGATCAATAATTCACGAATATTATGCAGGAACAGAATTTAATGGTTTTGTTGCGTGTAATTCAGAGGAATGGTTATCTCACAAAGGAACAGTAGGAAAGTCGCTCTTGGGTCCAATACACATATTGGATGACGATCAAAATGAAGTATCAACTGGTGAAGAAGGAACAGTTTACTTTGAAGGGCCCACTGCAAACGGTTTCTCTTATCACAATGATAAAGAAAAAACTAAAAGCGCAACATCAAAACAGGGATATACAACTTTGGGAGATGTTGGATATTTAGATAAAGAAGATTATTTATATTTAACAGATAGAAAAGCATTTATGATAATTTCTGGAGGGGTAAATATATACCCAAAAGAAACGGAAGATTTATTAGTAATGCATCCAAAGGTAGCTGATGTTGCTGTTTTTGGAGTTCCCAATGAGGAAATGGGAGAGGAAGTAAAAGCCGTTGTCCAGCCTATGGACATGGGCTTAGTAGATCAATCTTTAGAGCAAGAGTTGATGGCTTATTGCAGAGATAATATATCTCATATTAAATGTCCAAAAACTATCGATTTTAGGAGCGAACTTCCAAGACATCCAACTGGCAAATTATACAAAAGACTTTTGAAAGATGAATACTGGAACTAATCTTTAATTTTATTCTCGCAACTTTCAATAGTTTGCATTATTAAAGTATTAATTGTCATTGGGCCAACACCACCAGGAACTGGCGTATAGGCAAAACATTTATCGATTAAAGGTTCTAGTTCAATATCGCCACATTTTTCTGGATGATATCCGGCATCAATTACCACAGCATTTTCTTTTACCCAATCTGCTTTAATAAATCTTGGTATTCCTACCGCTCCAACTAGAATATCAGCAGTTTTTATAATCGAATCAAGATTCTGTGTTTTGGAATGACAGACTGTTACCGTTGCATTTGAGTTTAAAAGCATCATGGCCATAGGTTTGCCTAAAATAGGGCTTCTTCCAACAACAACCGCATGTTTTCCTGATAAAGGAATTTCATAATGATTCAAGAGCCTCATTATTCCAAATGGCGTGCAAGAGCCAAAAGCTTGTTCTTGCATTGTCATTTTACCAAAACCAAGACTAGTAACACCGTCTACATCTTTTGATAAATCTATATGATCAAAGCAAACTCTCTCATCTATCTGTTCAGGAGTCGGGTGTTGCAGTAAAATTCCTGAGACCTCATTGTTATAATTCAACTCTGTAATTTTATTAATCAATTCTTTAGTGGTTGTTTCATTGGATAGCTCCACTTTAAGTGACCTCATACCAATACGCTCACAGGCATTTCCTTTCATCTTCACATAAGTTTCTGAAGCAGGATCATCTCCAACTAGAATGGTAGCTAAAATTGGCGTTATTCCAGATTTATCTTTTATTTTGGAAACTCTATTAGCAAAATCTTTTTCTGATTTAGCAGCTAATTCTTTTCCATTTAGTATTAATGTCATAAATTTTTGATATGATACCACCGCTTTAATACCAAGTTTATTAAAGAATAGGTTTTATTCGGAGTGTAGCGCAGCCTGGTAGCGCGCCTGCTTTGGGAGCAGGATGTCGGGGGTTCGAATCCCTCCACTCCGACCAGTTTAAAAATTTTAAATTTCTTTTTCTATAATCTATATAAATATGGACTTAATCACTGAATTTAAAAAACTAATCAATGAATGCTCGTATCCAGTTTTCTTTACCGGCGCTGGCATTAGTACTGATTCAGGGATACCTGATTTTAGAGGGCCAAATGGCTTTTGGAAAAAGAATACACCCATATATTTTCAGGATTTTATCAATTCAGAAGATATGCGAATTAAATACTGGAATCAAAGTTTACAGTTTAAGAGAAATTTTTATTCTTATGAGCCTAATTTTGGACATAAAGCTATAGCCAAAATAATTAAACAAAAAAACCATGGGCATTGCATTACTCAAAATATAGACAATCTTCATCAAAAAGGAGGATTAGATATAGATCAAGTTACAGAAATTCATGGTAATGCTACATATGCATTATGTTTAGATTGTTCTAAAATTTTTGAATTAAAAGAAATACACGAAAATTTTCTTAAAACACTAGCTGCTCCTCTTTGTAATAAATGTAATGGGCTTATAAAAACAGCTACCATTTCTTTTGGACAGCCTATGCCAGAAAATGAAATGAAAAGGGCTCATCAGGAAGCAGAGTCAGCAGATCTTTTAATTGTTGCAGGATCTTCACTATCTGTTTTTCCAGCAGCTAAAATTCCATTGTACGCAAAAGAAAAAGGAGCTTTATTAGTTATTTTAAATAATGAAAAGACTGATTTTGATGAAATTGCAGATTTAGTAATAAATGAAAACATAAGTGATACCTTGAAAAGGGTAATTTAATCAAATCTTTGATTTTTCTTATTTTAATAAGACTAAAGACTAATCATTTCCTTTTATATAGAATAGCGAATTGCTACTCCCGGTAGCTCAGCTGGATAGAGCATCTGCCTTCTAAGCAGAGGGTCGCAGGTTCGAATCCTGCCCGGGAGGCCATTAATGGTGGGCGTAGCTCAGTTGGTAGAGCACTGGTTTGTGGTACCGGTTGTCGTGGGTTCAAGCCCCATCGTCCACCCCATTAAGGAATAAAAATATGTTTGGTTTAAAAAAGAAAAGTTCAGAACAAAAACTCACTTTAAAATTATTATCAGCAGATCTTGTTAGTGAATTTGATAAAAAAATAAAACAACAACAAGATTCATCTAATCTTAAAGGGTACAGAAAAGGAAAAGCACCAAAAGAAGTTATAGAACAACTCTATGGTGAGCAAATTACAGGACAAGTTATATACGAAGGTATGACAAATGCTTTCTATAAAAAAGTTTCTGAAGAAAAGATTTCGGTTGTTGGGCAGCCAGCTCTAAATCCAAAAACTATGGATATTTCAAAAGATGTTTCCTTTGAAGCTGTCTTTGAAATATATCCAGAATTTACTCTAAAAAAGTTTTCAGCTATTAAATTTAAAAAACCTAAAGCATCAATCAATGATAAAGATATAAATGAAACCATCGAAAAAATGCAAAAAAGATTTGGTAATTTAGAAAAAATTGAGGGGTGTGCTGATAATGGAAAATTCTCAAAGATAGATTTTGAAGGATACATGGATGGAGAGCTTTTTGAAGGAGGCGCATCAAAAGACTACCTTATAGAAATTGGTTCTAATAATATGATTCCTGGTTTTGAAGAGGGAATTATCGGAATGAAAGAAGGCGATGAAAAAGAAATAAATATAAATTTTCCTGATGATTATCACGCCGAAGATTTAAAGGGAAAACCTGTTACGTTCAAGATTAAAGTCAATGAGGTTCTAGAAACTAATAAACCAAAACTTGATAAAGAATTTTTTACTAAAACTGGAATCGAAGTTGAGACTTTAGAGGACTTCAAGAAAGACTTGCAAGAAAAGTTACAAAAAGATCTTGAAGTTACTTTAAAAAGAAAAACTAAAGAGAGAGTCTTTGATGCTCTGGAAGCTCTAAATCCTGTTGAAATCCCTTCAGCTATGGTTTCTGCGGAAGCAGATAATTTAAGAAAAGCAGCCGCTCAACAAATGGGAATGGATATAGAAAAAATTTCAGAGACAGATTTACCCTTAGATGGCTTTACAGAAAATGCAACAAAAAGAGTTCGTTTAGGGGTTATTCTTAATAAAATTATTGAAGATCAAGAATTAAAATCAGAAGACAAGTTAGTTAAAGAATTAATTGAAGAAAGAGCTTCAGGTTTTAAGGATCCAGAACAATATAAAAATTGGATTTTTAGCAATGAAGAACAACTTAAAAATATGGAGTCTTTAGCGCTAGAAGAACAGGTTACAGAATTTTTAATTAGAGAAGCAAAAACTGAAGATGAAAATCTAAGTTTTGAAGAAGCTATGACAATGAGTTAAATTACATACATGAGCAAAATATATAATCAGTTAGTACCTATGGTAGTTGAGCAAACTCCAAGAGGAGAAAGAGCTTTTGATATTTATTCAAGACTTTTAAAAGAAAGAGTTATTTTCATTACTGGTCCGATAGAGGATCACATGGCAAACTTAATTGTTGCTCAGTTGTTATTCTTAGAAGCAGACAACCCTGATAAAGACATTAATCTTTATATAAATTCACCAGGCGGATCTGTCACTGCTGGTATGTCTATTTATGACACTATGTCTTATATAAAACCTGACATAAGTACTTTGTGTATAGGTCAAGCCTCCAGTATGGGAGCAGTATTATTAGCTGGTGGAACCAAAGGCAAAAGATTTGCTTTGCCTAATTCTAGAATTATGATTCATCAACCTTTAGGTGGTTTCCAAGGCCAAGCTAGCGATATTGAAATTCATGCGAAGGAAATGCTAAAAATAAGAACTAAGTTAAATGAAATTCTGTCTAAACATAGCGGAAAAAAAATTGAAGATATAGAGGTAGATACAGAAAGAGATAATTTTATGTCAGGTGATGAAGCAAGTGATTATGGATTAATAGATAAGGTTATATCTCAACGAAGTAAATAAATGACTGAAGAAGCAGACAATAAAGATAAACAATTATTTTGTTCATTTTGTGGTAAAAACCAAAGTGAAGTTAAAAAACTCATTGCTGGACCTTCAGTCTATATTTGCGATGAATGCGTCTCACTATGTAATGACATTATAAAAGAAGATTTATCTGAAGATAAAAACGAGTCCGAAGATAAAGACTTACCAATTCCAGTAGAAATAAAGTCTATCTTAGATGAATATGTAATAGGCCAAGACCAAGCAAAAAAAATATTATCAGTAGCAGTTTATAATCATTACAAAAGGTTAAGAAACTCTTCTAAAGAGGATGAAGTAGAGCTCGGTAAAAGCAATATACTTTTGTTAGGTCCAACAGGAAGCGGTAAAACATTACTGGCTCAGACCTTAGCTAGACTATTAGATGTTCCATTTACTATAGCCGATGCAACGACCCTAACTGAAGCTGGTTATGTAGGAGAAGATGTAGAGAATATCATTCAAAAATTACTTCAGAAATGTGACTATGATGTTGAGAAAGCTGAGTTAGGAATTGTCTATATAGATGAAATTGATAAGATAGCCAGAAAATCAGATAATCCCTCAATAACAAGAGATGTCTCTGGTGAAGGTGTTCAACAAGCACTTTTAAAGCTCATTGAAGGAACCACAGCTTCGGTTCCTCCTCAAGGTGGAAGAAAACATCCTCAACAAGAATTTCTTCAAGTAAATACTTCAAATATTCTTTTTATTTGCGGAGGTGCTTTTTCAGGATTGGATGAAATTATTAGAAATCGTTCTGAGGAAAAAGGAATGGGCTTTGAAGCTTCCGTAGTTAAAAAATTAGAATCAAAAAATATTGCTGAAACAATGAAAAGAGTTAAACCTGAGGATCTAATAAAGTATGGTTTGATACCAGAATTTATCGGCCGTTTACCTGTAACAGCTTCATTAGAAGAGTTAGACGAAGATGCATTAGTTACTATATTAACGACTCCAAAAAACTCTCTTGTAAAACAATTCAATAAATTGTTTGAAATGGAATCAGTAGAGTTAGATATACGTGAGGATGCTTTGAAAGAGATTGCAAGAAAAGCGATTGAAATGAAAACAGGTGCCAGAGGACTGAGATCAATCATAGAAAATACTCTTTTAGACAGCATGTACCAAGTTCCTTCAGAATCAGAATTAGAAAAAGTTGTTGTTGATGCTTCTTGTATAAAGGGCGAATCAAAACCCTTGATGGTTTACAGATCAGGAAATAAATCTCAAAGCAAAAAATAATTAGCCTTGTAATTTATTTTTTTGTCCCAATCTAACTAAGTGAGGTTCAAATTATGCTTTTACCATTAGTTCCATTAAGAGATGTAGTTATTTTTCCAGGAGTTGTTACTCCTCTTTTCGTTGGAAGAGAGAAATCAATTAACGCATTGAAAAAAGCAATGACGGAAGATAAATCCGTTATGTTAGTTGCTCAAAAAAACCCTAATGAAGAAAATCCCTCTGCTTCAGATATTTATTCAATAGGGACAGTTTCAACGATATTACAATTAATCAAATTACCCGATGGCACTTTTAAAGTACTTGTCGAAGGTATAAAAAGAGCATCAATAATAAGCTCAAAAAAGAAAAAAGAATTTATTGAAGCTGAGGTAGATGTCTTAGTAAGTTCAGAGATGGAAGAAGATCTTCAAAGAAGTTATTTAAATACTCTTAAAACTCAATTTAAAGATTTATCAAAATCTTCTTCAAAGATCAGGCCAGAAATCATCAATCAAATTAAGGCAATTGAAAAACTAGAGAAGTTAATAGACACATTGGTTGGTCATCTATCTTTATCTATCGAGGATAGACAAAAATTACTAGAGGAAATTAACCTAGAAGAGCGCTCTAAAAATTTGGTTAATCTTCTAGAAAATCAGCTTGATCTTACTCAAATGGAAAAGAAGATTCGTGATCGAGTTAAAAAGCAAATGGAAAAAAGCCAAAAAGAGTATTACTTAAGCGAACAAATGAAGGCTCTCAAAAAAGAAATGGGAGAAGGAGATGAATCAGATGATGAAATAGAAGTTCTTGAAAGAAAAATTTCAAAATCTGGCATGCCTAAAGAAGCAGAAGAAAAAGTTAATGCAGAATTAAATAAATTTAAAATGATGCCGCCAATGTCAGCCGAAGCTTCTGTTGTGAGAGGTTATGTTGACTGGATGGTAAACATACCTTGGAAGAAAAAATCTAAAGTACAAAAAAATATAGAGAAGGCTAGTCAGATCTTGGAAAAAGATCATCATGGTCTTGAAGAAGTAAAAGAAAGGATTTTAGAATATCTAGCTGTTCAAAAAAGAGTATCAAAATTAAAGGGACCAGTTCTATGTTTGGTGGGACCACCTGGAGTAGGAAAAACATCACTAGGTGAGTCAATCGCAAAAGCTACAGGAAGAGAGTTTACAAGAGTATCTTTAGGTGGAGTTAGAGACGAGGCAGAAATCAGAGGTCACAGAAGAACTTATATAGGTTCAATGCCTGGAAAAATTCTTCAAAAAATGTCTAAAGTCGGAGTTAAAAATCCTTTATTCCTTTTAGATGAAATAGATAAGATGGGAGCTGATTTCAGAGGAGATCCCTCGTCTGCATTATTAGAAGTATTAGATCCAGAACAGAATCATACTTTTAATGATCACTTTTTAGAAGTTGATTACGATTTATCAGATGTGATGTTTGTTTGTACTGCAAACTCTTTAGATATCCCTGGTCCTTTGTTAGATAGAATGGAAATAATTAGATTGCCAGGATACACAGAAGACGAAAAATTAAGTATTGCTCAAAATTATTTAGTTCCTAAGCAATTAAAAAATAATGGTCTTAAGGAAGAAGAGATAGATTTTCAAGATTCGGGTTTGCTAGACGTAATTAGATACTTTACAAGAGAGGCTGGTGTAAGATCGTTAGAAAGAGAAATAGCAAAAATTTGTAGAAAAACTATAAAGAAAATTGCTGATTTAAAAAAGAAAACAATTCAAAAGGTCAACTCAAAAAACATAGAAGATTATTTGGGTGTTAAAAAATTTGATTTTGGTGAAGCAAATGAAAAAGATAGGATAGGTCAAGTTACGGGCTTAGCTTGGACTCAAGTAGGAGGAGAGCTTTTGACTATTGAGGCTGCTTCTTTTAAGGGCAAGGGTAAAATTATTAAAACTGGAAGATTAGGTGATGTAATGCAGGAATCTATTCAAGCTGCTATATCTGTAATTAGATCCAGATCAGAAGGCCTGGGAATTAATCCAGATTTTGCTGATTTAACTGATATCCATATACACGTTCCAGAAGGTGCTACACCCAAGGATGGTCCTAGTGCAGGTGCTGCTATGGCAACGGCTGTTGCTTCAGTTTTATCAAATATTCCAGTTAGATCTGATGTCGCTATGACCGGTGAAATTACTCTAAGGGGTGAGGTTCTTAAAATAGGTGGGTTGAAGGAAAAACTTCTTGCTGCTAGAAGAGGCGGAATTAAAACAGTTTTAATACCAGAAGATAACGTAGGTGATTTAAAAGAAATACCTGAGAAAATAACCAAAGACTTGCAAATCAAACCTGTTAGATGGATAGATGATGTATTTAAATTAGTTTTAACAGAAATTCCAAAACCCTGGAACGAAGAAAAAAATAAAGAACAAAAAACAACCAAAAAAACAAAAAACTTAAAAAATAAGCTTGAAACCCACTAATAATACTGAAAGCTTATAAAAAAAAGTGCTTTGACTTAGTTATAAGTTAGGATATAAAGGTAATAGTATTACTTACATATATAGATGTAATTATTAATTTAAATTTTTATTAGGAGAGAGATTGTGAATAAAGCAGATCTAATAGACTCAGTAGCAACATCAACAGATATGTCTAAAGCAGAAGCAGGAAGAGCTTTGGATGCAGTGTTAGATGGAATTGCAGGTGCCTTAAGCGGCGGTGATCAAGTAGCCTTAGTTGGTTTTGGAACTTTTTTAGTTCGAGAAAGAGCAGCTAGAATGGGAAGAAACCCTCAAACAGGGGCAGCTATACAAATAGCAGCTTCCAAAGGAGTAGGTTTTAAACCAGGTAAAGCTTTAAAAGAAAGTTTATAATCTCACCTATTCAAAAAACGCGTCTTTATAGGCGCGTTTTTTTTAGTAAATAATATGTCAGCATTATCAAACATACGTAACGGTCTTAATTCTTCAGGATCTTCTATTATAGTAGGGATACTAATATTCGGTTTAGTTGCTACATTTGGAGGCTTTATTGGCTCAAGCGGTTCTCTGATAGGAAATGATATTTTTTCAGTTAATGGAAAGTCTATATCTCAAGGTGAATATTCTCTTGAATATAACAGGATCTATAATTTACTTAACGAAGATCAAAATGAAATTGATCCAAATTTTATAGACCAATTAACAAGAGAGTCTATTACCTATAAAGAATTAAACTATCAAAGCGCCATAAGAGCTGGTTTCAATTTAAGCGAACAAGAAATTAATAAAAACATAAAACTTGATCAAAGTTTTTATGTAGATGGTAAATTCGATGTAGATCTATATAGAGGCTTCTTAAGCAGACTAGGAATGACTCCAACAGACTTTAAAGAATTCGTAAAATCAAGATCGGTAGGGGCTAACTTAACAAACTTTATAGAAAAATCTTCTTTTTTGCCTAACTTCTATTTGAGAGATTTTTTAAATTCTACTAAGCAATCAAGAGATATTACATTTGTTAAGGTAGATCTGGAAGATGAAGCGCAGAAGGAAAATGTCTTATCTGATGAAATAGATAAATTTTACCAAAATAATAAGTATCAATTTATTGAGCCAAAAAAGATTTCATATAACTATTTATCTCTTAACTCAGAATTCTTTATTGATGACATTGAAATATCTGATCAAGAAATAAATGAAGAAAAAGAAGCTTTAAAAGAAGCCTTTAAATCTCAAAAAAGAATTAGTCACATAGAAATATCATATGATGAAAATTCGAAACAAGATGCTTTGTTGAAAGCTAAAGAACTTAATGAAGAACTATCAATTTCGCCAAATAAATTTAATTTATTGGTTCAAAATTTTTCATCTGATTTAGGTACTAAAAACATAGAAGGCGATCTCGGCTTCACAGATGGATCTTTTTTTCCTGAAGAATTTGAATCAGAGATTAAATTTATGGAAATAGGCGATATTTCAAAAGTTATAGACTTAGGAAACTCCTTGCATATTCTTAAACTCACAGAGAAGACAAATAATTCATTATCTGAAAAGGAGTTAAAAGAGAAAATTACATTAGCCAAAGCAAATGATAAATTAAATGAGATTCTATTATCTATTGAAGATTCAATAGAAGATATAAGCCTTGATGATATCTATAGTGATTTGAATTTGTCTCCTGAGACTGTTACAAGTGAATCTCTCGAGTTGTTTATTAATAAATATTCTGATTTAGATTTTCTTGACGATTTAGATCAAAATAGTCTCTCAAGATCCTTTGGTCCATATGACATAAATGGAGAATATTTTATTTTTAAAATTCTTAATTATGAAAACGAAACTTTTAAAATTTTAGAAGAAGTTAAAAGCGATATTATTTCTGAAATTAAATTAACAAAAGCTAAATCTAGATTAAAAGAAACAATTAAGATCAAAAAAAAGGAATTGTTATCAAACCCTTCAAAATTTACATCTTATGCTGAGCTCCAGAGAGGGAATAGTCTTTTGCCAATTGAAGTCACAAATAAGATATTTCTCTCATCAGAAGAGGCAAATGATGCAATTTCAATAGAAGCTCGCGATGGAGATATTTATATTTTTAAATTAGATCAAGTTAATAGATTCAAAGGAATTACATCTAATGAAGAAATTGAAGCTTCTAAAGATTATCTGGATAACATCTATAAACGTATTGTATTGGATTCATATAATGAGTCTCTGAGAGATATGTCTGGATTAAATTAATCCTTGTCTCGTAAATCACCCATGGCAGTTATATTAAAACCTGCATCTACATAAAGGACTTCTCCGGTTATTCCACTAGCTAAATCGGAGCATAAAAAAGCAGCAGCATTACCCACCTCTTCAGTTGTAATGTTCCTTTTTAGGGGAGCACGATCCGCATTATAAGAAAGCATTTTTCTAAAACTCTTAATACCTGAGGCAGCTAAAGTCTTTACAGGCCCAGCAGAAATGGCATTTACTCTTATTTTATCTTCGCCCATGCTATTCGCAAGATATCTAGTTGTTGATTCCAAAGCAGCTTTTGCGATGCCCATAACGTTATAATTTGGCAATGTTCTTTGAGATCCTAAGTAAGACAAAGTTAGTAAAGACGCATTCCTTCCATTCATTAAATCTTTACCTGATTTAGCCAAAGCTGTGAAACTGAATACACTTATATCATGAGCTATAGCAAACCCTTCTCGAGTAGCTACATCCACATAATTACCGTCTAGTTCATTAGCGGGTGCAAAGCCAACTGCATGAACAATCCCATCTAAACACCCCCATTCCTTTTTAATAATATCCATCATGGACTCAATGGATTCATCATTAGTTACGTCACACTCTATAAAAGTTCTACAGCCCCAAGTCTCTCCTAATTGAACAACCTTTTCTTTAAGCCTTTCAGATTGATATGAAAGAATTAACTCTGCTCCTTGTTTATGCATGGCTTCAGCTATACCGGCTGCAATGGAGAATTTATTGGCTACGCCAACAATCAATATTTTTTTATTTTTCAAAAATCCCATAAAATAATTCTATCATTTATATAATTTTCTTATGTTAAAATTTATTTTTTCTTAACCTCTCTTACATAATTTTATAAATGAAATGTTTTTTTAAAATCTATCTTTTTTTAATTTTTTTTGGAAATATAGTATTTTCTCAAGACTATATAGAGGAAGAAGTATTGGTAACTGGGTCTTTAATAAAAAACGCAAAAGTAGCAAACCCAATCTTTGAAATTTCTAATGAAGATTTAAATAATAGAGGATCTTTTAGACTTGAAGATTATTTAAATAAATTACCTCAAATATATCCTGGCAATTCTTATTTGCATTCAAATTTTTCTCAGGGAACTTCGACTTTGAGTATAAGAGGATTAGGAGCTAATAGATCTTTAGTTTTAGTTGACGGAAAGCGATTGCCATCTGGATCACCTTTAAACGCTCAAAGCGAACAAGATTTAAATCAAGTTCCTATAGCACTTGTTAAAAAAATCGAACTATTAACAGGGGGAAAATCAACAATTTACGGATCTGATGCTACTGGTGGAGTTATTAATTTTATTTTAGATAATGACTTCAAAGGAGCTAAATTCACTATGAGCCAAGGAATTTATCAGCACGAAAATAACAATAAAGCTCTAAGAGAGATAAATAATCAAGCAAAGGAATCCGTGTTGGATGGATTAAATTCATCTTATTCCGTAATTGTTGGTGATTCTTTGTCAGAGAATTCTCATTTAATTGGATATATAAGCTATACGAAAGTTAATGAAATTAAATGGGGGGATAGAGATATAGGTAGTTGTGCTTATACAACTCAATCAGGAAGACCTCCTTGTCGAGGAAGCTCTGCAACTTATAAGTCGAGAATACAAAATGGCTCTCAAGGAGGTTATGTCTCTAATTCTGGTTTTTCTTCATCCAGTGCCAGTTATAACTTTGGTCCAGATAATTACCTTCAAACTCCAAGCTCTAAATCTAGCTTGGGTTTTTTATACAAATATACCTTTGATGAAATAACAAACTTATCCGTTAATTTTTTTAAACTTGATAATGAAAGTTTTGCACAAATAGGAGCGCCTCTAATATTTAGGCAGATAATGAATATTCCTTGTGCTAATCCCTATTTAAATAGTGCTCAATATAGCTCACTAGGATGCACATCTTTAGGTGGAAATATTTCAGCAACTATAAGTAAGAGGCTAGTTGAAAATAATCTTAAAAGGATTCAACTATTCGATACCTCATCTAACAGGTCAGTTTTAGAATTAAACGGTTATTTGAGAGATGATTGGAAATATCAAGCGTCATACCAAAACTCACATACATCTTTAAATTATCGATTTCTAAATGATATCTCACTTTCTAAAGTTGCTAATTCTTTAAATATAGATTCTTCAGGAAATTGCGTCTCTTCAGATTCAGGATGCGTGCCATTAAATTTATTTACTACTAACAACAACATAGCATCGTCTGCTTCTAGCGGTATTACTCAGGCTGCTTTAGATTACATTCATCTTAACCTGTTTATTAATGGCGAAATTTCAGATAATCAGTTTTTATTTAAATCATCAAAGGAAATTTTTATAAATAGATCTTTACTTAAGTCTTTTAAACTTTTAATAGGGTTTGAACGAAGAGAACAAAAGATATCAAAGAATCCTGATAATAACTTTTTGAATTCTGATGGATCAGGTCAACAAATTCAGCATCAAAAAATCGATGGCTACTTGAATGTGAATGAATACTTTGCAGAGTTTAACTTTCCTATGGCCAATGAGCTTGACATAAATTCAAGCATAAGATTTTCAGATTATTCATTTGATAAAAGTGCTTTTACATATGATTTTGGCTTAATTTACCCTCTAAATAATTTTTTAACATTAAAAGCTTCGCATCAAAAATCTATAAGAATGGCCAATATAAAAGAATTATTTGATCCAGATGAAACAGAACTAGTCTATGCCTCTGATCCATGTGATGGCTCGTCACCAACATATAATGCTACACAATGCTCATATACAGGAATTACAAACTTGTATGGGTCTGTAGATGATTCATCTGCACAACTGTATTCAAGAGGATCAGGAAATTTAAATTTAAATCCTGAAGAAGCCATCTCTAACAGTGTAAGTTTTATTTTAGATCTTACTAATACATTGGTAGCTGAATTAGATTTTTATAAAATAAAAATGAAAGATCAAATTTCTTCGCTTAGTATAAATACAGTAATTGATAATTGTGTCGCTAGTGCAAGCAATACTAGCTATTGGTGTAATTTAATTAACAGAGCATCAGATGGAACTTTATCTACTAGCGGAAGCTTTGTAAGAACCCCTAATTATAATATTTCAAAATTTAACATTAAGGGTTTAGACTTAAAGATTAGTTATCAATTTGAAAGTAATTTAGGTTTGATATCAATATCAAATCTCTCAAATTTCTTAATAAATAAAAGCTTTCAAGAAAGTATCGATACTCTTGAAATAAATTGTAGAGGCCTTTATAGAAACGGCGATGAATCAGGTCTCTGTTATCAACCATCACCAAAATTTCAAAATATATTTAGCGCAAGTTTAGAAAAAAATATTAATAATGTGATGTCTAAGTCTAATATTTTGATTAGGCATATAGGAGATGTAAAAGATGCAAAAAATATAGGAACTACTCAAAATTTGCCTTTTGATAGCTATACGTATTTTGATGCAAGTTTAAATCTATATTTCAAAGACGATTTGGATTTAACACTAGGAATTAATAACTTAACTGATAAAGATCCGCCAATAAATGGATACATTGGATATGTTCCTGGAAATGCTAACACTTATCCCGCTTTTTATGATTCTTTGGGAAGGTTTGTTTTTTTAAGAGTATCTAAAAGCCTTAACTAGTTTTAATTTTTATTTTTTTTTAATTTAGATAAAATATTTGCTGAATGAATGTTTTATTAATCGATATAGGCGGAACCAATTATAGGTATGCATATGGAAATTCATTAACTAATGAAATTCAGAATATTTCTCATCAATCGCTAAAAGAAATAAATAACTTTGAAAAAATTTTTTCGAATCTTCTTGAGCTAAACGATAACAAAATAACTCACACTGTAATTTCAATTGCAGGTCCTAGAGTAAAAAACTCTATAACAATGACAAACAGGAATTTTCATGTTGATTCTAACAAACTTAAAAAAAAGTTTAACTTAGATAGTATAAATATACTTAATGATTGGGAAGCTATTGGCTATAGTTTTTTAAAAATAGAAAAAAATGAGTTACTGTCAATTAAAGAAGGCTCAAAATTTAATAACAATTCTTTATTTTTTGGACCAGGAACTGGTCTTGGCTCCTCGATGTTAATAGATAATAAAATTGTTTTGCCTTCAGAAATCGGAAATACAAATTTCATGGTAGATTCATTATTAAAAAATTATGATCCTAAATTTAATAAAAGTGAATTTATTAAGCTGGAAGATTTAATGTCCGGTCCAGGATTATCTAAAATATTTAAAGCCCTTTATGGTGAAAATAAAACTTCACAGGAAATCTTTGAGTTAGCTAAAAATAATGATAAAAATGCAGTGAATATTATTGAATCTTTTATAAAAACTTTGGCAAATATTCTTGCAGATTTATCTCTCATTCATATGCCTGGAAATGGAATATATCTTATAGGAAGTATGGTTAGATCATTGCATGAGTTAATTGATAAAGAAACTTTCAGAAGAAATTTTTTATCTTTCAAAGGAAGCAGTCATCTAGAAATTTTAAACTTAATTAAAATTGATACAGTGAATAAAAGACACTTAGCTTTGTATGGAAATTTAAATTATTTTAATTTATCTCAGAAAGATTTAGTTTAATAATTTCACCGGGATAGATTAGAGCTTCATTCTCTATTTCATTCCACTTAATTATCCAATCTTTATCTATTCCAAACTTAATTGCTATTTTACTTATCGTGTCGCCTTTTTTTATAGGGTAGGCAATATCAGTTTTATTAGATTTTTTTATTTTTGTTGGCTTTAAATATTTAGGATATATCAATATCTTTGTGCCTGTTAATAAATAATTTGAAGGATTTAAATCATTCCAAATTGATAAGTCTCTAATTGTGACATTAAATTTCTTTGCAATTGACCACATGCTATCACCAGTTGAGACATAATACACATCAGGTCTATTCAAGTAATCCTTAATCCAGCTTGGTCCTCGAGGAACAATCAGTTCTTCATTTTCATATATTAAATTTTCATCCAAATCATTAATTTCTTTTAACAATTCATAATCAATCATGTATTTTGATGAAATGGACGAAAGCGTATCTCCTTGTTGAACTAAATATTTATCCCACTGTACGAGTTCAGACGGATCAATATCAGACAAAACAATTTTAAATCTGTCAGCTATTCCTACCGGCAAAAGTATTCTAAAAGGTCCATTTGGATCAGTTGCCCACTGATTAAACCCAGGATTTAGCTCATAGATGACTTCAAGTTTTAGCCCTGATATATTTGCTACTTGCATAAGATCAACTTGAGAGGGTAAATCTACAACATCAAAATAAGGCCTATTGGCTAAATAAGGTAATTCAATGTTAAATCTTTCAGGATTACGAATTAATTCAACTATTGCTAAAATCTTCGGTACATATGCTTTGGTTTCCTTCGGCAGATTTAACGACCAAAAATCTGCAGGTAATCCTTTTGATCTATTTTTTTTAACCTCTTTTCTAACACGAGACGGTCCAGCATTATATGCTGCAATAGCCAGCAACCAATCATTGTGTTCAGCATAAAGCTTTTCTAAAAAATTATAGGCAGCATCAGTTGAGGCAACTATGTCTCTTCTTGCGTCATACCACCAATTTTTTTTTAAACCGTTCTCTCTGCCCGTTGATGCGATAAATTGCCAAATACCTGAGGCTCCTGTTGAAGATTGAGCATAAGGATCAAATTGACTTTCAACAAATGGAATTAAACTAAGTTCAACAGGTAAGTTTCTTTCAAGAGCTTTGAGATAAGTATAATAAAGATATCTTTGACCGTTTTTAGACAATCTGTTTACTACATATTGATTCGAATCATACCTGAGTGTAGATTTTTGAATTTCTGATCTAGAGGCATCATAAGGCAATTCGCTTCTTTGTCTTATTTCATCCCATAAACTAGAAGTGCTTTTTTCAATCTGGCTAATAGAAAGATTACTTACAAAAAATAAAAATATTAAAGAGATGAATTTCATTAAAAAGAGTCTTTCCAAGATCTTATTGTAGCGAGTGTTTCTATTGATGAAGAAATTTTTATATCGTTAAATAATTCTGCTTTTTCTTTAATTTCACTATCTTCAAGCCTCAAAAAAGGATTAATTGTCTTTTCTAATCCAAGAGATGTCGGAATAGTAATCTCATTTCTATTTCTTAAATCATTGACCTTTTTTGAATGCTCAATTAAATTTTGATTTGAAGGGTTTATTTCAAGAGCGAAGCTAAGATTACTTTGAGTATATTCATGGGCACAGTAAATTAAAGTATCTTCTGGAAAACGCTTAATTTTATTTAGCGATTCATACATTTGGTTAGCTGTTCCTTCAAATAGCCTTCCACATCCTCCTGAAAATAAAGTATCTCCACAAAAAAGAATCGGGTTTTCCATGCTATCTGAATAAAAACTTATATGATCTAAAGTATGCCCAGGAGTTTCAATAACTGAAAAATTTAAATTCAATACATCAAATCTTTCGCCATCAGACAATTCATTGGTCACGCCTTTTATATGGTTTCCACGAGGCCCAAATACAGGACAATTGTGTTGAACGGCTAAATCTAACATTCCTCCGGTGTGATCGTAATGGTGATGAGTAATTAATATGGCTGATAAAGAAAGATTATTTTCAATTAAAAATTTTTCAACCGGTTTAGAGTCTCCTGGATCAACTACAATAACTGAGTTACCACTAACTAAAACCCAAATATAATTATCGGTAAATGCAGAAAGAGGGATTATGCTGTTAATCATCTGTATAATTTTATCATTCGAAAATGGCATTGGATATTTTTAATATGAACAATCTTAAGATCTATACTGACGGAGCCTGTAGAGGGAATCCAGGAAAAGGAGGATGGGGCGTTTTTTTAATTCATGAAAACAATGAAAAAAAATTTTATGGCGGAGAAGAAAATACTACTAACAATAGAATGGAGCTAACCGCAGCTATCAAAGCTTTAGAAAACATTAAATCAGAATCATTAATAGAGTTATACACAGATTCCAAATACGTTATGGATGGAATAAATTCATGGATAGGAAGCTGGAAAAAAAATGGATGGAAAACATCATCAAGAAAACCTGTTAAAAATTCAGATTTATGGATACAACTTGATCATTTGAATACTTTGCATCAAGTTCAATGGTTTTGGGTTAAAGGCCATAGTGGCGACTATGGAAATGAACAAGCAGATCAATTAGCCAATCAAGGGATTGAAAGTCTTTAAGGTATGCGTCAAATTATTCTAGATACAGAAACTACAGGAATTCTTATAGAATCCGGTAATAGAATAATTGAAATAGGTTGTGTAGAAATAATTGATAGAAAATTCACTGGCAATGAGTTTCATGCATTCTTAAATCCGGGCAGGTCGAGTGAACCAGGCGCCTTTAAAGTTCATCAAATATCAGAAGAATTTTTAGCTGATAAACCAAAATTTGAAGAGATTTACAAAGAATTTCTAATATTTATTAGAGGCGCTGAGTTGTTAATTCATAATGCAGAGTTCGATATAGGTTTTTTAAATAATGAATTTAAAATAAATTCAATACCCGAGTCTATTGAAGATCATGTTCAAAAAATAACCGACACATTAGCTTTGGCAAGACAAATGCATCCAGGACAGAGAAATAGTTTAGATGTGTTAACAACTCGGTATATGATTCAGGGCTATGATCGTACGTATCATGGCGCTTTATTAGATTCAAAGATTTTAGGAGAGGTTTATCTAGCAATGACTGGAGGTCAGACAAATCTGAGTTTTAATGATGCTATAGAAGAGGAAGAAAAAATATTAAAAGAAAATTTTATCAATACTTCAACCTCAATTGTTTCTATAAAAGCTGATGAAGAAGATGAAAATCTTCACAAAGAATATTTAACGAAAATAAACAATTAAACATTATGGAAATTACAAGATTTGCTCCGAGTCCAACAGGTCATCTTCATCTAGGAGGAGCCAGAACAGCATTATTTGCATGGCTTCATGCAAAAACTTCTAAAGGAAAGTTTCTATTAAGATTTGAAGATACAGACAATGAAAGATCAAAAAAAGAGTTTGTAGATTCAATAGTTTCTAGTTTATCTTGGTTAGGCATTGAACCTGATGATGAGCCTGTATTTCAAAGTAAAAATATTGAAATGCATAAAAAAATTGCTTTCAATTTATTAGAGTCTGGAAAAGCTTATTCTTGCGATTGTTCCCCAGAATATTTAGAAGACGTAAGAAAAAAACAAATTAAAAATAAACTTCAGCCTAAATATGATGGGTTAAATAGAGACAAAAATCTTTCTCACAAAGATGGCAACGTTATAAGGTTTAAAATGCCTCAGTCAGGCTCAACTATATTTGAAGATAAAATCTTAGGCACTATTTCAGTTAAAAACAAAGAGCTAGATGATTTTATAATCTTAAGATCTGATTCTACTCCTACTTATAATTTTTGCGCTGCAATTGATGATTTTGATATGAAAATATCAACTGTTATCCGTGGCGATGATCATATAACCAATACTCTAAAACAAATAAATATACTCAATTCTATAAATTCTGACGTACCGGATTATGCTCATTTACCAATGGTTTTGTCATCTGAAGGCAAGAGATTATCTAAAAGAGAAGGGGCATTAGATATTAATGAATATCAAAAAATGGGATATTTGCAAGAAGCAATGATCAATTATTTGATCAAACTAGGATGGACATATGAAGATCAAGAATTATTTTCTGAACAAGAATTACTTCAGTATTTCAAAATAGACGACGTAAATTCATCTCCCGCAAGATTTTCTCAAGATCTTTTAAATTGGTATAATAATCATTATATAAAATCACATAAAATCAATAGTTTACTAGATTTGATTAAAAAAACTTCTAATATTAATTACGATCCCGAAGACAACAATAAATATCTTGAAATTTTTAAATTGATGAGTGAAGGAGTTAATACGTTGATAGAACTTGTAGATAGCTCTAGATTTTTTTATATTCTTCCAGATTATAAAGATGTAAATCGTTCTTTAATTGAAGAAAGCAGAGAGATACTTTCTAATTTTTCTTCATGTGTTGATTCGTTTTCATTTGAGTCTCACGATTCCATAGAAAAAGACATAAAAAATTATATCAAAT
Organism: Gammaproteobacteria bacterium; assembly: GCA_045564455.1. Classification (GTDB taxonomy): domain Bacteria; phylum Pseudomonadota; class Gammaproteobacteria; order Magnimaribacterales; family AG-339-G14; genus CASICS01. The sequence continues at coordinate 337,979 of JBJLHG010000001.1, forward strand.
CCAATGAACTTAAATTTCCTCAATTAGGAAAACCTTTGCGAGTTATCTTGTCAGGTCGTGAAAATGCTCCTTCTATTTCTGAATTGGTTTATCTTCTAGGTCTTGAGGAGACACAAAAAAGAATTGCTCTGTTTATTTAATGAAAAATAATCCGTTAGTTCTATTCTTTACAATTTTTCTTATAGGTTGTGGTTCTGGTGGCAATTCAACGACTAATAACCCTATTCCTCAATATTCACATACATGGGCAGAAGCGACTCCAGCAAGCGTGGGTTTATCAGCAACGCATGTCACAGCTGCATTAAATTACGCTATTGAAGATGGAAGGTATACTCAATCAGCTATTATCGTAAAAGATGGAAAAATAATTGGTGAAGAGTATAGATCGATATCACAAACAGAAAAAAATAGTTTAATAGCTGCAAATGCTGAACTTTCAAACTCTTTTCTAGAATCTGGGTTGGGTAATAGGAATGCATCATCCTTAGTTTCTAGTTGGTCAGTTGGAAAATCTTTTACAAGTATTATCTTTGGTATAGCTCAGCACAAAGGACTTCTCTCGATTAACTCAAATGCATCTGATTATATTACGGAGTGGTCAGGGGAAGATGAAAGAAATAATATTTCCATTAAGAATCTTTTAGATATGCGATCAGGCTTGCATCGAGGTTGCTTCAATGAATTGGAAGCTGACGAAATTGGAAATTGTTCTGCTTTGCCCGCTGCATCATCAATTGGAGGAGGTAATATAGCCAGAGCTACTAACCAGCTTACAGGTTGTATTAACCAAACTTTTAACTCAGCTACACATGGCTTATATAATTCTTCCATTCCACCTCCTTTTCTTTATTCAAATTGTGACACGATGATTTTAGGAGAAATTTTTTACAGAGCCACCAATCAGGATATAAATGAATTTGCCCAAACGAATCTGTTTAGCAAACTAGATATAAATGCTTATTGGTGGCGAGATAATTCAACAGGAGGACAAAACAACGGTAATTATTTGTCTTATTGTTGCATTGATATGACAGCAAGAGATTTTATTAAATTTGGACAATTATTACTTGATGATGGAATATGGAATGAAGAAAGGCTGCTATCTTCTTCATATGTTCAGCAGATTAAAGATTTAACTGAGTATGGCTACAAATTTTGGTATGCTCCAAGCAGTTATGTTTCTCAATCATCAGTGCCTTCCATCAATAAACTTATTTATGCAAATGGATTCGATGGTCAATACATATTGATTGATTTTGAGAATAAAATCTTAATAGCTAGAAATAGTCTTTATTACCCAGCTCTTGATCTATCTTCAGAAAGAAAAATGGTTACAGGAACAATAGGGAATACAAATTTTCCTGTAACTTCACCTATGATTATTACTACAAATGGAGAGAGGGTGATGCAAAATTTTAACCCTTTTACGATGGCTTACTACTTATATGATCAAAATTCTTTGCCTCAATAGAATGAAATTAGAAACACTATATAATTAGTTATGATAGATAAAAAACTTCTAGACATCCTCGTTTGTCCTAAGTCTAAATCCTCCTTAAAATTAGTTGGAAATGAACTACTTTCTTTTGATAGTAAGTTGGCTTACCCAATTAGAGATGGCATTCCTGTTATGCTCGAGACAGAAGCTAGAAAATTAGACGATACTGAACTAGAAAATAATTAATCTTCAGTTTGGGCTAAATCTCTTTTTCCTTTTGCGCTTGCTAAGCTTGCATGGTTAAGAATATTTCTTCCCATCGAGGATGATTGTTTTTTAGAAAATTCACTATAAATATGGCTTCTTGCTGCATGAACTTCTTCATTATCAGGTTCAGCATGATATGCAGTTTCAATTAAATTGGCAGCGATACTATTTTTATCCTGAGCAGTTAACTCTAAAGCTTTCTCAATCACTTTTTCAACACCGCCAGATAAATTTATCCATTCAGCTGCTTCTTCATTTCGAGACGATGGAAGTAGACGATCATATTCACCATCCCACCAACCACCATATCTTCTCCAAACCATCCTAATTAAAAATTTTGGATCATCGTAAATGGGTTTTAACCAAGCATGTTTCATTAAATCTTCGGGAATTGAAACTTCATGCAATACTTGATTCAAACTTTTCCCTTGATTCATCAATAGTAATGTTTGATCTTCTATAGTTCTTAAAAAACTTGAAGTTGTTTCTAAAGCCAATTTAATTCTATCTTTTCCAAAAATTGGAAACCCATGTCCTGGCAAAAGCGTTTCAGCATCTAAAGTAGCCATTTTATCCAAAGCATCTGCCCAATCAGAAATATATCTTTGAACTTTTTGAGGGTTTCCACCATTTGGAACTGCCCAGATAAACAGGTCGCCAGGAGCAATTATCTTTTCTTCTGGAATATGTACCCAAGTATGATCATCGGTTTCACCGCGACCATGATATAAATTAAAAGTTAAGTTTCCTGACTTAAATGAAATTTCATCTTCATAAGTTATGTCTGGATATCTGTATTCTTCAGGCCATTTAAAGTATTCAACATCAATAGCAAATTGACGTCGGTTGATTGCCGTATTCCAACCATTGGTTGCAATATACCTATCAAAATGATCAGGCATTAGATTATGACCATATACTTTAGGCTTAGAAAAACCTTTAGACTCAACCTCTTGATCAAATTTTGCTACTGAAAATATATGATCTACATGATGATGAGTAAATACCGCTGCTTTTAAAGGCGTATCAGGTCTCCATTTTCTAATTTCTTCATAAGATCGGTCAATGTCTAAGATACTTCCAGCATCAATCATTACCAAGCCATCACCAGAGTCAACTACATAAAAACCACCGATGCCTTTCATGGCAATTAAGTTTTCATTAATCTCAGTAGACCCTTCATATGATGTATGGACAGGGTGGTGATCAAATTGAAGATCTATTTCTCCATTCCAAGCCAGTTCGGCAAGTTCCTTCAAATTTCTATTTTCATTCATACCATCGATTCTATCTAAAAAATAAAGATAGGTTTTATAAATATTTAATGTCTTAGAAATTGCGCTTTACTTTAAATTTATTTATTTTATCCTTAAATCATGCAATCAAAGTTTTTAGAGAGTGAAGCTGGTCTAGGAGTTGAATTTGAAGGTTTAGATCTTGGGTCTCCTTTCAATCAGGAAGAAATTCAAGTTATTAGAAATCTTTGGTTGCAAAGAGGGATTGCAGTATTCCCAAACCAGAAATTAACACACGAAAATTTAGAAAATTTTACTTTATTATTTGGAAATTTTGGCGATGATCCTTACTTGTCTTCTCTTAAAGATCGACCAAATATAGTTGAAGTTAAAAGATCCGCTAAAGAAAAAGCAACTCCTTTTGGAGGTTCATGGCATTCTGATTGGTCTTTTCAAGTTACTCCTCCATCTGCAACTTTTTTACATTCAAAAATAATACCTCCTCAAGGCGGTGACACGCTGTTTGCTAATACTCAAAAAGCTTATGCAGACTTAGATGATGAAACCAAAGAAAAAATTAAAGACCTTAATACAATTCATAGTGCAGAACTTCCATATGCAGATGATGGATTTTATGCGCTTGAACAAGAAGAACGAGCTATGAAAATATTACCTTCAAAAAAAGCTAAAGAAACTCAATTGCACCCGTTGGTAAAAATACATCCAGAAACTAATAAGGAGTGTCTTTTTATTAATCCAGTTTATACCAGCTATATAGATGGCCTTTCAGAAGAAGAGTCATTTTTACTTTTGAGTTCCTTGTACGAACACATGACTCAAGAAAAGTATATTTATCGACACAAATGGAAAGAAGACATGTTGGTGATGTGGGACAATCGAACCGTAATTCATCAAGCTGAAGGTGGTTACGATGGATATGATCGTTTACTTCACAGAATAACTATAAATTAATATTTTTTTTACAATCCCGAAAGATACTGAGTAAGCCTGTCTTTGTTAGTCACAAAAGTGGCTTTTAACGAGTCAGCTGCAGATTTTACTTCGTCGATATTGGAAGCATTGCCAACTTGGATAACACCGACCATTGCCATCATCATGTGAGGTGTACATTTATAAACATATACGCCTTCAGTATCTAAAGTAACAGACACGTCAGCACTCATTTTACCAGACCAAGTTTGTGCTCCCACTGGAATCATGCCAGAAATAGACTCTGAATTATGTGCCATATCAGTAGCTATGAAATTAATGGTGTCACCTTTATTTACTTTTAACACTGCGGGCTCAAATACCATGAAGCCATCAACGCCTGCATTTAACATTTTTACTTCATGCACTGCCGAAAAAGAATAACCAGAAATGATTGCTAGAAAAATTGTCAGTTGTTTAAAAAGTTTCATTGATACCTCGATTTGTATTATCTATTTTAACTCTTAAATTATTTTGTAAAATAATGACGCTTAAGAAGGTATAAACAAATAACTTCAGTGCAATTCTCTGATATTTTCTTATAATAGTTTTCTTAAAGGTTTTTTATAATAGGAGATAGAAATGGGAAATGCATATATTGTTGGAGCGGTAAGAACTCCGGGCGGAAAGAAAGATGGAAAGCTTAAGAACTGGCATCCATCCGATCTAGGTGCTTTAGTTTTAGATGAGTTAGTTCAACGAACTGGCGCTAAAGGAGAAATGATCGATGACGTTATTTTTGGCTGTGTAAGCCAATCAGGTGCGCAAGCAGGTAATGTTGCAAGAAATGCGGTGCTGAGTTCATCTTTACCTGAATCAGTTCCAGGTACATCTGTTGATAGACAATGCGGTTCATCACAACAAGCTATTCACTTTGCTGCACAAGCAGTTATGTCCGAAACTCAAGATATCGTTATTGCAGGTGGAGTCGAAGTAATGAGTCAGGTACCCATCGGATCAAACATTATAGACAGCTTCAAAGAAGGGCATGGCCAGCCATTTAATGGCAAAGGTATGACAGAAAGATACCCAGGTGTGCAATTCAGTCAATTTGCTGGAGCAGAAATGATGGCTAAAAGATGGGAAATGTCTAGAGATGATCTAGACTCGTTTGCACTAGCTAGTCATGAGAAAGCTAAAACTGCCACTGAGGCAGGTTATTTCGATAAAGAAATTGTTCCTGTTGAAGGCGATTTGCCATCAGGCGAAAAAGAAATGGTTACTGCTGATGAAGGTATTAGATTTGACGCTTCTAAAGAAAGTCTTTCAGGGTTAAAAACATTAACTGAAGATGGTGTCTTAACTGCTGGAAGTTCAAGTCAAATTTGTGATGGTGCAGCAGCAATCATGATTGTTAACGATGCTGGATTAAAAAAATTAGGCATTAAGCCTAGAGCAAAAATTGTTGCTTTAGCTCTTGCAGGAGATGATCCTGTGATTATGTTAACAGGACCAATTCCTGCTTCAAAAACCGTTTTGGATAAAGCAGAATTGAAAATAGAAGACATGGATCTATATGAAGTCAATGAAGCATTCGCTCCAGTACCATTGGCTTGGGCGCATGAACTTAAAGCGGATAAATCCAAATTAAATGTTAATGGCGGCGCTATGGCCTTAGGTCATCCTTTAGGAGGGACTGGTGCAAAATTAATGACTACACTGCTTCATGAGTTAGAAAGAAGAGATGGCAAATATGGTCTTCAAGCTATATGTGAAGGTGGTGGAACTGCTAACGCTATGATTATCGAAAGATTAGATTAGCTGTAAGACTTTTCATCGATCTTAAAGAAATAGCAAAGAGATAGTTAGTCCTTTCAAATAGTCATTGAATATGGGGGTCTCGGCAAAAAAAATAAACTTCACCTGGTTATTTTCAATATGTCTTTTTCTATTAATCTGGCCTATGTTTATTGGCCCATATGTAGCCTTAACTAATCCATCGTTTTTTGGTGGACCAGAAGTTAATGAACTTACATTAAGCTCAGCGCTATATATAGCGAGAAATCTTGCTGTTGGGCTGGTCTTTTTTATCGCTATTTACTTAAAAAGCGGACCAATGTTATTTGCTTTGATTGTTATTAGACTAATTACGGATTTAATAGATGCACCAGCTTTTTATGCATTTAGAGATCCAGATTTGACTAGGTTAATTGTTATATTTACATTGTGTTGTTATTTACCAGCATTTTATGGATTACATTATCTTTGGAAATCAATGTCAGATAATTAATCTAAAATATAATCGTTAAAATTGTATAGAAGTTAGTAGTATTTTTGGGGGCTATAGCTCAGCTGGGAGAGCGCTTGCGTGGCACGCAAGAGGTCCGCGGTTCGATCCCGCGTAGCTCCACCAAAAAAAGTCAATAAATATAAGGGTTTGAGAGCATTTCTTAAACCCTTATTTTGCATAAAAAACATCATAAAATAATTTGGGTCATACTTTGTGTCATACCTTAGATATATCCAAAAACCCTTAGATTCAGACTACCTAAACTTATTTTGAAAAGCCTATTCTTAATCCTGGCTTTGCTGGTGGTGGCTTGAACCCAATCCTGAATTTGATAAGGTAGAAGAGTGAAAAGGTTTAGTGTTTTGGTTTTGTTTATTTTTGGCTGTGCTACGACAACTTCTGTGAGCATGAAAGAAGCAGATAAAATGACCACTATGGAAGTTTGTTTTGGCGTAAGTACTGGTTATCACTATGATAATTTAAGAGAACTTGAACCCGAAGCAGAAGCGATTCTTTATACTTCGTTAATAAAAAGATTTCCAAATAAATTAGACCCATCTGAAGAAGTTTGTGAGGGTCTTTATTATTCCTCTTTAACAAAAAAAAGAATAGAACAAGCTAGACAAATTCAAAATACTCAACAACAAAGGAATCAAGCTATCGGGAGAGCTCTGTTAGGAATTTCAGAATCCTATCGTCAAGGAAATCAGTCTCAACAATCATATC